>JAEUJX010000284.1 GCA_016794545.1 Myxococcales bacterium
TCGGTCCCGAACGTGCCGAGGTCGAGCCGGTAGCCGGCGGCGACGAACGGCAGCGAGCCGAGCGCCACCGTCGACAGGTCGATGTCGGTGTTGAGCGGCGTCTGCGCGTTGTAGCCGATGATGAGCGGGTGGATGCCCGCGTTGTCGACCACGGGCCCGATCCCGATCGTGGCGCCCATCTGCTGCATGAACTGGTCGAAGGACTGCGGCGAATAGGTGGCGGGGACGAACGGCATCGGGCACGCGCACGTGCTGTCGCACGCCTGGCCGCCCTTGCACGCGACGCCGCAGTCCCCGCAGTTGGCCTCGTCGGTGGCCACGGTGGTGCAGACACCGGTGCACACCTTGTCTGGCGCCGCACAGCTCGGAGCGTCGGGTGCGGCATCGATCGCCGCATCCAGGGTGATCACCGGCGCGTCGGGCTGTGCGCCCCCGTCATCGCCGCACGCGGAGGCCAGTACGACAAACAGCAGCCCCGTTCGATACATGGCGCCATCGTGCCGGGAATCCGCTCCCGTGTCACCCTTTCCCATGCGCGTCGCCGCCCTCGCCGTGATCGCTCTCGCAGGCAGCGCAGATGCTGCGCCGTGGACGGAGTGGGTGGGTGACTACAAGAGCGCACTGACCTGGCGCGGCTGCACCACGCCCGGGGCGCGGTCCGCGACGCTCGCGCTCGACGCCGTCGACGGCGCGCTCGCGATCGATCTCGCGCCCGCGAAGGGCGGGCTGCGATCGCTCGGGCTCGTGGAGGAGGAGCGCGGCACGCTGTCGGCGCAGGACGGCGACCTCGCGCTGACGATCGCGCGCGGGCCGGCCGGCCTCGAGCTGTCGATCGATCTCGCTTCGGGCTGCACGGTGCGCGGGCGGCTGACGCGCGTGCGCGGCAAGGTCGCCGCGTGCGATCGCCTGGTGTCGCTCGCGCGGATCGCGCGGACGTGCACGAAGGTGCAGCTCCCCGCGGTGCCGCCGCTCGCCGCGACGTGGCAGGCCAAGGACGCGCCGGCGTGCCGCGCGAAGGGCGAGGTGCTCGAGAGCGCGCTCACCGACGCCGGCTGCATGCCGGTCGAGACGCCGGTGCTGCTCGGCGCGCGGTGCCGGCAGGTCGCCGACGAGGCGGCCAGGCTCATGCGCTGCCCGTCGCTGCCCCCGCAGATGCAGGCGCTCGTCGAGAAGCTGCGCGCCACGGTGAACAGCTCCGCCGACGCCGCGCAGCGCGAGGTCGCGGAGCTGGCCTGCACGCGCGCGCACGAGGCGCTCGCCGAGCTCGCGGCGACGGCACGCTGTCCGCTGTAGGTCGCCGAGCTCCCGAGGCGGCACGTGTACTGTTGTGGGCATGAAGCTCGCCGCCCTGGTCGCCGCCGCTGTCCTCGCCGCGCCGCACGCCGCCGAGGCGTTCTGCGGCTTCTACGTCGCCGGTGGCGACCAGAAGCTGTTCAACGATGCGACGCAGGTCGTCCTGATGCGCGCCGGCACGCGCACGGTCCTGTCGATGCAGAACAACTACAAGGGACCGCCCGAGGCGTTCGCGATGGTGGTGCCCGTGCCCGTCGTGCTGAAGGAGACCGACGTCAAGACGCTGGCGAAGGACGTGTTCGTCCGCGTCGAGCAGATGGGCGCACCGCGCCTCGTCGAGTACTGGGAGATGGATCCGTGCGCGCCCGCATACGACGAGCTGGAGCGCACGCGCGGTGGGGCGCTGCCGCCGCCGACGGCGGTCGCGAATACGGCGCCGACCGGGGACTTCGGCGTCACGGTCGAGGCGCAGTTCACCGTCGGCGAGTACCAGATCGTGATCCTGTCGGCGAAGGACTCGACTGGCCTCGACGCGTGGCTGCGCGCCGAGAAGTACAAGATCCCCGCCGGCGCCGAGCCGCTGCTCCGGCCCTACGTCGAGAGCGGCATGAAGTTCTTCGTCGCGAAGGTCGATCCTGCGAAGGTCACGTTCGTCGAGGGCCGCGCCGCGCTGTCGCCGCTGCGCTTTCACTACGACACCGAGGACTTCGCGCTGCCGATCCGGCTCGGTCTGGCGAACTCGAGCGGCACCCAGGACCTGATCGTCAACATCCTCGCGCCGGGCCAGCGCTACGAGGTCGCGAACTACAAGAACGTCACGATCCCGACGAACCTCGACGTCGCGGCGTCGACGAAGGACACGTTCGGCGCGTTCTACACCGCGCTCTACGACCGCACCGTCGAGAAGAACCCCGGCGCGATCGTCACCGAGTACGCGTGGCAGGCCACGACGTGCGATCCGTGCCCCGGCCCGGCGCTCGGCCCGGCGGACTTCCAGACGCTCGGCGCCGACGTGGTCGAGGGCGGCGGCGACTTCGTGCTCACGCGCCTCCACGCGCGCTACGCCAAGGACATCCAGGACGACCTCGTGTTCAAGGCGGCACCACCGATCGCGGGCGGGCGCGAGCACCTGGTCGCCGGCGGCAGGCTCGAGGAGGGCGCGGTGCCGGCGAGCACGAACAACTTCCAGGGCCGCTACGCGATCCGCCACCGCTGGACGGGACCGCTCGCGTGCGAGAAGCCGGTGCGCGGGCGCTGGGGCGGACCGCCGCGTGGCACGGCCGGCGGTGGCGTGAAGCCCGCGCTCGAGCTCGCGTTCGCACCGCGCGGCGCGGTGAAGCTCGCGGAGGCCGTGCTGCACGACGTGCCGGAGATCGATCTGGTCGTCGGCCCGGCTCGCCCGGTCGATCCGACGGCCCCGAGGCCCGCCTCGGACGTCGGCTCGGGCTCGGGCTCCGGCTCCGGATCGGACGCCAAGGCCGGTGGCTCGCCCGAGAAGAAGCGCGGCTGTGGCTGCGCCGCGAACGATTCCACGGGGTTGCCGCTCGCGTTCGGAGGCCTCGCGTGGCTGGTCGCGCGGCGTAGACCCCGGCCTCGCCGGGCGCGTTGAACGGTAGACATGAGGCGTTCCCTGGTTGTCGGCGCGCTCGCGCTGGGTTCGGTGTTGCTGTCCGCGCAGCGCGCGGACGCGTTCTGCGGGTTCTACGTGTCGGGCTCGGGCGCGAAGCTCGCGGCCGACGCGACGCAGGTCGTGTTGATGAGGCAAGGCACGCGCACCGTGCTGTCGATGCAGAACGACTATCAGGGGCCGCTCGAGGACTTCGCGATGGTCGTGCCGGTGCCGGTCGTCCTCAAGGAGGCCGACGTCAAGACGCTGCCGAAGCACGTGTTCGAGCACGTCGAGTCGCTCGGCTCGCCGCGGCTCGTCGAGTACTGGGAGCAGGACCCGTGCCCGCAGCCGTACGACTCCAAGGACTACGACATGGCGGCGCCGACCGCGTCCGCCGGGATGGGCCGCCAGTACGCGCCGACGATGGAGGCCGAGAAGCAGACGGTGAAGATCGAGGCGCAGTTCGACGTCGCCGAGTACAAGATCCTGATCCTCTCGGCGACCGAGGCCGCGGGCCTCGAGACCTGGCTCAAGCAGAACCGCTACCAGATCCCCGCCGGCGCCGAGCCGCTGCTCCGCCCGTACGTCGAGGCGGGCATGAAGTTTTTCGTCGCCAAGGTCGATCCGAAGAAGGTGAAGATGGAAGGCGGCCACGCCGCGCTGTCGCCGCTGCGCTTCCACTACGACAGCGAGGAGTTCGCGCTGCCGATCCGCCTCGGCATGGCGAACACGACGGGCAAGCAGGACCTGATCGTGAACATCCTGTCCGCCGACAAGCGCTACGAGGTCGCGAACTACAGGAACGTGTTCATCCCGACGAACTTCGACGTCAAGCCGAGCGTGAAGACCCGGTTCGCCGAGTTCTACGCCGCGCTGTTCGACAAGACGATCGAGGCGAATCCGGGCGCGGTCGTCACCGAGTACGCGTGGACCGCGGTGCCGCAGTACCACTGCGATCCGTGCCCCGAGCTCGACGTCACGCAGGCGGACCTCATGACGCTCGGCGGCGACATCGTCGGAGGTCAGATCGCCCAGGGCGCGTTCGTGCTGACGCGGCTGCACGCGCGCTACGGCCGCAAGGACATGAAGGACGATCTCCGTTTCAAGGAGGCGAAGCCCGTCACCGGCGGCCGCGAGCAGTGGAGCAAGCAGGGCCTCGAGTACGGCGCCGCGCCGTCGCAGCAGAACTACTTCCAGGCGCGCTACGCGATCCGCCACTGGTGGACCGGCCCGATCAAGTGCGCGAACCCGCAGCGTGGCGTGTGGGGCGGCCCGCCCAGCGGCATCGCGACCGGGACGACCAGCGCGAACAAGCTCGCGTTCGCGCCGCGCGGGAAGCTCGACGTGGCGAGCGTCGTGAAGCGCGACCTGTGGGAGATCGGGCTCCGCCGCGCCGCGACGCCGGCTCCCGCGCCCGCGCCGCCGGGCACGAAGTTCGCGACGCCGCCCGGCACCAAGGCGATGGGCTTTGGCCTCGGCGCGTCGGCGGCGCTCGTTCTCATCGCGGCCGGCCTCCTGATCGGCCGGCGGAAGGCGTAAGGTCGATCGTGGTGCGGAGGTTGGCCCTCATCGGCCTGGCGATCGTCGCCGCGTGCGGCGGGCAGGAGTCCCGTCCCGCGGATCCGGGCGTGCCGCAGCGCAAGACCGCCGCCGCCGAGCTCGTCGCGAAGCTGCCGAGCGCGCCCGGCGTGCACGGGCCGAGCCTCGTCGCGATGAACGGGACCAACGGGTCGGGCGTCACCGACGGCGAGATGCTGTCGGATGTCGACAGCTGCGCGACCTGTCACCCCGATGCGGCGGCGCAGTGGTCGACGAGCGCGCACAGCTTCGCGTCGTTCGGGAACCCGATCTACCGCGTCAACGTCGAGCTCATGCGGCACGACCTCGGCGACAAGACCAGCCAGCACTGCGGCGGCTGTCACGACATGCCGCTCATGGCCGACGGCATGATGACGAACGGGCAGGCGATCCCACCGGCGGATCTGCGCTCGCACTCGGGCGTGACCTGCCGTCTGTGCCACGGCATCCAGAGCACGACGAAGGATGGCAACGGCAGCTACGTCTGGAACCGGACGCCGATCGAGGCGCCCGCGTTGAACGACCCGGCGTCGATCGCGCGTCACAAGGTCCAGGTGGGGGTGAAGAGTCAGGGCACCGAGCTGTGCGTC
>JAEUJX010000288.1 GCA_016794545.1 Myxococcales bacterium
CGGCGACTCGCGCGCCTGGTGGCTGCTCGACCTCGCCAAGCTCGAGATGGAGCTGCGCGGCGGCGCGATCCGCGACCGCCGCGGCGAGATCCCCGAGGGGCTCGCCGAGGCGCGCGAGCAGCTGACGCAGCTCCTCGACGAGCTCCAGGCGCGGCTGTCGATCGCCGACGAGGCGCTCGTGCTCGGCGGCTTCTCGCAGGGCGCGATGCTGTCGCTCGACGTGGCGCTCCACCGGGGCAAGCCGGTCGCCGGGCTCGTGCTGATGTCGGGCACGCTGATCGCCGAGGAGGCGTGGGCGCCCCGCTTCGCGCAGGTGAAGGACGTGCCGATCGTGATGTCGCACGGCAAGCACGACATGCTCCTGCCGTACTCGATCGCCGAGGTGCTGCGCGACAGGCTGGCGGCCGCCGGCGCGAAGGTCGACTTCCATCCGTTCCTCGGGGGGCACGAGATCCCGGCCCCCGTGCTCGCCGCGATCGGCGACTGGCTCAAGGCCCGGTAGCCAGGGCGGGCAGCACCGCGAGCAGCGAGCGCACGAGCTCGGGCTGCCCGCGGAACACCAGACGCGTCAGCGGCAGCAGCACGCGGTTCGCGAGCATGTGGCCCCGCCCGAGCGCCTCGAGGCTGCCGTCGCGCGCGGCCGCGAACGCGCACGCGATCGCCAGCGCCATCTGCCCGATCGCGGGCAGCGGCCGATCGTCGGCGAGCGAGAGCCCGCCCGCGAACGCCTGCGCGAGCGACGCCGAGAGCACCGAGGCGATCGGCTCGCCGAGCGGTGGCACCGCGGCGCCGGGCACGACGCGCTGAACGCGCAGCTGCAGCGACGCGAGCACGGGCACGATCTCCGAGGCCAGCGGCACCATGTCGCCGTCCATGTTGACGGTCTGCGGCTCGATCAGCATCGTCGACATCTGATCGACGAGCGTGTCGAGCAGCGCGGCGACGTCCGCGCGCTCGTCCTCCGTCGGCGGAGGCGGCGGCGACGCGGCGACCAGCGGCACGTGCGTGCGCCACGCCGCGAAGTGCGGCGCCGGATCCACCCCGAGCGGCAGGGCGAGCGCCGCCGCGACGAACGAGTCGACGAGCGCCGGTGCGTGCGCGAGCTGCTCGAGCGGCGGCCCTGCGGTCATCGCGGCGCGCAGGGCGAGCTCGAGCTCGACGAACTGCGCGTAGTCGACCGGCGTGTCCTCGCGCGGGAACACGATCGGGTGGAACAGCGTGACCTCGCCCGTGGCGGTCCGACCCGCGAGCCGGGCCGCATCGATCAGCGACGGCCCCCGCGTCAGCGCCACGAAGTGGCTGGCGCACTGGTGGTTGTTGTAGACGAGCGCCTCGCGATACGTCGCCTTGAACGCGACCGGGTACTCGCGGCACGCGGCCGGCTTCGCGTCCTCGCCGAACCGCGCGTGCAGGTTGCACCGGTGATCCGCGCGCAGGAACACGCAGTGCGCGTCGACCGTGCGCAGGTAGAACCGCCCTTCGATCCGCCCGAACACGTCGCCCTCGGGCAGCTCGGGGATCGCGTCGTGCAGCGGCAGCGCGGAGATCCGCGCGACCTCCTCGGGGGTGATCGGACCGAGCCGGTAGCTGCGACAGCACATGCCCGAGCCCTGGCACTCGTGGCGAGCGCCCTCGAGCTGGCGGTACGGCAGCTCGATACCGCCCGCCCAGATCCCCCGGATCTTCGCGCGCACGTCGTCGCCGATGCCGTCGAACAGGTGGAGCATCGCGAACAGCCGGAGCGTCGGCTCGACCTTCGCGCGCGGGTGGCCCGCGGCGGCGAGGCGCTCGAGCAGCGCGTCGATCTCGCAGGGATCCTGGAGCGCGATCGCGACGGCGACCCCGGCGGGCCCGAGCGTCACGTTCCGCCCGAACAGCGGATCGTGCAGCACGCCCGCGGCGTCACCCGGCTCGAGCTCGATCTCGAGCTCGCCACGCAGCTGGACCTCCACGCGGCGACGGTATCACCGGCTACAGGCCGGCCGGGCCGCCGGCGCCACGATCGGCGACCGGCGTTTCGCGCGTGGCTCTGGTCGAACCGACGAGGAAGGCCGCCGGGGCGCGGTCAGGGCGACGCGACGACGAACACGTAGTCGAAGCTCGCAGCGGCGCCGTTCGTACGGACGCCGACGTCGCCCGCGACCGCCGCGCCGGTCGCGAACGTCGCGGAGCCCATCACGCCGTTGCGCTCGACGGCGCACTCGAGCGAGCCGTCGCCATTCGCGGCGGTCGACGTGCGCGCGCGGAGCACGGCCCAGTCGCCGGGCATGGCGTCGCCGAACGCGCCGAGGTTGTAGTCGAACGAGTTGCCGAACAGGCCCCAGCTGACCTTGCCCGCATCGACCTCGGACTGAGCACCGGAGGCCGCGAGCCCGCAGAACCAGTACGTGTCCTTGTCCTTGTAGCCGGCGACGATGCCGGTCGAGCGCCGGCTCGACGTGTCACCCGTGATCTGCGTGACGCGGAACCGCGCCTCGACGGTCACGCGGCCGAGGTCCGGGTTGTCGTCGCGGATCAGCTGATACGCGTCGTCCGTGCGCGCCTGCGTGGCGGCGCCGTTCTCGAACGCCCACGTGTCGCCGCCGATCACCGCGTTCCACGACACCGGCTGGTAGAAGCCCTCGAAGTACGCGATGCGGTCACCCGCGGTCGCGGGGCGCGGATCGCACGCGTCACCCACGCCATCGAGATCCTGATCGGCGCCGGGATCGGTGCGGTGCGGACACACGTCGCACGCATCGCCGCGCGCGTCGCCGTCGTGATCGCGCTGCTGCGGATCGACCACGTTCGGGCACACGTCGGCGTCATCGAGGAAGCCATCGCCATCGCTGTCGCGGCGCTCCGCCGCATCGGGGCCGGCGGTCACGCTGCCCGGGCCATCGTCGTCGGGGATCTGGAACCCGCAGCCCGCGAGCACTGCGATGATTCCGGCGACGATCCTCATGGCGCGGCGATCATGCGTCGGCTTGCGCTACCCTGTCACCATGAAACGTCGCCGGACGGGGTTCACCCGGCGAGAGTGGATGCGGATCGCCGGCGCGCTTCCTGCGTCCGGAATCGCGTTCGGTTGCGGCGACAACCTGACGCCGGAGCGCGACGGCGGCGCCGTCGTGCTCGAGCCGTGGGCCGAGGGCTTCCTCGTCGCGATCTGGGCGGCGCGCGGGAGCCACGCAACGGTCGTGATTCGCAGCGAAGGGCTCGAGATCGATCGCGTCCACGTCGAGCTGCGCGACGGGCTGGGGTCAGTTGACATCAGCGGCCTGCAACCCGATCGGTCCTACGAGGTCACCACCCTGTCCTCGGTCGGTCCGCTCGGTCCGAACCTCGTGCGCACGGCCCCGGCCGATGACGACCCGCGCCCGATCCGGTTCGCGGTCTCGGGCGACTACGATCCGAGCCCGCTCTACGAGAGCGCGATGCTCGAGTCGCTGGTCGGCGCGGAGCCCGAGCTGTTCGTCTCGCTCGGCGACTTCCCGTACACCGACAACGGCCCGGTCGCGGTCACCGTCGGCGAGTACCGGCAGCGCCACATCGACCTGCGCGTGTCGCCGCCGGCGCGCGCGCTGATCGAGGCCGTCGGCATCCGCGCGATCTACGACGACCACGAGTTCCACAACGACTGGGATCCGCACTTCGTGGCCGCCGAGCCCGAGCGTTACGCCGCCGCGATGCAGGTGTGGGACGAGATGTTCCCCGTGCGCGATCCGGTCGGCGAGATCCGCTACCGGAGCTGGCGCTGGGGCGCGAACGCCGAGATGTTCCTGCTCGACACGCGGCGGTTCCGCAGCGACAACGCGGCACCGGACGACGCGCGAAAGCAGATGCTCGGCGACGCGCAGCGCGCCTGGCTGCTCGACGGCGTGCGCCGCTCGACCGCGCCGTTCAAGCTCATCTTCACGAGCGTGCCACTCGACTTCGGCCAGAACAACGACTCGTGGATCGGCTTCCAGACCGAGCGCGCGCTCGTGCTCGACGCGCTGATCGGCATCCCGGGGATCCTGTTCCTCAGCGCCGACCAGCACTACTTCGCGGCCTACCGCCACGCGCACGGGGTGCGCGAGTTCCAGACCGGCCCGCTGCGCCGGGGCGTGCCCGAGCTTCCGCCCGGCGGCCCGGGCATCCTGTTCCGTCACCGGGGCTACAACGCCGGCGTCCTCGACGTCCACCCCGATCGCATCGAGGTCACCGGGCTCGGCGCCGACGGGGAGGCGTTCTACCGGGAGATCCTGACCGCCGAAGACTTGACCCCGCGGGTATGATCGTCGCGTGACGCGCGTGCGCTCGGCTGGTAGCGGTCTGACGGAGGGACCGCGCAACGTCTCCGCGCGCACGTACGTCGCCGCGTTCGCGGGGCTGCACGAGATCGCGGATCCCGATCAGCGCCGCCGCACCACGCGCCAGGGCCTCACGATGCTCGCGCAGATCGCCGAGCGCGAGCCCGCCCCGCTCGAGGGCCTGCCGGCGCCGCAGCTCCTGCTCGCGGTGCGCGCCGCGCTCGCCGACGGCACGCTCGCCGACCTCGACTGGATGCCGGCCGCCGCGGCCGCGATCGCGCTGTTCGAGCTGGCGCAGGCGCTGCCCGCGGGACCGGAGCGGCGCGAGCTCGGCCGCCGCGTGCTCGTCCAGCTGCGCGACGCCGATCGGGACACGTTCGTGCGGCTCGTGACCGCGCTCGCGCGGTCGTCGCCGAAGCTGCTCGCGAGCGAGGCGCTCCGCGCGCGCACCGAGGTCGTGCTCGCCGCACCGCTGACCGCGCCCGGCGCGATCGGCGAGCTCGCGCTCGGGCTGCTCGCCCAGCCGCAGCTCGCCCAGAGCTGGGTCGAGCAACCCGCGATGGGCTCGCTGCCGGCGCGCCGGCTCGCCGCGCGCATCCTCGCGCACGGCGCACG
>JAEUJX010000331.1 GCA_016794545.1 Myxococcales bacterium
CCCGTCGCGCGCGACCGAGCTGCGCCAGACCTATGCGCGCCTCCTCCGCGCGCTCGACGCCCTGCCCGTCGACATGCGCACCACGGTGATCCTCGTGTCGCTGCAGGGCCTGTCGCACGGCGAGGTCGCCGTCGTCCAGGACGTCTCGGAGGGCACGATCGCGTGGCGCATGCACGAGGCGCGGCGCCGGCTCCACGAGTCGATGGCGCCCGAGAAGCTCCAGCGCAAGCGCGTGCTGTCCGCGGATCTCGCGCGTGTGCTCGGCGAGCACGGCCTGCTGGTTCCAGTCCTCCCCCAGGGCCGCGCGTAGTACACCCGGCGAGGATGCGTGTCCTCGCCGTGCTGCTCGCGCTCGCCGCGTGTCGGAGCGACCAGCCGGCGCCGACGATCGACTTCCGGTCGAGTGCCACCAGCTGCCCGGCCCTCACGTGCGCGCGGATCGGCGAGGCCGGTGCGGCCGCGACGGTCTCGTTCGCGGGGGACGATCTCGTCGTCGCCGCGTCGGGGCTCCCCGACGGCTCGACGATCGCGATCGGCGAGCGGACGTCCGCGTCGGAGATCCGCGTCCCGATCGGCGACGTGCTGCACCGGCTGACGATCCGCCAGGTCGTCGGCGCCGACGAGATCGACTTCGGCCTCCGGCTGACCGTCACGCTCGCCGGCGCGAAGCCCGCGACCGCGCCGGTGCCACCCATCAAGCTCGGCACGCAGCTTGTCGCGCGCCTCGCGACGGTCACGCGCGGCCCCGTGCTGTTCGCGAACGAGGCCCCGCCGGTGCCGCGGCGCACGATCGTGCTCGCGGAGCCCGGCGATCACATCGTGTTCGGCCCGGCGAAGCTCCTCGAGGACATCGACTGGATCGCGGTGCCGGTCGACGGCGAGACCGAAGCGACGCTGACGCTCTACGAGCGCCGGACCGGCAAGGTCATCGAGACCAAGACGTTCGCGGCGCAGCCCGATCGCAACGTGATGAAGGCGTGGCTCGCCGAGCGCGTGGAGCAGCCGTGAGCGCGGTCGTGGTTCGCTGTCAGGCGCCGACCTCGTACGGGCCGCCCTTGGCGAGCGCGCGCTGGTACGCGGGGCGCGCGTGCATCTTGTCGACCATCTCGACGATCTTCGCGGGACACTGATCCTTCGCGCGGGCGACCGCGCCCTCGAGCGCGAAGCTCATCTGGATGTCGGCGGCCGTGAAGTCGTCGCCGGCGAACCACGCGTTCTTCGCGAGGTGATCGCCGAGGAACGTCAGGTGGCGCGTCAGGTTCGGATCGATGAACCGCTGCGACACGCCGTTCGCGATCTTCTTCGCGATCGGCTTCGCGAAGAACGGCATCGGCGCGGTCTTCACCTTGGTGAAGATCAGGGTGAGCAGGAGGAACGGCATCAGCGATCCCTCCGCGTAGTGCATGAAGTAGCGGTAGTCGCGGTAGGCCTGTGTGCCGGGCTTCGGGACGAGCCGGCCGGCGCCGTGCGTCTCCACGAGGTACTCGAGGATCCACGCGGACTCGGCGATCGTCTTGTCGCCATCCGTGATCACCGGCGACTTGCCCAGCGGATGGATCGCCTGCAGTGACGGCGGGGCGAGGAGCGTCTTCGGATCGCGCTCGTACTTCACGATCTCGTAGGGCAGCTCGAGCTCCTCCAGGAGCCAGAGCACGCGCTGCGAACGCGAGTTGTTCAGGTGGTGGACGGTGATCACCATTCGCGCATACCATGCGCGCCATGCGAGCGAGATGGATATG
Source organism: Myxococcales bacterium (assembly GCA_016794545.1). Lineage (GTDB taxonomy): Bacteria > Myxococcota_A > Polyangia > Haliangiales > Haliangiaceae > JABFXX01. Next base: position 1,740 of record JAEUJX010000331.1, read on the forward strand.
GGCGCTGGTCGCCGCGCTATCCGGAGCTGCGTGCTCCGCGATCATGCCGGCGGCCAAGCAGGAGCCGTTCCCCGTCATGAACGTCACGGGCGTCAGGCCGCCGCCCGGACCGGACAAGGTCATCCTCACGCCGTCGAACATCGCGATCACCGACAAGGTGCAGTTCGAGGTCGGCAAGGCCGATCTCAAGCCGATGTCGTTCGCGCTGCTCGACGAGGTCGTGACGGTGATGAAGGGCAACCCGCAGATCGAGCTGGTCGAGATCGGCGGCCACACGGACATCACGGGCTCGGCGGACCTCAACCGCAAGCTGTCCCAGCAGCGCGCCGAGAGCGTGATGAAGTACATCGCGAGCAAGGGCATCGCGAAGAGCCGGCTCGAGGCCAAGGGCTTCGGACCGGACGTCCCGATCGCCGACAACGCGACCCCCGAGGGCCAGGAGGCCAACCGGCGCGTCGAGTTCCTGATCCTCAAGCAGGGCCCCAAGAAGACGGTGGTGAAGGATGAGTAAGCACCTGTTGATCGCTGTGCTCCTGGCCACCGTCGGCGGTGGCTGTGCCACGGGCGCCGACCCGAAGGTCCGCAACGAGATCGCGGCGAAGCTGTCGAGCGCGCAGAAGCCGATCGGCGACTGCTACCAGCGGCAGCTCTACGTGAACCGGAAGCTGCGCGGCATGTACGTCGTGCAGCTCGCGGTCGCCGCCGACTCGGGGCAGTTCAGCGACATCTCGCTGCGCCGCGACGAGCCCGCCGACCCGGTGCTGCGCTACTGCGTGATCCAGGAGATCGCGAAGCTCCGCCTCGACAAGCCGACCGGCAAGCGGATCGAGATCGACTCGTTCCCGATCAAGTTCGAGCCCTCGAATCCCTGATGGCCACGAAGACGCCGACGCGCTCCCCCACCCACGAGGACGTGCCGTTCGATCGGCTCGCCTCGCTCGGCATGGAGCTCGAGGACATCGCGACCGGCGATCAGGTCGCGCTCGCGGATCTCGTCGAGCTCGCCGAGGATCGCGGCCGCCCGGCGAGCCACTACCTCGCCGCGCTGCCGCTCGCGACCGAGCTGACCGTGACGCCGTCTCCCGGCGTCGAGATCCGCGTGTGCGCCGGCACCTGCCAGCGCTACGGTGCGCTGCCGCTCCTCGATCACCTCGTCGAACGCCGGATGAGGGGCGGCGACTTCACGATCGCGCCCGTCGAGTGCCTCGACCGGTGCGACACCGGTCCGGCGTGCGAGCTGCGGAGCGCCTCCGGCAACCTCGTCATCGCACCCGCCACAGCGTCGGCGATCGACGAAGCGCTCGATTCCCTGTAGGAATCCCGACATCCTGTCGCAGGGTGTCGCAGCCGGCGAACGCTGGCCCTGCGACACCAACGGCGCTAGCCTCGCGTCGGGTGCTGCGCCTCTCCAAGGTCAACAAGTACTACCAGGTCGGGACGCACGCCTTGCACGTCCTGCGCGACGTCGACTTCGAGGTCGCCGACGGCGAGTTCGTCGCGATCATGGGCGCGTCTGGATCGGGCAAGTCGACGCTGCTGAACATCCTCGGCATCCTCGACGACTACGACTCCGGGGAGTACTGGCTCGGCGACACGATCATCCGGAACCTCAGCGAGTCCAAGGGCGCCGCGTACCGCAACAAGTTCATCGGCTTCGTGTTCCAGTCGTTCAACCTGCTGCCGTTCAAGACGGCGCTCGAGAACGTCGCCCTGCCCCTCTACTACCAGGGCGTCTCCCGCCGGAAGCGCAACCAGATCGCCGGGCAGTACCTCGAGCGCGTCGGGCTGCGCGACTGGGCCGACCACCTGCCGAGCGAGATGTCCGGTGGACAGAAGCAGCGCGTCGCGATCGCGCGCGCGCTGATCGGCAAGCCGCGCCTGATCCTCGCCGACGAGCCGACCGGCGCCCTCGACAGCGAGACGTCGCGCCAGATCATGGATCTGCTCTCGGAGATCAACCGATCGGGCATCACCGTGCTCGTCGTGACGCACGACCCGGAGGTCGCCGCGCGGACACAGCGCACGATCCGCCTGCGCGACGGCAAGGTCGTCAGCGCCGAGGACGAGGCCGCGCGCGTCAGTCACCCGAACCTGGCCGTGGCGACGTAGATGCTGGTCGTCGTCACCCTGGTCAAGCTGCTCCTCCTGGGGTTCGGGCTGGCCGTGGCCGTGGCGGTGCTGTGGCTCGGGTGGTCGCTGCTCCGCATCGTGTGGGTCAGCGTGCTGCAGTGGCGCGATCTGTTCTCCCTCGATCGCTGGACCGAGGTGCTCGTCACGATCGGGCGCAGCAAGCTCCGCACCGCCCTGACGATGATCAGCGTGTCGTGGGGCATCTTCGTGCTCGTCGCGCTGCTCGGCCTGGGCAACGGGCTCGACAACGGGATGAAGCAGAACTTCGCGAAGGACGCGACCAACGGCGTGTGGATGAGCGCCAACAAGACCTCGGTGCCCTTCGGCGGCTACGACGTCGGCCGCCGCCTGATGTTCGAGAACGCCGACTACCAGCGCGCGAAGAAGGTCGAGGGCATCGAGCACATCTCCGGCCAGCACTTCATCCGCGGCCAGCGCTGGGGCTCCTCGCTCGTCACCAAGCGCGGCGCGAAGGCGAACTCGTTCTCGCTCGATGCCGTGCACCCCGAGGCGTTCTACCTCGGCGGGCAGACCATCGTGAGCGGCCGGTTCATCACCGCCGCCGACGTCCAGCAGCGCCGCAAGGCCGCCGTGCTCGGCCAGACCGCCGCGAACTTCCTGTTCGAAGGCGGACAGCCGATCGGCGAGTGGATCGAGATCGGGAGCGTGCCGTTCCAGGTCGTCGGCGTGTTCACGGATCCGGGCGGCGCCGAGGAGGAGCGCCGGATCTACCTGCCGATCTCGACGGCGCAGCTCGCGTTCAACGGCGGCGAGAAGGTCGGGATGCTCCAATTCACCGTCGGCGAGGCGTCGCCTTCGGAGACCGAGGCGATCATCGAGAAGATCCGGCAGCAGCTCGCGGACCGCTACAACTTCGACCCGAACGACCGCCAGGCCATCCGCGTCCAGAACAACATCGAGCAGTTCGAGCGGTTCCGCCAGCTGTTCTGGATGATCAGCGCGTTCATCGTGGTGATCGGGCTCGGCACGCTCGCCGCCGGCGTGGTGGGCGTGTCGAACATCATGATGATCGCGGTGAAGGAGCGGACCAAGGAGATCGGGGTGCGCAAGGCGCTCGGTGCGACGCCGAACTCGATCGTGTTCATGATCATCCAGGAGGCCGTGTTCCTCACCGGCGTCGCGGGTCTGCTCGGCCTCGCCGCCGGGGTCGGCGTCAGCGAGCTGATCGGCCGGCTCGAGCTCACGGACTTCATCGCGAACCCGTCGATCGACATCAAGGTCGGCGTCGGCGCGACCATCTTCCTCGTCATCGCCGGTGCGCTCGCCGGCTACTTCCCAGCGCGCGCCGCTGCGAAGGTCAACCCCATCCACGCCCTGCGTGATCAGTAGCCCGGACCATGTTCGATCTCGATAAGTGGAAAGAGATCTGGGCGACGCTCCGCTCGAACCGCCTGCGCACGTTCCTCACGGCGTTCGGCGTGTTCTGGGGGATCCTGATGCTCATGGCGATGCTGGGCTTCGGCTCGGCGATCCAGAGCGGCAGCAAGCGCCAGATGAAGGGCATGGCGACGAACCTCCTGTTCTGCTGGGGCCAGCAGACGACCGAGGCGTACGACGGCCTGCCGCCCGGCCGCGCCGTGCGGTTCGACACCGACGACATCGAGATCCTGAAGAAGCTGCCCGCGATCGAGTGGCTCGCGCCGCGGCTCCAGCTCGGCGGCTGGATGAACAACTTCATCGTCAAGCACGAGGCCAAGACCGGCACGTTCACCGTCATGGCCGACTATCCCGAGCTGAAGCACATCATCGCGTTCGAGTACGACGCGGGCCGCTTCATCAACGAGCGCGACATCGCGGAGTCGCGCAAGGTCGTCGTGATCGGCAAGGCGGTGCGCGAGCAGCTGTTCGAGCCCGACGAGGATCCGATCGGCCAATACATCCAGATCAGCGGCGTGTACTTCCAGGTCGTCGGCCTCACGCGCACCCTGCGCTCCGGCGGCCAGGGCGAGCGCGACGCGAACACGCTGTTCGTGCCGTTCACCACGCTGAAGACCGCGTTCAACATGGGCAACCGCGTCGGGTTCTTCGCGATGACGGCGAAGCCCGGCACCGATGGCGACGAGCTCGAGCGCCAGGTCAAGGAGGCGCTCAAGCGCCACCACCGCATCGCGCCGTGGGACGACCTCGCGATCGGCTCGTTCAACATGTTCGTGATGTTCGGCAAGTTCCAGACGTTCTTCCTGGTCCTCCAGATCGTCAGCTGGGTCGTCGGCGGCGCGACGCTGCTCGCCGGCGTGGTCGGCGTGTCGAACATCATGTTGATCACCGTGAAGGAGCGGACCAAGGAGATCGGGGTCCGCAAGGCCCTGGGCGCCACGCCGCTGTCGATCGTCTCGATGGTGATGAAGGAGTCGATCGTGCTGACCATCATCGCCGGCCTGCTCGGCGTCGCCGCCGGCGTCGGCCTCCTGGCCGCGACCGAGGCGGCGCTCAGCGCGATGCCCGAGTCCCCGCTCGGTCCCCCGAACATCGAGCTGTCCACTGTGCTGACCGCAGTCGGCATCCTGGTCGGAGCCGGCGCGCTCGCCGGCATCATGCCTGCTTCCCATGCTGCCTCGATCAAGCCGATCGAGGCGCTACGCGCCGAGTGACGCGAGGTTTTGTATGAAGAAGATCCTGTCCTATCTCCTGCTCGTCCTCATGGTCGCCATCGTCGGCGGCGCGTTCTTCTACCTGTACAAGAAGAGCCAGGCCAAGCCCGTGGTGTTCCAGACGGAGTCCCCCGAGGTCGCCGACATCACGAAGAAGACGGTCGCGACCGGTTCGATCGTGCCGCGGCGCGAGGTCGAGGTGAAGCCGAAGGTCACGGGCGTGCTGTCCGAGCTCTACGTCGAGCCGGGCAAGATCGTGAAGGAAGGCGACGCGCTCGGGAAGATCTCGATCATCCCGGACGCGATGCAGACCAACCAGGCCGAGGCCAACGTGCGCACCGCACAGATCGCGTACGACAACGCGAAGCGCGAGCTCGACCGCAACGAGGCGCTGTTCAAGCAGGGCGTGGTCGCCGACGCGGAGCTCCAGCGCTTTCGCACCGAGTTCGCGCTGCGCAAGCAGGAGCTCGCGACCGCGGGCTCGAACCTCCAGCTCGTCAAGGAAGGCGCGACGCGCGGCCAGGGCAAGACGTCGACGCTGGTCGTCACCGCGACCGCCCCGGGCATGGTGATCGACGTGCCGGTGAAGGTCGGCTTCTCGGTGATCCAGGCGAACAACTTCAACCCCGGCACCACCGTCGCGGTGATCGCGGACATGGACGACATGATCTTCGAGGGCCGGGTCGACGAGGCCGAGGTCGCGAAGATCAAGGAGGGCATGCAGCTGAAGATCAAGGTCGGCGCGATCGAGAAGGAGCTGCTCGACGGCAGCCTCGAGTACATCTCGCCGAAGGGCAAGACGATCGACGGCGCGATCCAGTTCGAGATCAAGGCGAAGGTCGTCCGCAAGCCGAACATGCAGATCCGCGCGAACTACTCCGCGAACGCCGACATCGTGCTCGACGAGAAGAAGCAGGTGCTCGCGATCCGCGAGGCGCTCGTGCAGTACGAGGGCGACAAGCCGTTCGTCGAGATCGAGACCGCGCCGCAGACGTTCACGAAGAAGGACGTCGTGCTCGGCCTGTCCGACGGCATCAAGGTCGAAGTGCTCTCGGGCGTCACCAAGACCGACAAGCTCAAGGTGCCGGAGAACGCGGGACCGCCCGGCATGATGGGTGGCCCCGGCGGTCCCGGCGGTCGCGGACCGGGCAAGCCGCCCGCCAAGAAGTAGTCGTACGTGAGGGCGGAGATCCCGCCTTCGCCCGCCTGCGGCGCGTGCTAGCGTCGTCGGCAATGGCAGCGCCCGTCCGTCTCGGCGCCATCGATGCTGGCTCCAACGCGATCCGCGTGGTGATCGCGGAGCTGACGCCCACCGAGCTCGTGCGCGTCGAGGCCGAGCGCGTCCCCGTGCGGCTGGGCCACGGTGCGTTCACGCGCGGCGAGCTCGACCCGGCGACGATCGACCAGGCCGTCGCCGCGTTCGTTCACTTCCGCCAGCGCTTCGACCATCACGGCGTCACGATCTACCGGGCGGTGGCGACCAGCGCGACGCGCGATGCCGCGAACCGCGACGTGCTGATGCACCGGCTCTATCACGAGGCCGGCATCGAGCTCGAGATCATCGACGGCGAGGAGGAGGCGCGCCTCGTCCGCAAGGCCGTGGTCAACGCGCTCGGCCCGGTGGCGCCGGTGCGCGCGATCCTCGATCTCGGCGGCGGCAGCCTCGAGGTCAACCTCAAGGCCGGCGCGCAGTGGCGCGGCAACTCGCTGCCCGTCGGCACGGTCCGGCTGATGGAGACGTTCGGCCTCGACGGCGCGATCGCGGACGCCGAGGCCGGCATGGTGCGGCGCTACACGGCGACGCTCATGCACACGATCAACCCCGGCAACGTCGCCGGCGGCATCGCGGCCGCGACCGGCGGCAACGCCGACGCGCTCGCGAAGATCGTCGGCGGCGAGGTGCCCAGCGGGGCGGGCAACATGGCCGGCTTCGAGCTCGCCGCGCTCGAGAAGATGCTGCCCGAGATCGTCGGCGCGACGGTCCAGCAGCGGATGGACCGGTTCGGCGTGAAGAAGGACCGGGCGGAGGTGCTCGGCATCGCGGCGCTGGTGTTCGCGACCGCGGCGCGCCAGCTCGGCCTCTCGAAGCTGGTCTGCCCCGGGGTCGGCATCCGCGAGGCCGTGCTGCTCGAGCTCGCCGAGACCGCGCGCGAGGAGCAGATCCGCGCCGAGGGTGCGCACGACAAGGCGCTGCTCACCGCGGCGCGCCGGTTCGCGAACCGGATGGACCACGACGCCACGCACGGCGAGCACGTGCGTCACCTCTCTCGCGCGCTGTTTCACCAGCTGCGCGACGTGCACGGCCTGCCCGACGATCGCGGGGTGCTGCTCGAGGTCGCGGCCCTGCTCCACGACGTCGGCGAGGTCGTGAACGTCCGCGGCCACCACAAGCACAGCGAGTACATGATCCGCTGGGCGCGCCTCCCCGGCCTCGACGACGAGGCGCGCGAGATGATCGCGCTGATGGCGCGGACGCACAGAAAGGACGGCGCGCGAGCGAAGCAGCTCATCAACGACTCGACGCTGCCCAAGGAGCTGCGCGCCCAGGTCCGCCGGCTCTCGGGTCTGCTCCGTATCGCCGACGGGCTCGACTGGGAGCACCGCTCGCGGGTCGAGCAGGTCGTGGCGACCCGGATGGGCGACGCGATCGTGCTCGACCTGGTGGTCCGCGACGGTCCGTCCCGCGACGACGCCGCGCTCCTGCGCAAGGCCGACCTCCTCAAGGAGGAGCTCGGGATGGAGATCCGCGTCACGGTCGCCCGGCCGGTGGCCACGCCGGATGTCCAGAGCGCCTCCGTCGGAACGTGATAAGAGCGAGGCATGCGCCTCGTCGTCGTCGCGGCTCTGCTCGCATCCGCATGCGGAACGGATGATCCGATCCTCGGCGAGATCGCCGGGACGGTCACGCACTACGACTACACGTTCGATGTCGCGACGCGCCGCGCGCACAGCAAGCTCGACATCACCGTGGAGGACGAGGGCGACTGCATCACGCTGCCGTTCCGCGCGACGGAGCTCGACCTCGCGTCCGCGACGTGGAACAGCCAGCCCGCCGCGACCGCGACCTCGAACGACACGCACGTGCAGGTCTGCGGGCGCGGCGTCAGAGTCGGCACGACGCTCGTCCTCGAGACCGATCAGACCGTCGCGCTGAAGACGGTGTCGACGAGTCAGGTCGGCTACTCGGTGACGCGCGACGGCAACGGCAACGACTTCTCGTACCTGGTGAGCTGGGTCGGCGGGTGCGATCGGTTCGGGCCGTGCGACAGCCGCCCCGACCGGTTCGCGACCTACACGTTCCACGTCACGCACGATCCCGCGCTCGCGGTGAGCTGCCCGGGCACGATCACCGAGGTGTCGTCCACGGAGACGCAGTGCGAGTTCGCGCACGGCGGCGGGCCGACGTATTCGACGTTCGGGCTCGCGGCCTACCCGAGGACCGCGTGGACCAGGACCGACAAGGGCATGTGGGGCTCGCTCCACGCGTACGTCTACGATCGCCCGACGACGATGATCACGGACGCGGTCTCGACCACGTACAACGACGGCTTCGTGCGCTGGCTCGAGCAGAGCTTCGGGCCCTACCCGTACGGCGACGAGCTGCGGATCTACACGGCGCCGACGTACTGGAGCGGCTTCGAGCACCCCGGGAACATCGTCCTCGACGACGGTCTCGCCCGCACGCTCCAGCCGGCGTACGTGCACAACGTCCAGCACATCCTCGGTCACGAGATCGTGCACCAGTGGGCCGGCGATCAGACGACGCTCGCGGACACCTACGACTTCGTGTGGAAGGAGTCGATGGCCGAGTACCTGACGTTCGCGTACGAGGACATGGTCGAGCCGATCGCGGCCCGCGGCACGGCGTCGTACTGGAAGCGCGCGTCGGCGGGCGCGATGTACTTCCCGGTCCCGGGCGAGAAGCCGCCGCTGTTCGACTACTACGGCGACGTGTACGGACCGGGGCCGATGATCCTGTTCCGCCAGCTCGAGGTGCTGACCTCGCGCGCGCAGGTCCTCGCGGCGATCGCGAGCGTGCTCGGGCGCGAGCACACGCTCTCCGTCGACCAGGTGGTCGCGGCGCTCGCCGAGAAGACCGGCCTCGATCTCACCGGCTACGCGGCGGCGTGGATCCACGGGACCGGCGCTCCGGACTGGCCGGTGATCGACACGCGGTTCACGGCGGCCGCGGGGACGAGCACCCTTCACATCACGCAGACCAAGGGCCAGGCGCGGCGCTGCAAGTTCCACATCGCGCTCGAGGGCCCAAACGCGGGAGAGCGCCTGCTCGTCGAGGTCGACACGTTCCGTAACGGAATCGATCAAACGATCGCGGTCCCCTCCCCCGCCTTCACGGTGACGCGGACCACGATCGATCCCGACTTCGAGTGCCTCGTGTTCGCGGGGACGACGGCGCGTCAGGTCGCCCACCCCTGGCTGAGCGAGCGAGGCCTACGTTATTTCGCGGGCCCGCCCCGCCCATAGCAGAGGACTTCTGATACATCGTTCGGCGTACTCCAGAGGGGAGCCCCGAACATGATCCAAGTCTCGTCTACACGTACCATTCTGGCGAGCGCCCTCGTGGCACTCGTCGCGCTCACCGGCTGTCCGAAGGGCAAGATGCCCGGCGGCCTGCCCGACAAGCCCAACGTCCCCGGCAGCGACAAGGTCCCCGGCGGCCTCGGCGGCGCATCGGGCGAGGTCGATCCGAACACCTGCGGCAACTACGCCGTCAGCGACGCGGGCAAGAAGCTCAAGGCCTTCCTCGCCGCGACCAAGGACCTCTCGGTCACGGCCGAGGAGACGGCGAAGATCGTCAAGCAGTCCTGCATCATGATGGGCAACGAGCTCGGCATGACCGAGGCGGACTACACCGGCGAGACCAAGGACATCTGCGCCAAGGTGTGGGGCGTCATCGACGCCAACATGAAGGTCGTCATCAAGTCGAAGGCGGCGCTCAAGGTCAAGTACAAGCCGGCCGTCTGCAAGGTGAACGTCGACGTGCAGGCGAAGGCCGCCGCGGAGTGCGAGGGCAAGGCGTCGGCCGACGTCGGCGCGACGTGCTCGGGCACGTGCCGCGGCAAGTGCGAGGGCACGTGCGCGGGCAAGGCGGGCACGGGCGGCAACGCCGGCCAGTGCGACGGCGAGTGCAAAGGCACCTGCCGTGGCGAGTGCGAGGGTCACGCGGACGTCAAGGCGAGCGCGCAGTGCAAGGCGGCCGCGTCGGTCAAGGCCAACGCGGACGTGCAGTGCACCGAGCCGGATCTCGACATCTCGTTCGACGCGAAGCTCGTCGTCGACAAGACCAAGGCCGAGGCGACGCTGAAGGCGCTCAAGGCCGGCCTGCCGAAGCTGCTCTCCGTGAAGGCGCGCATCGCTCCGCTCAAGTACGCGGTCGAGTCGTGGGTGTTCGCGGCGAAGGAGCTGAAGGACATGGGGCCGAAGTTCGCCAACTCGTTCAAGGACCAGGCGCTCTGCATCTCCGGTCAGATCGCCGCCGCGGCGAGCATGATCGGCAACATCGAGGCGAACGTCTCGGTCTCGGTCTCCGTCTCGGCCTCGGCGAGCGGCACCGTCGGCGGCGGCGCGTAGTTACCTCCCGCGCCGGGCTAGCGTCCGGGTGGGGTTTGGTGTAGCAACCCCCCATGAAGACGCTGACGGAATTCTCGACCCTCACCCTCCGCAAGGCCGCGGCCGCAAAGGCCACCGCGCCTGCGCCGCAGCCCCCGGCGGAGGCCGCACCGGCCCCCGCGCCGGCGGAGGCGCCCGCTGAGGGTGCCGAGGGTGCCGAGGGTGCCGAGGCGTCGGCCGAAGGTGCCGGCGACGCGTCCGCGGAGACCTCGACGTCCGTCGAGGGCAACCCGCAGGTCGATGCGATCGCGTCGGCGCTCGGCGTGCAGCCGGATCGCGCGGCACGCCTGCTCGAGGCGCTCGACATCGTGGGTGGCAACCTCGATGCGGTTCGCCTCGTGCGCGTGTATCAGGGCGAGACCGGGCCGCACGGCGCCGTCTCGCGCGGCGAGTTTCACTACGTGATCGATCGCGTCGCCGGCGCCGGCAAGGGCCGTCGTGACGATCGCGGTGGCGATCGCGGTGGCCGCGATCGCGGTGATCGCGGCGGTCGCGGCGGCGGTGATCGCGGCGGCGGTGGCGGTGGTGGTGGTGGTGGCGGTCGCGGTGGTGGCTTCGGTGGTGATCGCGGCAAGGACAAGCCGCGTGGCCTGTCGAGCCTCGTGCACTCCAACGACAAGCCCGCCCCGAAAGAGGACGACGATCGCGGACCGCGCGGCGAGATGCCGAAGGCCGGCATCGGCTGGCAGGTCCAGCTCGCTCCGCGCGAGTTCAAGGGTGGCCGTGGCGGTCCTCGCCGCGGTCCCGGTGGCCCGGGTGGTCCGCGCGGCGATCGGCCGCGGGGTCCGCGCGGCCCCGGCGGTCCCGGTGGTCCCGGCGGCGATCGTGGCCCGCGTGGCCCGCGCCCGGATCGCGGACCGCGCGAGCAGCGCCTCGGGCCGGATGGCCAGCCCCTGCCGCGCGAGAATCGTCCTCCGCGCCCTCCGCGCGAGAATCGGCCGCCCGGGCAGAACGCCGGGGCGCCGCGCGAGCCGCGCCTCGGGCCGGATGGCCAGCCCCTGCCGCCCCGGCCCAAGAGGGAGCGCAAGCCCATCGGCCCCGACGCCAACGGCCTCGGACCCGACGGAACCCCTTGGGATCCCGAGCGTCGCGCGAAGCGGCAGGCCGAGCGCGCCGCGGGAAGCCCGCAGGATCCGTCGCAGATGAATGCGCCGGCCCCCGCGCCCGTCGAAGAAGCTTCGAAGGAATAGCTCCGCTTATATACGTCACCGGGATCACACGCTTGCGGCCTCGCAAGCGCACCCACTCGAAACCAGAGGGCGTGGTCCGTGTCGACGGAGTATTGTCGGAGAACAAGGAGCCCACATGTCGATTCGCAACCTGATGTCCGTCGCAGTCCTCGCCACCGCGATCGTCGTCGGTGCTTCGACGTCGGTCGCGACCGCCGACATGTCCAAGGCGGTGATCAGCGCGCTCCGCGGCAAGCTGATCATCACCAAGGGCGAGCTGCCCGAGGGCAAGAACGACAAGGACACGATCGCGAAGATCAAGGCCGCGAACCTCACCTCGCTCGACGGTGAGGCTCGTGATGACGTCCAGTACTGGCACTTCTCGTACGCCGCGTTCCTGTCGAAGACCGGCGCGACGACGCTGAAGATGGAGTTCTACAACGGGAAGCAGCTGTCGGCGGACAAGACGCTCGACGGCATCGATCCCAAGAGCGGCCTGCTCACCGGCGACATCTCGATCAACGAGGACGAGGGTCTCGCGAAGGGCAAGACCTACACGATCAAGCTGGTGACGGGCAGCAACGCGGTCGTCGCGCAGACGACGCTCACGATGAAGTAGCGAGCTGCCTCCGCCGCGCCCGCGCGCGGAACCACAGGATCCATAGCACCAGCGTCGCGACCAGGATCCCGAGCCCGAGCGCGGCCTCGCCGAGGCCGAGGGTGTTCGTGTCGAGGTAGAAGTCGAGCGTGTGCATCTCGAGCTCCGGGTCGCGACGCAGCCCGTCCGTGACCCACACGAGCCTGTCGTCGATGTCGCGCAGCCGGCCGGTGATCCGGCCGCTCGGCACGGAGTCGTGCTCCCCGAGCTTCAGCGGCAGGAGGTACTTCCCGAGGTGGCACATCGCGATCCGCGCGACCGTCCCCGAGCCTTGCTTCACGTCCCAGATCGGAGCGTCGACGGCGTCGCACGTGACCGCGACCGTGCGGTCCATCGGCGGATTCACGCCGCGGAGCTGCGAGAGCGTGACGTCGACCGCCGGCCGCAGCGACGACACGAGCGCGAGGGCGGCGCCGGCCGAGACGAGCGTCATGAACACGAGCCCGGCGAGCTGCACGCGGCCCTTCCTGCGCAGGCGCTTCCGCTCGGCGACCGGATCGATCGGCGCGGCCACCGCCGTGGGTTGCGCGATCGCGCGGCTCTCCTCGGCTCGCCGTGCGACCAGCTCGGCGAGCGCCGCGCCTGTCGCCGCGTCGCTCGCCGCGGCGGGCTTCGCGCGATAGGGGCCGTCCTCGCTCGACGGTGCGTCGAACCGCCCGGCGAGGATGCGGTCGGCGCCCTCGGCGTCCGCGGCGCCACCGCGGTCGAGCGAGGACAGCCGCAGCAGCCCGTACGCGAGCACCGCCTCCGCCGCGCCGTCCGCACCGTGCTGGGCGATCTCGTTCGGCGAGCGCCGGGGCGCGAGCTCGCGCCAGCGCTCGTCGAGCTGCTTCTTGCAGGCCGCGCGGTGCGCCGGAAGCATCCGCTTCGGCTCGCAGCGCGTCCCGAACGCGACGTAGTTGAAGTCGCTGCGCCGCTGCGCCTGCGCACCGCGGAGCGTCCGCGTGCTCCAGCTCCAGGCCGCGAGCACGACCGCGATGGCCGCGACGATCAGGTGCCCCACGCGCCCCGTGTCGAGGCCGGCGATCAGGTTTCCGATCGCGACGATCGGCCCCCACACCCGCAGGTAGCCCGACAGCACGCTCTTGCCGTAGAGCTTGATGCCGTGCGCGTTCGTCCCGTCGGGCCGGGGGCCCGTCACCCACGACGAGCCGGTCGGGACCAGCGGCAGCCAGTAGACATGAAAGAACTGCGTCTGCGCGTGCTCGCCACCGCACGCATCGACGCTGCCGTAGTTACGCGCCCCGTAGATGACCACCACGCAGCCGGCGTACCACGCGCATCCGTGGCGATCATCTGGATTCTGGGCGCCGACGTTGTCCGGCGCGATGTGCAGGATCCGGACGCCGTGCTCAGCCGGCGGCGATCACGCGCTTCACGGCGGCCACCACGGCGGCGGGCGTCAGGCCCAGCTTCTCGTAGATGACCTCGGCGGGCGCGGACGCGCCGTAGCGATCGACGCCGATCGCGACCCCCGCATCGCCGACGTACTCGCGCCAGCCGCGCGTGACACCGGCCTCGATCGAGACGCGGCGCCGCTGCGCCGGCGGCAGCACCGACGCCCGGTACTCCGGGCTCTGCTCCTCGAACAGCTCCCAGCACGGCATCGAGACGACGCGGGCCGAGATGCTGTCCTTCGCGAGCAGGTCGCGGGCGGCCATCGCGATCGCGACCTCGGATCCGGTCGCGAGGATGATCGCGTCCTTGCCCTCGGCGAGCACGTACGCGCCCTTCTCGGCGCCCGGCGCGCCGGCCGGCGTGAGGATCGGGAGGTCCTGGCGCGACAGCACGAGGCCCGTCGGGCCGTGGTTGCGCTCCATCGCGAACTTCCAGCCGGCGACCGTCTCGTTCGCATCCGCCGGGCGATAGACGTGGAGGTTCGGCATCGCGCGGAGCGCCATCAGGTGCTCGACCGGCTGGTGCGTCGGGCCATCCTCGCCGAGGCCGACCGAGTCGTGCGTCCACACGAAGATCGACGG
>JAEUJX010000343.1 GCA_016794545.1 Myxococcales bacterium
GTGAGCGATCCGTACCGCGGCGCGATCGCCCACCACTGCCTGATCTGCCGCGACGGCCCGCTCGACGCCGACGGCGACGGCTTCCGCTGCCCGCGCGGCTGCGGCCTGTGGGATCCAACGGTCCCGAAGATCGATGGCACCTCGATCGCCGAGCTCGGCCGTCTGATCGAGCAGCAGCTCCATCCCCGTCGCTGTCCGACGTGCGCGAGGCACATGCAGATCCGGCGCTGGTCCGGGCTGACCTACGACGTCTGCGCCGGCCACGGCGTGTGGGTGGCCGGCGACGACATCGCGCACTACCGCCACATCACGCGGTAGCGCCTGCTCGCGTGCCGCGTCACTCAGCCGCGCATCACCATGAAGATCGCGTGCGCGCTCGCGACCGGCGTGCTGCGGTCGCCCTGCCACGCCTCGACGCGCACGTTGGAGACCCGCCGCCCTTGCCGCGTGATGAGGCCGCGGGCGTGCGTGTCGACCGCCGCCGCCGACTTCAGGTAGTCGATCGTGATCGTGATGGTCTTGGGCAGCACGATCGTCTCGGCGCGCCACAGCAGCTCGAAGATCGCGGCCGACTCCAGCAGCGCCCCGAGCGTCCCGCCGTGCAGCGCCGGCAGCGCCGGGTTGCCGATCAGGTCCGGCGAGAACGTCATCGTCGTGACGAGCTCGGTGCCCTGGAGCTGCGCGGAGAGGCCGAGGAGCTTCGCGTACGGGATCGCGTCGAACAGGTCCTGGTAGTTGCCGGCGGCCTTCGCGGCGGTGAGGCGCTCGACCAGGGTCATGACCGGAGGTTCCCGACCTTGGTGGACAGCATGAACGTGCCGACCGAGTGGGCGATCGGATCGTCGGGATCGTCGTGGTAGGCGACGGCGCGCGTGAACGCGACGTTCTTGGTCACCTTGTAGCAGGTGGCCTTCGCGATGACGGACTTGCCGGCCTCGGCCGGGCGCAGGTAGTCGATGCGGAGGTCGAGCGTGGCGATCGGGACGAAGTCGGTGAGCGCGGCGAACACGGAGGCGCCCGAGGCGCCGTCGAGGAGCGCCGTGATCGCGCCGCCGTGGATCACGCCGGTGTCGGGGTTGCCGACCAGCTTCTCGTCGTAGGGCAGCTCGAACACGGCCTCGCGCGGCTGCATGTCGACGACCTTCATGCCGAGCGCCCTGTTGTGCGGGACATTCATGGAGAAGCCGCGCACCAGCCGGAGCCGCGCGTCGTCGTCTGCTCCCATGAGTCGAACCTAGCAGGTAGACTGCCGGCATGTCGCTCGGCTGGGACGCCGCGTGGGACGCCGTCCGGCGGCAGGCCGATCCGGACGGCGCGTGGACGCCCGTGCGCATCGCGGCCGAGCACCGCGGCGCGTATCACGCGATCGGCGACGGCGGCGTGGCGTGGGTCGAGCTGACGGGCAAGCTCTACAACGAGGCCGCCGACAAGCGCGCGCTGCCGACGGTCGGCGACTGGGTGCTGGTCGAGCGCTGGACCGAGGCGCTGGCGGGCAATGGCGCGGGGATCGTCCGGGCGCTGCTGCCGCGGCGCACGTTCCTCGTGCGCAAGGCGGCCGGCGAGGCGGTGACGCCGCAGCCGCTCGCGGCGAACGTCGACGTGGGCCTCGTCCTGACGTCGGCGAACTCGGATCTGTCGCCGGCGCGGCTCGATCGGTACGTGGGCCTGCTGCGCGACGGCGGCGTCGAGCCGGTGCTCGTGCTGTCGAAGGTCGACCTCGTGCCCGAGCCGGGCGCGGCGCTCGCGCAGCTGCGGGCGGTCAGCGGCGGGCGCGTCGTCGCGATCTCGTCGACGCGCGGCGAGGGACTCGACGAGCTGCGCGCGCTGTCGGGCGCGGGCAGGACCACGGTGCTGCTCGGCAGCTCCGGCGTCGGCAAGTCGACGTTGCTCAACGCGCTGATCGGCACTCGGCAGGAGACGCGCGAGCTGCGCGCGGACGAGCGAGGCCGGCACACCACGACGGGGCGCGAGCTGTTCGTGGCGCAGGACGGTGGCGTGTGGATCGATACGCCCGGCATGCGCGAGCTCGCGCAGTGGGTCGAGGAGGACGAGGAGGAGCAGGCGTTCGACGACATCATGGAGCTCGCGCAGCGCTGCAAGTTCCGCGACTGCCACCATGCCCAGGAGCCGGACTGCGCCGTGCGCGGGCAGGTCGACGAGCGACGGCTGGCGAGCTTCCGCAAGCTCGCCGCGGAGCGGGCGGCCGGCGCGGCGCGCCAGAGCGAGGCGCAGCGGATCGCGACCGCGCGACGAGCGCGCAAGCGGCGGATTCCGGGAAAGGATGACTGAGGCACCGCGGCTCGGTCGGCGCGCGAGGTAAGCGCGCGAAGATCCTTCCGCCGAAGGAACCCCGCTCCGCGGGGCGAGTAAGTGCTATACGAACCGGCCGTGATCGCCTTCAGCCAGGTGAGCAAGCAGTACGGCGGACAGGTGCTGTTCGTCGACGCGTCGTTCCAGATCAACCCGGGCGAGAAGGTCGGGCTGGTGGGGCCGAATGGCGCGGGAAAGTCGACCGTGTTCCGCATGATCGCGGGCGAGGAGCAGCCGGATGACGGCGGCATCGAGCGGCCCAGGAAGCTGACGCTCGGCTACTTCCGGCAGGACGTCGGCGATCTGAAGGGCCGCTCGATCCTCGCCGAGACGTGCGCGGGCGCCGGCGAGGTCGCGGAGCTCGGCGCGGAGCTCGCGCGGCTGACCGAGAAGATGGAGAACCCGGGCGACGACCTCGACACGGTCGTCGAGCGGTTCTCCGAGGTGCAGGAGCGCTATCAGGCGCTCGGCGGCTACGAGCTCGACGCGCGCGCGCAGGCGATCCTGAAGGGGCTCGGCTTTCACGACGAGCAGATGGGCAACGACGTCGGCACGCTGTCGGGCGGCTGGAAGATGCGCGTGGCGCTCGCGCAGATCCTGCTCGCGAAGCCGGACCTCCTGCTCCTCGACGAGCCGACGAACTACCTCGACATCGAGTCGATCCTCTGGCTCGAGGCGTTCCTGCGCGACTACCCGGGCACCGTCGTGATGACCTGCCACGACCGCGAGATCATGAACCGCGTGGTCGCGAAGATCGTCGAGATCGACGGCGGCGCGCTGCGCACCTACGGCGGCAACTACGACTTCTACGAGAAGGCGCGCGTGATCGAGGCGGAGCGCCGCGAGGCGGAGTACGCGCGGCAGCAGGCGCGGCTCGCGAAGGAGAGCCGGTTCATCGAGCGGTTCAAGACGCACGTCGCGAAGGCCGCGCAGGTGCAGAGCCGGCTGAAGAAGCTCGAGAAGGTCGAGATGATCGCGGAGCCGAAGCGGATCGTCGAGAAGACGTTCGACTTCCGCACGCCGACGCGCTCGGGAGACGACGTGATCCGGATCGCCGGCATCAAGAAGGCGTACGGAGAGCGCGTGGTGCACGCCGGGCTGACGATGACCGTCGCGCGCAAGGAGCGCTGGGCGGTGATGGGCGAGAACGGCGCCGGCAAGTCGACGCTGCTCAAGATGATCGCGGGCGTGCTGACGCCGGATGCGGGCGAGGCGACGATCGGCGCGAGCGTGACGATGGGCTACTACGCGCAGCACGTGATGGACGCGCTGACGGCGGACCGCACGATCCTCGAGGAGCTCCAGGAGCACGCGCCGCAGGCCAACCAGGGCACGCTGCGCAGCCTCGCCGGCGCGTTCGGGTTCCACGATGACGACGTGTTCAAGCCGGTGCGCGTGCTGTCGGGCGGCGAGAAGGCGCGCCTGGCGCTCGCGAAGCTGCTGTACGACGCGCCGAACCTGCTGGTGCTCGACGAGCCGACCAACCACCTCGACATCGTGACGAAGCGCGCCCTCGTGAAGGCGCTCGCGGACTACGAGGGCACGCTGGTGTTCGTCTCGCACGACCGCCAGTTCCTGCGCGCGCTCGCGAACCGCGTGCTCGAGCTCTCCCACGCCGGTCCCCGGATCTACGGCGGCAGCTACGACGAGTACGTGGCGTCGACGGGCCGCGAGGCGCCCGGCATGCGCGCGCTGGCCTGACGCCGGCAATCTGCGCTGCGCGACCCGGCAACGCCGCGCCTCGACCACGAAGCTGCGCAGCGCGCCGCGCCGCCGGCAACGCCGCGCCTTTGCCTACAAAGCTGCGCAGCGCGCCGCGCCGCCGGCAACGCCGCGCCGTGACCACGAAGCTGCGCAGCGCGCCGCTGCGCGGCCCGGCAACGCCGCGCCTTGACCACGAACCTGCGCAGCGCGCCGCGCCGCGCCGCCGGCAACGCCGCGCCTTGACCACGAACCTGCGCAGCGCGCCGCGCCGCTGCGCGGCCCGGCAACGCCGCGCCGTGACCACGAACCTGCGCAGCGCAGCGCGCCGCGCCGCCGGCGACGCCGCGCCTTGACCACGAACCTGCGCGGCGCAGCGCGCCGCCGGCAACGCCGCGCCTTGACCACGAAGCTGCGCGGCGCAGCGCGCCGCCGGCAACGCCGCGCCTTGACCACGATTCGGCGCTGCGCTTCGCACTGCTGCGCGGCCCGGCAAAGCCGCGGGGTGCCAGGGACTTGCGTGGGGGGCCAAGCGATCGCATGTTGGCCCTCACACATGGACATTCACAATGTCGGGGGCACGCCGGGTGGGACGAAGACCTTCCTGCTCGGCCTGATCATGCTCGTCGTTGGCGGGTATCTGTTGTTCAACCACGTCCAGGTCCACGGCGGGTACTGGCGGTTCTCGTTGTTCGGCCAGGGCTACGGCACGAGCTTCGGCATCACGCTGCTGCCCCTCCTGTTCGGCGTCGGGATCCTGTTCGGGAACGGCAAGTCGCTCGTCGGGCGCGGGCTCACGGCGCTCGGGTTCCTGTTGATCCTCGTCGGCATCATCGCGAACCTCGACATCCACTTCCAGCGGACGTCCCTGTTCAACACGCTGTCCATGTTGATCCTCATCGTCGGTGGGATCGGTCTCATCGTCCGCTCGACGATGGCGATGCAGCAGCAGCCGAAGACGCCCCAGGCGCCGCCCGGCGAGTGATGTTACGATTTCGCGCGTGGGGCACGACGATCGCGGGAAGCCTGCCGTCGGGACGCAGTTCGGCGTAGGGCCGATGACCCCGCGGCCCGGCGGCTTCTCGGGCCCGATGTCGACCGCGCTGCCGCTGCCGCCGGTGCCGACGCACGGCGGCTTCGTGAACAGCTTCGGCGACGAGGGCACGACGCTGCCGGGGATCGACCTCGCTCCCGGCACACGGATCAAGCAGTACGAGCTGATCCGCGAGCTCGGGCAGGGCGGCATGGGCGTGGTGTACGCGGCGCGCGATGTGAAGCTCGGGCGCCGCGTCGCGATGAAGTTCCTGCGCCAGGTCGACCGCGAGGTGCTCGACCGGTTCCTCGTCGAGGCGCGCGCGACCGCGCAATGCAACCACGACAACATCGTCATCATCTACGAGGTCGACGAGTGGCGCGGCATGCCGTACATGGTCCTCGAGTTCATCGAGGGCAAGTCGCTGCGCGACGTGATGGGCCCGTTCGGCGACGGCCAGCCGCTCCCGCCGACGCGCGTGATCGAGCTGATCCTGCCGGTGGCGCGGGCGCTCGCGCGCGCGCACGAGGAGGGCATCGTCCACCGCGATCTCAAGCCCGAGAACGTCCTGATCTCCAACGCCGGCCAGGTGAAGGTCCTCGACTTCGGCATCGCGAAGGCGCTCGGCTCCGCCGACGTGATGAAGCGCAGCGTCTCGCAGCTCGTGAGCGACGCGCGCAGCCTCACGCTCACGCGCGAGGGCGACATGGTCGGGACGCTCCCGTACATGTCGCCCGAGCAGATGGGCGTCGACCACGTCGACCATCGCTCGGACCTGTTCGCGCTCGGCCTCATCATGTTCGAGATGCTCGCGGGCACGCACCCGGTGTCTCCGCTGACGAGCGAGATGATCGTGCAGAACCTCGTCTCCGAGGGGCCGATGCGCTCGATCCGCGGTGCGGTGCCCGACCTCCCCGACGGCCTCGTCCAGATCGTCGACGGTCTCCTCGAGAAGCGGAAGCACGACCGGATCGGCACCGCGGGCGAGCTCGCGCGCCGGCTCGAGAGCCTCCTGCCCACACGGCACGCCCGGCAGCTCGCCGAGGGCGAGAGCCCCTACCCCGGCCTCACCGCGTTCCAGGAGCACGACGCCGACCGCTTCTTCGGCCGCGACCGCGACATCCAGCGCATGGTGTCGCGCGTGCGCGAGCTGCCGCTGACGGCGATCGTCGGCCCGAGCGGCGTCGGCAAGTCGAGCTTCGTGCGCGCCGGCGTCGGCCCGGCCCTGAAGGCCTCCGGCGAGACCTGGGACGTCCTCACCGTGCGGCCCGGCCGGCACCCGCTCGCCGCGCTCGCCACGGTGGTCGAGCGGCTGACCACCCGGCCCGGCAACGCGCCGCACTCGATGGAGGGCGACGAGCATTTCGGCATGATGCGGCGCCTGCGCGCCGAGCCCGGCTTCTTCGGCGTGGCGCTGCGCGCGCGCGCGACCGCCTCGGACTCGAGCACGCTCCTGTTCGTCGATCAGTTCGAGGAGCTCTACACGCTGGTCCCCGATCACGAGGAGCGCCTCCTGTTCACGCGCGCGCTCGCCGCGGTGGCCGACGACTCGGCGGCGCCGGTCCGCGTCGTCGTGTCGATGCGGTCGGACTTCCTCGACCGCGTCGCCGAGGACCCCAGGTTCATGGAGGAGCTGTCGCGCGGCCTCGTGTTCCTCTCGGCGCCCGACCGCGAGGGCCTGCGCGAGGCGCTCGAGCAGCCGGTCGAGATGGTCGGCTACCGGTTCGAGAGTGCCGCGATGGTCGGCGACATGCTCGATGCACTCGCCGGCACGCCGGGCGCGCTGCCGCTGCTCCAGTTCGCCGCCGCGAAGCTATGGGACGCGCGCGACCGCCAGCGGCGCCTGCTGACCATGGCGAGCTACCAGGCGATCGGCGGCATCTCCGGCGCGCTCGCGACGCACGCCGACGACGTCGTCCGCAACATGAGCGCCGCGCAGCAGAAGCTGACGCAGCGGGTGTTCCGCACGCTCGTCACGCCGGAGCGCACGCGCGCCATCGTCGAGCTCGCGGACCTCTACCAGCTCGACCAGTCGCGCGACGACATCGGCCGCGTGATCGACGTGCTCGTCGCCGCGCGCCTGCTCGTCATCCAGATGCGCGGGGAGTCGGGCGGCGGCACCGTCGAGATCGTCCACGAGTCACTGATCGATCGCTGGCCCACGCTCCGCCGCTGGCTGGACGAGGACCAGGAGGACGCCGCGTTCCTCCAGCAGCTGTCGGCCGCGGCGAAGCAGTGGGAGGCCAAGGGCCGTCCCACGGGCCTGCTCTGGCGCGGCGACGCGATGGAGGAGGCGCGCCGCTGGTACTCCTCGAGCGCGCGCCCGCTGTCCCCGCGCGACCAGGCGTTCATCGACGCCGTGCTCGCCCTCGCGCGCCGTGGCCGCCGCGCGCGCCGCGCGGTGCTGGGCCTCGCGTTCCTCGTGCTCGCGGCGATCGCCGGCGGCGCCAGCATCGCGTACATGCAGGTGCGCTCCGCGAACGCCGAGGCCACGGAGAAGCAGGAGATCGCCGAGCAGGCCCTCGCCGCCGCGAACGAGAAGGAGCAGCAGCGCCTCGCCGCCGAGCGCGAGAAGCAGGCGCAGGCCGACAAGGCGAAGGCCGCCCAGGACGGCAAGGCCAAGGCCGACGCCGAGCTCGCGGTCGCCGGCGCGCAGCTCGCCGAGTCCGCCGAGCAGCTGAAGCAGAAGAACGCCGCGCTCGAGGAGGAGAAGAAGGCCGCCGTCGCAGCGAAGGAGCAGGCCGAGGCCGCCTCCCGGCGCGCCGCCACCGCCGCCGCCGAGGCGCAGCGGGCCAAGGCCGAGCTCCAGGTCAAGCTCGACGCCGAGAAGCAGCGCGTCCGCCAGCTCGAGGACGAGAAGCGCAAGCTCTCCACGAAGCTCAAGGACTGAGAAGCCGGGTCGGACTCGACACTTCGTGTCCGGGCCGGACAACGGCGATGCACATGAAGTGCAGATATTAGGTCGGACCTAATTACCAGCGGCCGGCGATGTCCAGCGTCGCGCCGCCGGGCATCGGCGTCACCGAGGGCGTGAGCTTCTCGACGGTGGTCGGGTAGACCTCGCGGCCGCGGTTCAGGTAGAGCATCACGGCGCCCGCCGCGATCGTGGCACCGCCGGCGATCATGATGCCGACCGCGATCGTGCTCTTGGTCTCGGCACGACCCTCGAGGTGGGCCACCGGCGCGATGCGGGGGTCGTCATCGGGGCACGCGAGCGTCGAGCAGTTCTGCGCGACCGTGCGGTCGTAGCTGTCCATGTCGGACGCGGCGGACAGGTCGAGCGCGGCGCCGATCGCGGCGATACCGAAGCCCGAGCCAAACACGACCCACGGAACCCACGTGGACCAGCGGTGCTCGATCCGCGCCCCGGCGCGAAGCGGATCGAGCTTCACGGTGACCTCCTGCGACTTGCCGCCGATCACGACGACGTCGACGGTCTTGGTCAGGAGCCCCTTGCCGGTGGCGACGAGCTGGTGCGGGCCGGGCGCGACGCGACGGGTCTCCTTCGCCGGGCAGCTGGCGAGCGGTTGCCCATCGAGCGAGATCGTGACCGCGGGCTGCGCGCACGACACGGAGAGGTCGCCGATCTGGTTCGCGAGCAGCTTCTCGTAGGCGAGCGCCTCGGAGTACACGGCCTCCTCGAGCGGCGCCGCCCCGTACTTGAGCGCGAGCTTGAGGTTGTCACTGGCCTCGACCGGCTTGTCGAGCTGGATCAAGCAGCGGACGATGTTGAACCGGATCGCCGGGTGGTCCCACTCGCCCACGGCCGCCTTGTACTTCTCGAGAGCCGCGCTGTACTTCTTGTCGAGGAACAGCGCGTTGCCCGCATCGAGCTGCTTCTTCGCCGCGCCCTTCTGCGCCTCGGTGACGCCGACCGACCACGGCTGCGGCTCCGCGCGCGCGGTCAGCGGCACGGCCGCCGCGACCAGGAGGCCGAGCACCCACGAACGAGACCATGCCGTCATCGGGCGGCGATTATCCGCCGGAGCGCGAGTGGCCGCCAGTTCGAGCGGCCCCGTTGCCGGCGTGCCCGCCCCGCAGTGGCACCGCGCGACCTCGACGAGGTCGTTACCGCTTCGTCGCCCCGCAGCCAGCGACCGTTTCGAGCCCTGGCGACCTCGGCGACCACCGGCCGCCGCGCGACCTCGGCGATCACCGGCCGCCGCGCGACCTTGGCGATCACCGGCCGCCGCGCGACCTTGGCGATCACGGCCGCCTCGCGATCGACGGCCGCCTCGCGTTCGTCTCGCCGGCCTCGCGGGCATCGGACGCCTCGCGACCTCGGCGGATCACCGCCGCCTCGCGCTTCTCGCGCCGGCCTCGCGACCTCGGCGGATCACCGCCGCCTCGCGATTCTCGCGCCGGCCTCGCGACCTCGGGATCACCGGCCGCCTTGCGGTTCTCTCGCCGGCCGCCGAGCCACCGGCCACCTGGCGACCACGGCGAGCTACTCGTCGTCCTCCGTCAGCTTCTTCTTCTTCTTCTTCTTCGGCTTGTCCTCGTCGTCATCCGACTTCTTCTTTTTCTTCTTCTTCTTCTTCGCCTCGTCCTTCTTCTTGTCCTTGTCCTTCTCGACCTTCTTCTCCTCGGGCGGAGGCTCGGGCGGCCTGGCCGCGGGCGGCAGGACCTTGACGAAGCTCTCGCCGGAGCCCGGCGTGTCCACGGCGAGCGACTCCTGGAGTGCGATCAGCTTCCAGCTGTCGCCGTCCTTCTCGAACACCGCGAACGCGCGCAGCGGGAGCGGATCCTCGTCCTTCTCGACACGCGTGATCGGCGCGGTGACCCACGCGAGCTGGCCATCGGGGGTGGTGGCCGCGGCGACCTCGCCGGAGATCGCGGCGCGCGTCTCGGCGTCGATCCGCTTCTTCCAGACGCGCTTCATCTCCTTCTTGCCGCGCGTGACGTCGCCCGCCGTCGGACCGATCATCAAGGCGTCGGTCGAGCTCGACAGGTCGTCGCCCCAGACCTGCTGCTCGAGCAGGCCGCGCTTGAACTTGTCGACGGCGCCGTCGGCGCGATCGTCCACCTTCGCCGGCGACATCGCGCCGGGCGGGACCACCGCGACCTTCTTCAGCTCGGCGCGCACCTCGCGCATCGACGGCGTCTCGGCGATCGACGTCGCCGACACGGCCCACAGATCGTTGTCGTTCGTCAGCACGGCGAGGCCGGCCATCTGCTTGCCCTCGACGCGCACCACGTCGAAGGCCCACGCCGACCGACCACCTTCGGCGGCCCGCACCGCGAGCGACGCGGAGCGGACCTGGATGTTGTCCTTGGCCTTCGGATCGATCAGCTTGCCGAGCGCGACCAGCGCCTCGCTGCGCGTGACGGTCGCGTCGCTCTTGCGCGGGCCGAACACGATCAGCGGATCGTTGAGCAGCGAGAACAGATTGTCGGGCTTGCCGCGGTTGATCGTGTCGTAGATCTCCTCGACGAGACCCGCCGCGTCCTTCTTCGCGACCTTCTCGTCGACGGCCGGACCGATCGGCTTCTCGGGCCCCTTCGCGGAGCCACCGCCCCCGCACGCAGCGAGCCCGATGCCGAGCACGGCCAGCGCGAGCGCCGAGCGCCGCATGCCTAGGCCCGCGACGCGCGCGCCACCGGCGGCAGCACCAGGTGCGGGACGGTGTCCTCGCCACCCGGCTGCAGCGGCGGGGGCTCGGCCTCGACGATCGTGGGATCGGTCGTACGGAACTCGCCGGTCTTCGGCAGGTACGGGCCCGTGCCCTTCGCGAGCCGCGGACGGATCGGCGTGACCGGCGTCGACGGCGCGCGCACGACCGGCGCGACGTGCGAAGCGGGCGTCTTCGCCACCGACGGCAGCTTCGGGACCGGGATCACCGTCGCGGGCGACTTCCCCCGCTCGAACGCGCGCTGCGCGCTCGCCGGCGGCGTGACCACCACCTTCGGCGGCGCCACCACCGGCATCGGGTGTGGCGGTGTCGGCTTGGCCGGCAGCACCACGCGCGGCGTGTGTACCGCCTTGACCACGCGCACGACCTCGGTCGCGATCTCCTGCTGGAAGTCGTCCGGATCGAGCGTGTGCAGCGGCTCGGTCTTCGGCCAGCTGTCGGCCTCGATCGCTGGATCCGCCGCGACCTTCGCGATCGGCAACGTCTTCGCCGCGGCCTGCGTCGTCGCCGGCACGAACTTCGGCTTCGCCGGCCCCGCCGCGATCGAGGTCACCTTCTTCGAGGCCGCCGCGGCCGAGACCGCCGCGTCCTCCGCTTCCTCCGCCGCCGCCCGCGCGCGTGCGATCGCGATCGTCCATTCCCAGTCATCTTCCTCTGCCACCGGCTGCGGTGCCACATTGTCTACCGGCGCGACTCGCGCGACCGGCTTCGCCGGCGCCGCGGGCCTGATGAGCGTCGGGATCGGCGCGACGGACGCGGGAACCGGCGCCTCGCGCACGACCATCTGCGCAGTCGGCTGCGGGATGGGAGGGGCAACCCGGGTGGCCACGGCAGGCTTGGCCGCCGGCCGCGCGGGCTGCGGCGCCGGGGCCGCCCCCCACCGCTCGAGCTCGG
>JAEUJX010000345.1 GCA_016794545.1 Myxococcales bacterium
CGCCGCTCGCGGTCGCGCCCGCGACCGCGGATCAGTGGCTCGCGCGCGCGATGGAGCTCGAGGACCGGGATCCGGTGGCAGCGATCGACGCGTACCGCCGATCGCTGCGCCTGCGGCCCGACACGACCGAGGCCTGGATCAACCTCGGACGCCTGTTCGCCGAGAGCGGCGACGCGGACGCGGCGCACGACTGCTTTCGCAGCGCGCTCGATCTCGATCCGGCGGACGCCACGGCCTACTACAACCTCGGCGTGATCGCTCAGGACGCGGGGAAGGAGGCCGACGCGATCGCGCTCTACCACCGCGCGCTGGAGCTCGATCCGCAGCTCGCCCTCCGGCTGTTTCGGAGCGGGCGGCGGCGCCTCGAACATCAGCGACAGCTGGCCGGTCGTGTCCACCTCGGGCCCGCCGCGCAGGTGCACGGTCCCGCCGCGCGCCTCGACGGTCAGCTCGGCGATCGACGTGCCCGCCGGCAGCAGCTGCTGCAGCTTCACGAGCTCCTTGCGCACGCGCTGGATCGGCAGCCCGGCATCGACGAGCGCCTTCACCGTCCGCAGCGCGGACAGATCGCGGAACGAGAGCTGCGCCGGTACCGTGCCCGGCGTCCCGACCAGGCCGTCGCGGATGCAGCTGCGCACCGCCGACTCGGGCAGCCCGATCAGCTGCGCCGCGTGCCGCGCCGAGTAGCTCGTCCACATCGCGCCGACGATACCATCCACGCGGCCGCCGTCGCCGCGAGCTCCTCGATCACCTCGCCGCGAGATCGTCCGGAGCGCACGAGCACGTCGAAGCCGTGGTCCGCGCCCTCGACGACGTGCAGCGTCGCGCGCGCGCCGAGCTGCTTCACCACGGGCGTGAGGCGCGGGAGCGGTGCGAGCTCGTCGCGCGTGCCCTGGAGGAACAGCAGCGGTCCCGGCGCCTGCGCGAGGTGCTCCGCGCGCTCGGTGCCCGGCTTGTCGGGCGGGTGCAGCGGAAAGCCGAAGAACACGAGGCCGCGGCAGTCCGGCAGCGGCTCCGCCGCGTGCGCGCGCGAGGTCATCCGCCCGCCGAAGCTCTTGCCCCCGGCGAACCGCGGGAGATCGGGCGCCGTGCGCGCGGCCTCGGCCCACGCCGCGCGCACGGCGGCCTCGGCGACCGCCGGCGCATCGGGGCGCGCCTTGCCCGCGGCCATGTACGGGAACTCCCAGCGCAGCGTCGAGATGCCGTGCGCGGCGAGCGCGCCCGCGAGATCCTCGAGGAACGGGTGCCGCATCCCCGCCCCGGCGCCGTGCGCGAGAACCAGCAGCGCACGCGCCGCGTCGGGACGCCGGAGGATCACGCGTGCAGCGTATCAGCGGCGCCGCAGCCCGACGACCTCGAGGCGGCCGTCGCGCAGCTTCGCGACGTGCACGACGACCGGCGGCATCACCCTGCCCTCGCGCTTCACGCGCAGGCGCACGATCGTGTACCGATCCGGATCCTTGTCCGACAGCCGGATCGCCGTGCACGTGCGGCCCCGCGGCCCGGCGGCGACGTCGATCGCGAACTTCGTCGACGTGCCGCGGCGGTCGTACGCGTCGATGGCGTACGTCGTCGGGGCCTCGCGCAGCAGGTAGTGGAGCGTCAGGTCGGTGAAGCAGAGACGCGGCTCGTTCGCGGTGGACTCGATCGCGAACGCATCGAGCGGCGCGACGCGATCGAACCAGTACCGGCCGGTGGCGCGCTGGCGATGGAGCAGCGTCTTCGTGATGTACTCCGCCGCGCGCGGGTCGCTGAGCTGGCCTTCCTCGACGATCGCGGCGAGCTCGTGCGGCTCGAGCCGCATCATCAGCTTCGTGCCCCAGAACGCGTCGAAGCGGTCGTGGTCGAGCACCGGCCAGTACGGATAGTTCGCCTTCCAGTCACCGGGGTTGAAGTGCTCCGCGTCGAACAGGCCCACGCCGCGGAGGCCGGTGAGCTGCTTGCCGTCCCAGCGGTGGCTGCGCAGGCCGAGCGTGAAGAAGTCGAGGAGCGCGGGCGGGATGTCGTACTGGAACCGGTAGCCGTTCATCCGATCGCCCTCGCCGATCGCCATCACTCCGAGCGCCTTGCCGAAGTCGATCAGGTAGTGCACGACGTGCCCGTTGTCGAAGCTGTCGATCGTGTTGTCCTCCTTGAGGTCCGTGTGATCGAGCCACGCGAAGATCGGGTACTGGCCGCGCAGGGTCCGCCGGTGCTCGTGGAGGACGGTGTCGTTCGGATCATCGGTGCGGCGGCCTTCGCGCGCGTACGGGCCGATCGGCGTGCCCGGGACGAACCTGCTCGCCATCGCGCGGATCTGGCCGTCGCCGCGGCGGTGGACCAGCTCGAGCGCGTTGTCGAGCCGCTGCTCGTCGAGGCCCTTCTCGCGCGCCTTGTCGCCGATCACGAGGTCCTTGCGGTCGATGTGGCCGAGGAAGTCCTGCGGCACGTTGTAGCCGAGCGCCCAGACGATGCGGTGCACGATGATGTGCGCGGCGGTCTCCGCCTCCGGCACCTCCTTCAGGTCGAACTTGAGGAGGAACGTGCGCTGGAGGCTGTCCTCGAACGTGAAGCCGAGCGAGCGGCCGCCGATCTTCGAGCCGGTGATCGTCCACGGCTTGTGGTCGAACGGGCTCGGATCGACGTTGGGGCCGCGCTTCAGCTCCTCGATCGTCAGATCCTTCACGCCGATGCGGTTCGTGAACCACGTCGAGTCCGGCACCTCGTCGAGCGAGTTGACGTCGCGCGCGTGCACGTCGTCCTGGAGCTCCATCGCGCGCGTGGCACGGCGCGCGAACGTGCTGTCGACCTTGTACAGGTAGCGCAGCGGCTTGCGCGTCTTCGGCGGCGCGGCCAGCGGCGTCTGGTCATCGACGCGCCACACCGGGGCCTGCGCGTGGAACCGGATCGAGCCGACGGGGCTGGAGGAGCCGCAGCTCGCGGCGAGGCCGGCGACGCCGGCGATCAGCAAGGCGAGGACGGGCCGCATCAGTACCTCCCGGCTCGCTCGCGACGGCCGAACGCGGGCGAGAAGACCAGGTTGAAGTGGATGTCGCCCTCGCGCGAGAACGCCAGCTGGCCGCGCGCGAGGAAGGTGTTCTTCGTGTGGAACTGCAGGCCGACGCCGAAGCCCATGCGGATCGGGCCGTCGGGCGTCTCCGTCAGCGACGCGAGCGGCTGCCCGATGTCGTAGAACAAGTACGACGACGCGTTGTTCGAGATGCCCCACTGGTACTCGGCCGTGCCGAGCGCGACCGCGCGATCGCGGAACCGGCCGGTCGCGTAGCCGCGCAGGTACTCGGAGCCGCCGAGGCGCGGCAGATCCACGAACGGGATCCGCCCGTCGGTGCGGCCGTCCGCGCCGCCGACCGCGTCGACCATCACGCGCAGGGCGAGGATCTGCGTGCCGTCGGTCAGATCGAAGTAGCGCTGGATCTCGCCGCCATACGCGTAGTAGCGCGTCGGGTCGTTGTCGACCCCGCGCGCCATGCCGACGTAGCCGCGCACGAGCCAGCCCGTGGCATCGAGGGTCTGCGTCGCGAACCGTGTCGTCGGCCGGCGGGTGTCGAACGACAGCTCGTTCTCGACGTAGACGTTGTCGATGCCGGTCTCGTAGCCGACGAGCGACGAGGTGTCGTAGCGCGCCTCGATGTTCTTGTCGTCGGTCATGCTCGTGTCGGGGCTGCGCGAGAGCTCGCGCTTCATCCACGCGCCCGAGATCCGGTTCTTCCAGGCGTCGGAGAGCTTGATCCGGATCGACCCCACGTTGCGGAGGAGGTCCTGGCGGAACCGCGACGAGATCGCCGTGTCGTCCACCCGTGCATCGATCGGCCGCTCCGGCGGGGTCGCGATCTCGTGACCGTTACCGATGCCGTAGAAGTGGTCGCGCGGCCGGCGCTCGATGCTCGACTCGAGCTCGAGCCGCACCGGTCCCAGGCGGTTGCCCGTGGTCAGCGTCGCGCCGACGGCGTAGAGGAACTCGCCGCCGTAGTCCGCCGCGAGCTCGAGCCGCTCGGCGTCGCCGAAGATGTCCTTGTAGAGAACGCGCGCGCCGACGGTGACGCCGAAGTTCGAGTTGTAACCGGCGACCGGATAGGCACCGAACCGGCGGTCGTCCGTGAACGTCGCCTCGAAGAACCGGTTCCGCAGGTCGTACTTCTCGTAGACGTACGCCGCACCGCGCACCGGCTGGACCGCGCCCCAGAACACCAGCCGAGGCACGAACAGGAGCGCGCGCGGGATCCACGCGGCGCGCGACGTCCGCGGCTCGTCGTCGACCGCGATCCCCGACACCTGGTCGGGCTTCGCCGCGGGCTCGACGGGCGGAGGCAGCGGCACCGGCTCGACGCCGGTGGGCTCGGACCGCCGCGGAGGGTCGGTCACGACGACCACCGGCTCGGCGGTGGCGGTGCGCGCGGCGCACAGGACCAGGGTGAGAGCGAGCAGCCGGTTCATCGGGACGCTTCGGAGCCATTGCAGTCCGCATACCGCCGCCATCCCTGCGGATCGCCGCTCCCTCCCGCGCGGCCGCGCGCGAGTGCGCGCCGACGCACGCCGCATCCGCTCTCCTCTGGTACGCTGGAGCGCTCAGATGGTCCGGCTGACCTCGCTCGTGCTGCTCGCGACGACCGCGTGTCACATCACCGTGAGGACGGAGGTGACCCACCCGACCGACGAGCGGTCGGTCCTGCACCCGGAAGGGGCCATCGCGCACCGCCCCACCCTCGTGCTGTCGGAGACCGGTGCGCTGCGGTTCGTGGAGCCGCTCGAGTGCCCGACCGAACGCGTGGTGTCCAGCAAGACCACGTACGAGATCGAGACGCGCCCGAACCTGGCGACGTTCGTCGTCGGGGTCATCGCCACCGCGGTCGGCGGCGTGATGATCATCGGCGGTGTCGGCGCGAAGGACTCCGCCGCGAACCCGATCACGTACGGCGGCATCGGCCTGGTCGCGACCGGCATTCCGTTCGCGGTCGGCCCGTGGCTCGGCACCTCGAAGCACCTCGAGGCCGGTCCGGTGACGCCGCCGCAGCGCGCGCCGGGTCCGAGCGTGCCGTGCGGCGCGCGCGCGCTCGAGGCCACGACGGCGACGCTGACGATCCGGGGCGTCGAGGTCCACGGCGCGGTGGGCCCCGACGGCGTCTTCTCGATCTCGCCGTACCAGCTCGTCGATGCGTACGCGCCGACGACGGTGACCGCGTGGGACATCCGCGCCATCGTCCAGGCCCGGAGCGGCGCGCGCACGATCGAGACGGTGATCGACGGCGCCGCGCTCGCGGCACGCGCGAAGGAGTTCCTCGCCTACGCCGACTTCAACACCACCGTGAAGCCGCTGAGGCTCGTGCCGAACATCGTCCCCGGCACGCTGCGCGCGAGCCTGACCTCGACCTCGTTCGGGCCGGCCGTGCGCTTCGTGCTGCCGGTCAAGAACGACGGCCCCGGCGAGGTGTGGGCGCTGCGCGGTCAGATCGCCTCGCCGACCAAGGCGATCGATGGCCGGATGATCTACATCGGCCACCTGGCGAAGGGCGAGGCGTCGTCGCGCGAGCTGCTCGTCCCGATCACGCTGGCCGCCGCCGACGCGTTGCGCGCCACCACGCTCGACATCTCGATCGAGCTGCGCGACGCCCACGGCACCGCGCCCGCGACCCCGGTCCGGTATCGCGGCGACGTCCTCGTCGACGCGCCGAGGTGACCGAGCGCATGAGATCGACCGCGAGCCTGGCGAGCGCACCCTGGCGCGAGGGAACCCCTGCGGGGTGACATGCGGATCGCCATCGTCGGCGCCGGCATCGCAGGGCTCGGCGCCGCCCGGGCGCTCGCCGGTGCCGCCGACCGGCAGGTGACCGTCCTCGAGGCCGCGGACCGCGTCGGCGGTCACGCGTACACCGTCGACGCCGCCGGCCACGCCGTCGACATGGGCTTCATCGTCTGCAACCGCGAGCGCTATCCGCAGCTGTTCCGGTTGCTCGGCGAGCTCGGCATCGCGACGCGCCCGACGACGATGTCGTTCTCGGTCTCGCTGCCGCACGAGGACCTCGAGTGGGGCAGCGAGAGCCTGTCGTCGCTGTTCGCCGACCGCTCGAAGCTCGCGTCGCCGCGGCACTGGCGCTTCCTGACCGAGGTGCTCGCGTTCCTGGGCCGCGCCCGCCGCGACCTCGACGCCGGCACGACGGCCCAGCTGACACTCGCCGACTACGCGGCGCTCCGCGGCTCCCCCGCGCTGTTCGAGCGCTTCCTCGTGCCGCTCGCCGCCGCGCTGTGGTCGCTGGCGCCGGAGCGCTGCGGCGCGTTCCCCGCCGACACGTTCCTCCGGTTCCTCGAGCAGCACGGCATGCTGCGCGCGGTCCGGCCGCTCGCGTGGCGGACGATCGAGGGCGGCAGCCGCCGGTACGTCGACGCGCTCGTCGCGCAGCTCGCCGGACGGGGCTGTGCGATCGAGCGCGGGACACCGGTCGAGCGCGTCGAGCGAGACGCCCGCGGCGTCACGCTGCTCGCCGGCGGTCGCGAGCGCCGCTACGATCGCGTCATCCTCGCCGTGCACGCCGACACCGCGCTCTCGCTCCTGGCCACGCCGACGGCGGACGAGCGCCGCGTGCTCGGCGCGTTCCGGTACAGCCGCAACACCACGGTCCTCCACCGCGACCCGCGCTTCTTGCCGCGCCGGCGCGCCGCACACGCCGCGTGGAACTACGTCGCGGATCCGGACAGCCACCAGGTTTGCGTCACCTACTCGCTGTCGCGGCTGCAGGGCCTGCCCGCGGATCCGCCGTTCCTCGTGACGCTCAACCCGCGGACGCGCCCGCGCGACGCGCTGCACGAGGTCGCGTTCGCGCACCCGCAGCTCGACGCGGCGGCGCTCGCGGCGCAGGCCGAGCTGCCGCGCCTCGGCGGCGCGCACCGCACGTACTACGCCGGCGCGCACGTCGGATTCGGCTTCCACGAGGACGGCCTGCGCGCGGGGCTCGCGGCCGCCGCGAGCGCGCTCGCCGACGAGCGGCGGAGCGGCGCGTGACCTCGGCGCTCTACACCGGCGAGCTCGTTCACGTGCGCCGGGATCACCGCGCGCGGCGGCGGTTCCGGTACCCGATGTTCGTCGCCGCGCTCGACCTCGCCGAGCTGCCCGCGCTGCACCGCCGGCTGCGCTTGTTCTCGCACGGCGGCCCGAACCTCTACGCGCTC
>JAEUJX010000357.1 GCA_016794545.1 Myxococcales bacterium
TCGAGCTCGAGAAGGAGGCGGTCAAGCTGCGGCCCAGCTACTACGAGGCGATGGCCGGCGCGGGCCTCGGCTACCTGCGCCTCGGCATGGAGAAGGAGGGCCTCGAGTGGATCGAGAAGTCCTGGGTCGGTGACCAGTACAACGTCCGCACGTACAACACGCGCGACCTGTTCAAGAACACGATCCCGAAGGACTACACGGTCGACACCACGCCGCACTTCCGCATCCGCTATCACAACGAGGAGAAGAAGGTCCTCGAGCGGTTCCTCGAGCCGACGATGGAGCGCGCCTATGCCGACATGGTGCGGCGCTACGGCTTCACGCCGACCATCCCGACGACGCTCGAGCTCTATGCCGATCGCACCGACTACGCGATCCGCACGGTCGGTCTGCCGGACCTCGGCGCGCTCGGCGTGTGCTTCGGCAAGGTGATCACCGCGATGTCGCCCGCGACCGGCGACATCAACTGGGGCATGGTGCTGTGGCACGAGCTCGGCCACGTGTTCGCGATCCAGCTGTCGAGCTCGCGCGTGCCGCGCTGGTTCACCGAGGGGCTCTCGGAGTACGAGACGCTGATCGCGCACCCGGCCTGGCGCCGCGAGAACGACGCCGACCTCTACGGCGCGGTCGCGAACGGCACGCTGCCGTCGATCGCCGCGCTCAACTCCGAGTTCATGCAGCCCGACACCAACGCGGTCGTCGTCGCGTACTACCAGAGCGCCGTCACCATCGAGTTCCTCGTGCAGCGCTACGGCTTTCCCAAGATCGTCGAGGCGCTGAAGCTCTACGGCAAGGGCAAGGAGACGCCGGAGGTCCTCCAGACCATCACCGGCAAGACGATCGCCCAGCTCGACGCCGACTTCCGCGCGTACCTCGACGTGCGCCTCAAGCCCTATGCCGGCACGTTCAAGCTGCCGACGCGCGGCTTCGACGATGTCACGAAGCTCGAGATCGCGGCCGACGCCGCGCCGCGCGACGCCAAGGCGCGCGCGATCGTCGCCCTCGGCTACTACTACGCCGGCGATGCCGACAAGGCGGCCGCGCAGGCCCAGGCCGCGCTCGCGCTCGATCCGAAGCAACCGTTCGCCCGCTACATCATGGCGGAGATCGCGCTGCACAAGAACGACGGAGCGAAGGCGAAGCAGCTGATCGTCGCGCTGATCGCCGATGGCCACGACAACTACGACCTCCGCACCCGCCTCGCGCAGCTCGCGCAGCAGGCCAAGGACACGGCCGAGGTCGAGAAGCAGCTGTGCGCCGCGAAGAAGCTCGACCCCGAGCGCAGCTATCCGTATCAGGAGCTCGCCGCGCTCTACAAGAAGCAGGGCAACATGGCGAGGTCGCTCGTCGAGCTCGAGCACTACGCGTTCCTCGAGCAGATGGAGCTCGCGCCGCTGAAGGAGCTGATCTCGGAGTACACCAAGCTCGGCAACTGGGCGAAGGTCCGCACGTACGCCGACATGGCCACCTACATCGCGCCGCACGATCCGGACGTGCTGGCCGCGATCGGCAAGTCGAACACCGAGCTCGGAGACGGCACGCGGGCGCTGTTCGCCTACGACACGATGCTCTTGCTCACGCCGCCGCCGCGCCGCCCCGCGATCGTTCACCTCGGCCGCGCGCGGGCGCTGCTCGCCGCCGGCAAGAAGGCCGAGGCGAAGGCGGCGCTCGCGCTCGCGATGAAGACCGAGCCCGAGAACGCCGAGGCGCTCGAGCTGAAGGCGCGCCTCAAGTAGTAGAACGCCTACGCCGTTCGCCGTCGGCGCAGCGCCAGGCCGATCTCCGTCCCGAGGCCGAGCACGTAGCCGAGCTGGATGTTCAGGTAGCCGAGCGGTTCGATCAGCCGGGCGTTCGCGAGCGGACCGGCGTCGACCACGTCGAAGCCGATCCCGGACGCGAGGTCCATCACCGCGCGCTTCGCCTTCGCGTCGTCGCCGGCCGCGAACACGGTCAGGCGATCCTCGCCGAGCCGCCCGCTGTCCATGTGCTGCGCGAACTGCGTGTTGAACGCCTTCACGACATGCGCTGTCGGCAGGAGCTTCTGGAGCTCCTCGGCACCGCTCGTCGTGTAGCCGACCGCGAGCTTCATGTCCTCGGTCAGCGCGTTCGTGACGTCGACGATCGTCTTGCCCTTCACGAGCGGCGCGATGGTCGCGGCGACGTCCGGCAGCGCGCCGAACGGGACGGCGAGGATGACGATGTCAGCCCACTCGGCGACCGCGCGCACCTCCGCCTTGTCCTCGCCCGCGGCGCGGACGCTCTGGCGCGCCCGCTCGAGGCCGCGGCGCAGCGCGCCGCCGACGTTGCCCGTACCGATGATTCCGATCTGGTTGTTCGACATGACTGGGTTTCCTTTCACTGAGCGAGGTAGCCGCCGTCGGCGGCGTAGTAGGCACCGGTGACGAACGAGGCGCGCTCGGTGGCGAGCCACGTCACGAGCTCCGCGATCTCCTGGGACTCGCCGAGGCGGCCGAGGGCGTGCATGCCCTCGAGGTGCGTGATGGCCTCCGGCGAGAGGTTCTTCTCGAGGAGCGGTGTCCGGATGAAGCCGGGGCCGACCGCGTTGACGCGGACCTTCTGCGGCCCGTACTCGAGTGCGGCGCTGCGCGTGAGCCCGACGACGCCGTGCTTCGCGGCGACATACGCGGACGAGCTCCGGAACCCGACCTGGCCGAGGACCGACGCGATGTTGATCACCGAGCCGCCGCCGCGCGGGAGCATCGCCGGGATCTGGTAGCGCATCCCGTAGAACACGCCGTTCAGGTTGACCGCGATGACCTTGTCCCAGCCGTCGAGCGGATACTCGCCGACCGGTGCGCTCGGGCCGCCGATGCCGGCGTTGTTGACCGCGATGTCGAGGCCGCCGAACGCCTTGACCGCTGCCGCCACGAGCGCCTCGTGGTCCGCGGGTTTCGCCGTGTCGGCGCGGACGAAGATCGCCGCGTGACCGAGGTCCTTCATGCGGGCCACCGTCTCGGTGCCGGCCCTGTCGTTGATGTCGGAGACCACGACCCGCGCGCCCTCGGCGGCGAGCTGGTACGCGATCGCCTGTCCGATGCCGGAGCCGGCACCGGTGACGAGGGCGACCTTGTTCTCGAGTAGCTTCGTCATGACCTGTCCTTTCGTGGTTCTTGCCCATAGGGAAAGCACCGGACATGCCATGCGTGGCTCCGTGTAAACTCAACCCGTTGCGTGCCGGGTAGCTCTCGGAATGAACGATCGTGCTCTCATTGTGAGAGATCCGGCCCTGGCGGCACGTCGACCGCGCGGCCGAGCGGAGGCGGCGTGTCGGCCTCGCCCGCGGCGCGCCGGCGGAACAGCGCCACGCGCGACAGCAGCACGGTCGTGACCGGCACGGTGATCGCGAGCACGATGACGACGAGCCACGGGTGCAGCGCGAGGCGCGACTCGAGCGTCGAGTCGTAGAGCACGCCCGCGAGCGCCACGGTCCACGTGCCGAAGGTGTACGCGATGGCGGGCGGGTGCATGCGCGAGAAGAAGTCGCGGAGCCGGACGAAGCCGAGCGCCGAGATGACGACGGTGAGGCCGCTCGCGACGAGCAGCGCGGAGACCACGATCTCCAGCCAGAACGGTACGTCGGTCACGCCGGTCACTCGATCACCTCGCCGCGCAGGATGAACTTCGCCAGCGCCGACGAGCTCACGAAGCTGAACAGCGGGATCAGGAGCGCGGCGTCGAAGTAGACGCTGCTCTGGTAGCGGATCCCGAGGACGAGCATGACGAGCATCGCGTGCAGGTACAGGAGGTCGAGGGCGAACACGCGGTCCTGCGCGCGTGGTCCGCGGACCAGGCGGACGAGCACGAGCAGCGACGCGAAGGCGTAGCAGCCGATCGCGAACCGGATCGCCGTGAGGAGGACCACGCTCATTCGAAGATCTCCCGCAGGGGCTTCTCGTACCGCTGCTTGAACCGGGCGACGAACGCGCGCTCGTCACCGACATCCCACACGTGCAGCAGCATCGCGCTGCGATCGAGCGCGAGCTCCGACCACACGGTGCCCGGTACCACCGTGGTCACCATCGCGAGTGCCGCGAGGCCCACCGGATCGCGCAGCTCCAGCGGGATGACCACGAACCGCGAATCCGGGCGGCGCCAGCGCCACCGCAGGACTCCCCACGCGACCTCGAAGCTCGACGACACGACGTCGAAGCCGACCGTCAGGAGGTACCGCGCGATCACGAGCGGGCGGCGCACGCGCACCTCCGGGTGAAGCCGCGAGGTCAGGAGCGGCACACCCACGGCGAATGCCAGCGCCAGGAGGACGTCGCTCGCGCCCGTCCCGCGCGCGAGCACGAGCCACAGCGCGAACACCGCGCACGAGGTGAGCGGCGCCGGCAGCACCTTCCGCACCAGGCTCACGGGCGCGGCTCCGCGGTCGTCGACAGCACGCGATCGACGTAGGACGGTGGCGCGTGCAGCTGCTCGGCGGTCGCACGCGTGTAGCGCAGGACCGGCTCGGCGAACACGGTGAGCAGCGCGCAGGACAGCAGCAGCGTCGTCACGGCCGCGGCCTCGGCCCCCTTGACCTCGGGCGCGGAGCGCCGGCCCGTCGCCCACAGGTGCTTGATCCCCGCGCGCGAGAACGACACGATCGACGACAAGCTCGACACCAGGAGGAGCGCGAGGAACACCCAGCGCGCCGCCGGGAGGTCGGCGGATCCCGTCGCATCGCTGTCCACGACCGCCGTGAGTAGCGACAGCTTCGCGAGGAAGCCCGATAGCGGCGGCAGCCCCGCGACCAGCATCGTGCACGACATGAACGCGAGCCCGAGCAGCGCGATCGACACCGGGAACGCCCGGCCGACGAGCGGGAGCTGCGCGTCGTCGAGGTTCGTGTCCTCGCCGGGAGCCGTCTCGTCGTCGTCGTCGTCGTCCTCGGTCAGCTGCTGCCGGCGGCTCTTTCCGATCCGCTCGACCAGCTCGACGAGCAGGAACAGCGCGCTCGCCGCCAGCGTCGCCGTCACGATGTAGAACAGGGCCGCGGACATCACCGCCGGCGTGTCCGCCCCGATCGCCGCGAGCAGGGTCCCCGACGACACGACGATCGAGAACGCGGCGATGCGGTCGAGGCGCACCGTGGTCAGGAGCCCGATCGTGCCGACGGCGATGGTGACGAGCCCGCCGTGGAGGAGGAACGACTGGCCGAAGTGCGACGACGGACCATCGGCCGAGAACAGCAGCGTCCACAGCCGCAACAGCGTGTAGATGCCGACCTTGGTCATCACCGCGAACAGCGCCGCGACGGGCGCGCTCGCGGCGGTGTACGCCGGGACGAGCCATGCATTGAGGGGCCACACGGCCGCCTTGATCAGGAACGCGAGCGCGAGGATGGTCGCGCCCGCGTGCAGGAGGCCGCGATCGTTCGCGGGCACGTGGGGCAGCTTCGCGGCGATGTCGGCCATCGACAGCGTGCCGAGGACGCCATACAGGACGGCGAGACCGACGAGGAACAGCGCCGACGCGAGCAGGTTCACCGCGAGGTAGTGCAGGCCCGAGCGCACGCGCGGCAGTCCGGAGCCATGGAGCTGCAGGCCGTACGAGGCGGCGAGCATGACCTCGAAGAACACGAACAGGTTGAACAGGTCTCCGGTCAGGAAGGCGCCGTTGATCCCCATCAGCTGGATCTGGAACAGCGGATGGAAGTAGACGCCGACCCGCGACCACGCGCCCTCCGCGTGCAGCGCCGCACACAGGCCGACGATGCTCGTGACGAGCAGCATGAGTGCGGCGAGCCGATCGGCCACGAGGACGATGCCGAACGGCGCCTCCCAGTTCGAGGCGAGGTACACCCCGAGGCGATCCGCGTCCGCACGCCACACGACGAGGGCGGCGACCAGGACGCCGGCGAGGCACGCGGTGACGTTCACGAGTGACTTGAGGCGCCTGTGCTCGTCGCCGAGCAGCAGCAGCACCGCCGCGGACACGAGCGGCAGGAGGATCGGCCAGATCGTCAGGTGAGCGAGGAGGGTGCTCACGGCTCGTCCTCCTTCGCGTCGACGTGGTCGGTGCCGCTCAGGCCGCGCGTGGCGAGGAGCACGACGAGGAACAGCGCCGTGGTCGCGAAGCTGATCACGATCGCCGTGAGCACGAGCGACTGCGGCATCGGATCCGTGTAGTGCTCGAGGTCGGCGGGCACCCCGGGGCGGACGACCGGGGGCTTGTCGATCGCGAGGCTGCCGACGCTGAAGATGAACAGGTTCACGGCATACGACAGCAGCGTGAGCCCCATGATCACCTGGAACGTGCGCGGGCGCTGGACGAGCCACACGCCCGCGCCGCCGAGCACACCGATCACGCACGCGAGGACGGCTTCCATCGGACTACGTCCCCCGCCGCGCGCGGATCGACTGGTGCGCGAGTGCCGTGAGGATGAGCAGCGTCGCGCCGATGACCACCGAGAACACCCCGAGGTCGAAGAACGTCGCGCTCGGGAGGTGGACGTCGCCGACGAGCGGCAGCGACAGGTGCGCGGTGTGCGTGGTGAGGAACGGGTAGCCGGCGACGATCGCGCCGAGACCTGTCAGGGCCGCGAGCAACAGGCCGATCGCGATCCAGCGGACCGGGCTCAGCCGCGCGTGGCGCTCGGTCCAGCGCGCGCCGCCGAACATGTACTGCGCGAGCATCGTGATCGACACGATCAGGCCGGCGACGAAGCCGCCTCCCGGCGCGTTGTGGCCCCGCAGCAGGTAGTACGCCGCGACGACGAGGGACACGGGCAGGAGAAGCCGGGTGAGCAGCGACGGCACCAGCACGTAGCCGCGCGGCTCGTCCTCCGCGCCGCCGGGCCTCACCAGGTCCGTCGCGGTCTCCGCGGCGATCAACCCCTGTTGCTCCGGCTGTCCCTTGGTCTCCGGGGGCGGGCGGAACCGGCGCAGGAGGGCGAACACGGTCAGAGCCACGGTGCCGAGCACGGTGATCTCGCCGATCGTGTCGAACGCGCGGAAGTCGACCAGCATCACGTTCACGACGTTGTGCCCGCCGCCATCGGGGAGCGCGTGGCGGAGGAAGAACGGCGAGATGCTGTGCGGGGCCGGCCGCGTGAGCAGCGCGTACGACAGCGCGGCCAGGCCACCGCCGGCACCCACGGCGACGAGCAGGTGGCGCGCGCGGCGCACCCGGTCGGCGAGCGTACGCTGCACGGGGATGCCCTCGATGCGCATGGGCAGCCAGCGCAGCCCGAGCAGGAACAACGTCGTGGTCACGACCTCCACCACGATCTGCGTGAGGGCGAGATCGGGCGCGGAGAACCACGCGAACGTGACGCAGGTGACGAGGCCGGCGCCGCCCATCAGGGTGATCGCGACGAGGCGGTGGAACTTCGCCATCACGGCCGCGCCGACCGCGCAGATCGCGCCGATCACCCACAGCAGCACGAACGCCGGCGACGCCGAGATCCGCGCCCGGTCGCCCCACTCGAGCGGGACCTCGCGCCCGGCGAACAGCGCGAGGACGACCGCGACCGTGAGGATCACGAACAGCTGGGTCTGCAGGCCCTCCGGCTGGACGAGGCGAAGGAGCCGCCGCGAGCCGCGGGTGACGCGAACGAGGGCGCGCTCGAACAGGCGCTTGCCGTCGAGCCGCGCCAGGATCGGGGCGCGCTGCAGGCCGCCTCGCGCCTGCCGTGCGCGCAGCCACAGATACCCGATGGTGCCCAGCGAGATGGCGACGATGCTCATCACCAGCGGCAGGTTGAAGCCGTGCCAGACCGCGAGGCTGTAGTCGGGGAGGGCACCGCCGACGACCGGCCGGGCCGCCGTCGCGAGCGGCGCTCCGATCGAGAGCGCCGGCGCCACGCCGACGATCACGCAGGCGAGGACCAGGAGCGCGATCGGCACGCGCATCCAGCGCGGTGGCTCCTCGGGCGCGCGCGGCAGGTCGGTGGACGGTGGGCCGAAGAAGATGTCGTAGCTGAACCGCAGCGAGTAGACGACGGCGAAGATCGACGCGAGCGTCGCGAGGAGGGGGAGCCCGACCTCGACGTAGGGGTGCGACCGCAGGAACACCGCCTCGGCGAAGAACATCTCCTTGGAGAGGAACCCGTTGAGCAGCGGCACGCCCGCCATCGCGGCGCTCGCGGCGAGCGCGAGCACGCCCGTGTTCGGCATCGATCGGATGAGGCCGCTCAGGCGGCGGATGTCGCGCGTGCCGGTCTCGTGGTCCACGACGCCCGCCGCCATGAACAGCGACGCCTTGAACGTGGCGTGGTTCATGATGTGGAACACGCCGGCGACCGCCGCGAGCGGGCTGTTGAGCCCGAACAGCAGCGTGATCAGCCCGAGGTGGCTCACCGTCGAGTACGCGAGCACCCGCTTCAGGTCGTTCTGGAACATCGCGAGGTACGCGCCGAGGAGCAGCGTGGCGATCCCCGCGCCGCCGACGAGCCAGAACCACAGCTCGGTCCCCGAGAGCACGGGCCACAGGCGGGCGAGCAGGAACACGCCGGCCTTCACCATCGTCGCCGAGT
The DNA here is from genome assembly GCA_016794545.1 of Myxococcales bacterium. Classification (GTDB taxonomy): domain Bacteria; phylum Myxococcota_A; class Polyangia; order Haliangiales; family Haliangiaceae; genus JABFXX01. Next base: position 8,486 of record JAEUJX010000357.1, read on the forward strand.
GCAGGTACGCCGAGACCGGCGTCGGCGCCGCCATCGCGTGCGGCAACCAGAAGTGGAACGGGAACTGCGCGCTCTTGGTGAGCGCACCGAGCAGGATGAGGACGAGCGCGAGCGGATAGAGTGGATGGGCCCGCACCTGCGCGCCGGCCGCGAGCACCGCGTCGAGCTCGTAGCTGCCCGCGATGTGGCCGAGGATCACCACGCCACCGAGGAGCGCGAGCCCGCCCGCGCCGGTCACGATCAGAGCCATGCGCGCGCCGCGCTGCGCGTCGAGGCGGTGCGTGAAGTAGCCGATGAGCAGGAACGACACGAAGCTCGTCAGCTCCCAGAACACGACGAGCTGGATCAGGTTTCCCGAGATGACGACGCCGAGCATCGCGCCCATGAACGCGAGGAAGAACGCGTAGAACCGCGCCACCGGATCCTCGGGCGACATGTAGTAGCGCGCGTAGAGCGAGACCAGCGCTCCGATCACCGTGACCAGGACGGCGAACATCCACGCGAAGCCGTCGATCCGGAACGTCAGCTCGAGCCCCAGCGACGGCACCCACGAGATCGTCTCGCGGAGGACGCCGCCGTCGCGGACCTGCGGATAGAGGCTGATCACCCACGCCGCGGCCGCGGCCGACACGAGCCCCGCGACCGACGCGAGCACCGTGCGCGCGCGCGTCGGGAGCACCGCGGTCGCGACGCTTCCGGCGAACGGAAGGAGGAGCAGGACGGCCAACCGCACGGCGGCGCGACTCTAGCAGCTCGATCGCGGAGCGCGTTGCTCCACTCGGCACCGAGAGAAACTGGGCTACCGTAGGGTATGGCCCTCCACGAACGCATCCTGCTCGCGACGGATCTGAGCGCGCGAAGCGACCGCGCGCTGGATCGCGCCGTGATGCTCGCGGCCCGTGAGGGAGCGGAGCTCGTCGTGCTGCACGTGGTCGAGCCGGTCGCGGGCAGCCGGTTCTATCCGCGCACCCAGCCCCTGCCGGTGCTCGCGGGGCTCGTGCGCCAGCAGCTCGTTCACGACCTCGGCGATCGCGTGGCGAAGGCCGACATCCGCGTCGAGGAGGGCGAGCCCGCCGAGGTCATCGAGCGCGTGGCGCGCGAGCTCCACGCGACGATCGTGGTGGTGGGCGTCGCACGCGTCGAGCGGCTCGGCCGCTTCGTGCTCGGGACCACGGTCGAGCGCCTCGTGCGCCTGATCGAGGCCCCGCTGCTCATCGTGACGGACCGGCCGCGCCGGCCCTACGAGCACATCGCGGTCGCCGTGGACTTCTCGCCCGCGGCGATGCACGCCGTGCAGCTCGTCACCTCCGAGCTCCCCGGGAAGCGCATCACCGCCATTCACGCGTACCGCGCGGTGACCTACGCCTCGCCCGAGCCGAAGCTCGCCGCCGCGCAGTGGAAGCAGGTCGCCGCGGCGAGCTTCGAGGAGTGGATCGCGAGCGGGAAGCTCTCCCTGGAGGACCGTGCGCGCGTCGTGCCGCGGTTCGAGCACGGAGATCCGGCCCGATCGATCCGCGAGGCTGCGGCGCACGGTGGCTTCGACCTCGTGGTGATCGGCACGCGCGGGCGCGGCCGGATCTCCGAGTTCTTCATGGGCAGCGTCGCGAAGGAGATCCTCGCCGAGCTCCCGTGCGACGCGCTGCTCGTCCGCGAAGCGAAGTAGCCGCGCTCAGCGGACCTCGACGACGCGGATGCGCTTGGTGCCGCCCGGGACCTGCCACGAGATGGTCTGGCCCACGCGGAGCCCCAGCAGCGCGCTGCCGATCGGCGCGAGCACGGAGATGTGGCCGCGATCGGCGTCGGCGTCCTTCGGGTACACGAGCGTCACCTCGCGGCGCGCCAGCGTGTCGCAGTCCTCGTAGACAACGGCCCGGTTCATCGCGACGACGTCGATCGGCACCTCGGCCTGTTCGACGACGACGGCGCGGTGCAGCTCGGTCGAGAGCCCCTCCGTGGCCGGCGTGTCGTGCAGGTCGAGCAGCGACAGCAGCGTGCGCTGGTCGGTGCTGCCGATGATGATGGTGGACTCGAGATTCTCCATGATTTCCTCCAAATGCTGCCGCCCGTGACCGGGTCGGCGGTCACGGGTCGGGGCGAGTGGTCAGGTCACTCAGCCCGCGAACGCTGCCGCGCGCATCGACGCGACGCGCGGGTGCGCGTCGCGAATGAAGTCGTTGCAGCAGCTCATGATGCCAAAGGTAGGCCACCGATCCGCTTTGTCAACCGCGCGTCGATTCGAGAAAACCGGACGGTCTGTCGCAAAGGATGAAAGGGACAGCGTCGCTGTCGAGGCCTACATGGAAAGGTGAAGGAGAACGTGATGAAGCTCGAGATCCGGACTCGCCACATCGTCCTGACGCCCGAGGCTCTCGCCGAGGCGCACCGCCGTGTCACCGTGTCGCTCGCGCGGATCAGCCCGTGGATCCGCTCCGTCGATATCCGGCTCGCGGACATCAACGGCCCGAAGGGCGGGGCCGACAAGCTGTGCCGCGTGCGCATTCGCGGCCGTTCGATGCCCAGCGTGGTGGTCGAGCACGTCGGCACGGACGTGCTCGCCGCGCTCGCGTTCGCGGTGGAGCGTGCGGAGCAGACGATCGTCCGCAAGATGGCGCGCCGGCGCTCGTTCGCTCCGCTGCTCGCGTTCTGATCGACCAAGCGTGATCGCGATGCGCCGCACCGCGCGCACGCAGCTGTTCGGCCGAGCGCTCAGCGGCTCGCGGTGACCGGCGCCGGCGCGCCGTCCATCGATGCGGCGGTCGCGAGGAGCGCACGGCGGATGGTCGCGTACTGCCCGCGCAGCGGCTTGCTCGGATCGAGCGAGGCGACGACCGCGCCGTCCACATCGAGCGCCTCGGCGGCCGCGGTGAGGCCGATCTTCACGAAGTCGGCGCGCGCGGCGAGGTTGCCGAGCGAGCGCGCGAGCGTCGTGCAGGCGTTGCGGACGCGATCGACCTCGGCCTGGTGCCCCGGCGCGATGTCGGGGATGGCCTGCGCGAGCACCTCGAAGGCGTAGAGCAGCTGGGCGTGATCGGGTGCGTCGAGGGGCGGGATGGCGGCGCGGAGCCGGTCGCCCCACGTGTCGGGGTGCGCGGTGCGCGGCGCGTTCACGGAGGATGCGCAGCCGACGGAGGTCACCACGAGGAGGGCGAACAGCAAGCGGGCCATGCTCCGTGCATCGACCGCCCGCGGGGCCGATCAAGGTGTGCGATGGCGGCGCCATGCGCGTCGCGTGCCTCCTCCTGCCCCGAGTCCTCAGGTCGCGAGCAGGCGCTGCATCGTGTCGATGACCTGGCGCAGGCGCATCGGTTTGTCGAGGAAGATGTTGGCGCCGGCCTCGAGCGCGGCGCGGCGCGCGGCGTCGCCGCCCGCGGAGACCGCGATGATCGGCAGGTCACCGAGACCGAGCTCGGAGCGCGCCTGCTGGATGACGCGCGGGCCGTCGAGGATCGGGAGGTAGACATCGATGATCAGCGCGTCGAACTTCTCGCGGCGCATGATCTCGACAGCGGCGCGGCCGTCCTCGGCATTGCGAAACACGAACGAGACGCCGCCGAAGTCGCGGCGCGCGGAGCCGCGCAGCCCCTCGGTGATCAGCTGCGCGACGTGCTTGTTGTCCTCGACCACGAGCACGCGGAACAGCCGCGAGACCGTCCTGGGATCGCGGTTCTTGATCTTCTCGATCACCGCGGCGAGCTGATCGCGGGCGGGCCCGGGCTCGAACTCGATGCCCGCGCCGGCGTCGCCTTCGGGCCCGGCTTCCTCGCGCTTCCAGCGCACGGTGCCCTCGACGTTGATCGGCTCGAGCAGGCCGGGGAACGACAGGACGAGCTGGACGCGCGTGCCGAGCGGCAACGCGCGGTTCGTCGCGACGAACGTGCCGCCGCTCGACAGGTTCTCGGTGAAGTCGCCGATCAGATCGTCGGCGCCTTCGTACTCGACGAAGAGCGTGACGGCCTCCCGGGAATCGCGCCGTTTCTCCTCCTCGGACATTCGAGCGGCACATGATCCCAGGGCGCAGACGCGCGCGCAAGTGTCACGCCGCCACGGGTACCCGCACGGTGAAGGTCGTACCTCGCCCGACCGTGCTCGTGACGTCGACGTCACCTCCGTGGTCGCGGACGATCTGCTGCGTGAGGGCGAGTCCGAGGCCGTTTCCGCCGTCCTTGGTCGAGAAGAACGGGTCGAACAGGCGCGGCAGCACGTCCGACGGGATGCCGACGCCGGAGTCCTCGACCTCGATGACGGCGCGGTCGGCGTCGCGGCGCGTGCGAAGGATGACCCAGCCCTTGCCCTTCACCGCGACCGCGTCGGCGGCGTTGCGGACGAGGTTGATGAGGCACTGGCGGATCTGGCCCGCGTCGATCTGTCCGATCACGTCCTCGGCCGCGAGCTCGGTGGTCAGCACGACCTGCCGCGCGGCGAGGTCCTCGCGGACGAACGCGGCGAGCGCGGTCACCATGCCGTTGATCGACTCGGCAGCGAGCTTGGGCTTCGGCAAGCGAGCGAACGCGAGGTACTCCTCGGTGATCGCGGTGAGGCGGTCGACCTCGCGGTGGATCGACCGGCACAGGCCGCGCGCCTCGTCGGCGTTCGGCACGTCGGCGAGCTCCTCCTCGAGCAGCTCGGTGTTGAGGCCGATCGACGAGAGCGGGTTGCGCACCTCGTGCGTGATCATCGCGGCCATCTTGCCGACAGCGGCGAGCCGCTCGGCGCGCACCACCTCGCGCTCGCGCTCCTCGACGGCGCGGCCCATCGAGTTGAACTCGCGCGCGAGGTCGGCGACCTCGGTGGGGCCGCGCTCGGGGATGCGGCTGCCGTAGTCGCCCGAGGCGATGCGGCGCGCGGCCTCGCGGAGCCGCGCGAGCGGGCGCAGCGTGATCACGACCCAGATCGTGATGAACAGGCCGAGCGCGACGGCCGCGGTGCCGAGGTAGATCGTCTGGAGCCGCAGCTTCTGCTCGTTCTCCTCGAGCTGGCTCGTGGTGTCGGTGACGTTCTTGTCGAGCTGATCCGACAGCGCGTTCGCCTTCTGCATGAGCTTGCGCTCCTCGGAGCGGAGCTTCTGCAGCGCCTCGAACGCCTTCTTCTGCTCCTCGTTCCAGGCCTCCGGCTTGCCGGTGGGGAGCGAGGTCATGACCTGCGCGTAGAGCGGCTCCACCGCGGCGACGCTCTCCTCGAGCGCGACGATGCGGGGCTTCGTGAACCGGAACTGATCGGGCTGGAGATCCAGGATGCGCTCGACCGTGTCGAGGATGTTCCGCAGGGTCTTGAGGGCGCGGTCGCGGTTCGCGCGCGAGTTGCGGAGCGCGATGCGGGCGACCTGTGCGTTGGACTCGTCGATCAGGCGCTCGTCCAGGTAGTTCCGGAGGTCGTCCTGGCGGCGCTGGAGGTCCTTGGCGCCCAGCGCGAGCTGCATGTAGCCCTTGCCGATCAGTGTGACCTGATCCTCGACCTGGCTCATGTTGACCACGACCGTCGCGGTGATCACCGCGAACGTGATGGTCAGGGCGGCGAACCCCAGGAGGATCCGCGCCGAGAGGGTCCGGAACAGGGTCCGCATCGAGGTGTGACGGACACCGTAACCTGCCGCTTTCCCGTGGGCCAGCTGACGATCAGATGGCGCCCGAGGCGTGTATACTCGCGGTTCGAGGACCCCCCATGACGCGTGCACTTTCGTCCATTTGCGCGGCCCTCCTGGTTCTGTGCGCGCTCGCGGGAACGGCCCTGGCCGGCAAGCCCACGGTCGGGGTGCTCGGGCTCGAGGTCTACGACCCGACCGGGCAGATCGATCAGAGCACCACCGCGGTCGCGAAGGATCTCACCGATGCGTTGCGGTCGCGCGCGAAGCTGCCGAACGGTCCGTACCAGTTCCAGCCGGGCTCCGAGAAGGAGCTGATCGACGAGAAGCTGATCAAGAACTGCGACAACGAGGCCGTGTCGTGCATGTCGCAGATCGGCAAGGACCTCGGCGCCGATTACCTGATCTACGGCCGCCTCGAGAAGAAGCCCGACGGGTACCAGGTGTCGATCAACCTGCTGAACGTCACGAAGAAGAAGTTCGAGAAGGCGAAGTCGCCGATGACCGTGCCGCTCGGCGCCGCCAAGGACCCGCAGCAGATCCTGTCGGTCGCGACCAAGGCGTACAACGAGCTCGTCGGCGTGGTGACGAACGGCACCCTGATCGTGAAGAGCAACGCCGACCGCGGCACCGTGCTGATCGACAACGAGCCGAAGGGCACGCTGGCCTCGGGCTCGCTGACGCTGTCGCTGCCCGAGGGCCCGTACCGCGTCGCCATCGAGGCGGACGGCTTCGAGCGCTCGACCGAGACCAAGGTGACGGTGCGCAGCGGCGAGACGACCTCGCAAGATGTCCGCCTGGTCGAGGCGAAGAAGCCGCCGCCGAACGGCAACACCACGGTCGTCACGCCACCGGGCGACGGCACCAAGAAGCCCGACGAGCTGATCCACACCACGACCGGCACCACGTCGACGGCGAAGAGCAACGTGTGGAAGCCGATGTTCGTCGCCTCGGTGGTCGTCGCGCTCGGCGCCGGCGGGTTCTGGGGCTTCTCGTACTACAAGGAGCAGCAGGCGGCCGACGACGCGGCGAAGAAGCTCCAGGGCATGAATCACCCGGCGCTGAACGAGAGCTCGTGCAACGACCCGCAGTACAAGACCGTCCTCAAGGACGCCTGCAAGTACAAGGACTGGACGACCTACGGCATCATCGGCACCGGCGTCGGCGTGGCGCTGATCGCCGTCACCGGCTACATGGCGTTCGGCCGCGGAGACTCCGAATCCGACGCGAAGGTCGGTCTCACGGGCAAGCGCGTCCCGAAGAAGGCCATCGCCGTGACTCCGATCCTCCAGCCCAACGGCGGTGGCGCGGCGTTCCGCATCGACTGGTAGACTGGTTGCCGCTCCCCATCATGCAGCGCGCCCTGGCCCTCCTCGTCATACCGCTGGTGTTGTGGCTGTGCGCGGGCAGCGCGGCCGCAAAACCCAAGGTCGCCGTGCTCGGCCTCGAGGTGACGGGCACGATCGATCAGCAGTCGACCGGCGTCGCCCACGACGTCACCGAGGGGCTGCGCCAGAAGGCGCGCAGCGGCGGCGGCAATCCGTACCAGCTCGCGTCGAGCTCGGACCGCGAGCTGATCGACGAGAAGGTGCTGAAGAACTGCGACAGCGAGGGCCCGCTGTGCATGAGCGACATCGGCCGCGACATCGGCGCCGACGTCCTGATCTACGGCAAGCTCGAGAAGACCGGCGACGGTTACCGCGCGAAGCTCCACGTGCTCGACGTGCGGAAGAAGTCGCACCAGAAGGAGATGACGATCGCCGTCCCGAGCGGGACGAACAGCGACGGCGTGCGCACCATCGCGAAGAAGGCGTACACGGATCTGGTCGGCGGCGGTGGGCCGCCCACCGGCACGGTGGTGATCACCGCGAACGTCGACAGCGGCACGGTGTTCGTCGACGACGAGCAGAGCGTGCCGGTCGAGGGTGGCAAGGCCTCGGTCACGCTGCCCGAGGGACGCTACCGGATCGCGGTGGAGTCGCCGGGGAAGCGCCGCAAGGAGAAGACGGTGACGATCGCGTCGGGCGAGCAGGTCTCCGAGACCTACGAGCTCGGGGCGCTCGGCGGCGGCGGCAAGTCGAACGTGTGGAAGCCGATCTTCGGCGTCAGCCTCGCGGTCACGGTGGTCCTCGGCGGCGTGTCGCTGTACTCGTTCATCAGCTGGAAGGGCAAGGTCGACAACATCGACGCGATGTACACGGCCGCCTCCGGCAAGACCGGCCCCGTCAGCGACGCCGACTGCAGCGGCGGCGGCATCAGCGCCAACGTGATGGACGACAACGGCACTCTCGGCGACGTGTGCAGCCGCCGGCAGCTCAACATCATCACCGGCATCGCGGCCGCCGGCATGGGCGTCGTGACGCTCGGCGCCGCGTACATGGCGTTCCGCAACAGCGGCGGCAAGAGCGAGACGGCCGGCCTCGGAGCGCGCCGGAAGCGCGGCACCGAGGTCGTCGTGACGCCACTCGTCACGCCCGACAGCGGCGGCGCGATTCTGTGGATGCGCTGGTAGCCGTGCTACGCATCGGGCGTGGCGGAAGGCGACGAACCAGCTGACGTCCCGCGCGCGGACGTTCATCTGACGGACGTGCCACGGGCGGCGGGTGGGCTCGGCTCGCTGTGGGCCACGATGCGCCACCTCCGCCGCGACAGCGGCGTCGTGCGGGGGAGCAAAGCGCTGCTCGCGATGAACCAGGCGCGCGGGTTCGACTGCCCGGGCTGCGCGTGGCCGGAGCCGCCGAGCAAGGAGCGCGCGCGGTTCGAGTTCTGCGAGAACGGGGCGAAGGCGCTCGCCGAGGAGGCGACCGTCGCGCGCGCCACGCCGGAGCTGTTCGCCGCGGCGACCGTCGACGAGCTGCGCCTGCTCGGCGACTTCGAGCTCGGCCAGCTCGGCCGGATCACGCACCCGATGATCCTCGAGGGCCGCACCTACCGCGAGACCACCTGGGAGGCCGCGTTCCGGCTGATCGCCGACGAGCTGCGCGCTGCGGGCCCGGACCGCAGCATGTTCTACACGTCGGGGCGTACGAGCAACGAGGCCGCGTTCCTCTACCAGCTGGTCGGGCGGATGTTCGGTACGAACAACTTCCCCGACTGCTCGAACATGTGCCACGACTCGAGCGGCGTCGCGCTCTCGGAGGTCGTCGGCATCGGCAAGGGCACGGTCTCGCTGTCGGACTTCGAGCACGCGGATCTGATCCTCGTCGTCGGCCAGAACCCGGGCACCAACCACCCGCGCATGCTGAGCACGCTGCGCGAGGCCGCGCTGCGAGGCGCCACGATCGTCGCGATCAATCCGTTGCGCGAGGTCGGGTTGACCCGGTTCTCGCACCCGCAGAAGCCGCTCGATCTGCTCGGCGGCGTCGCGCTCGCGAAGCACTTCGTGCAGGTACCGGTCGGCGGCGACCAGGCGCTGTTCCTCGGCATCTCGAAGGCGGTACTCGAGGCGGAGCTGTCGGCGTCGGGGGGCCGCGGCGGCGTGCTCGACGCGCGGTTCCTCGCTGACCACACCGATGGCTTCGTGCCGTGGCGGGCCCACGTCCTCGCGATGCCGTGGGAGACCATCGTCGCGCGCTCGGGCGTCGAGGAGGCCGAGATCCGGGCGCTCGCCGACCTCTATGTCGGATCGCGGAACGTCATCGCGTGCTGGGCGATGGGCCTCACGCAGCACAAGCACGCGGTCGCCACGATCCAGGAGGTCGTGAACCTCATGCTGCTGCGCGGGAATGTCGGGCGCCCGGGCGCGGGGCTGTGTCCGGTGCGCGGACACTCGAACGTGCAGGGTGATCGCACGATGGGCATCCACCACCTGCCGCGCCCGGCGTTCCTCGACGCGCTCGGCGAGGTGTTCGGGTTCGAGCCTCCGCGCGCCCCGGGCGTCGATACGGTGCGCGCGATCCACGGACTCGAGGACGGTCTGCTCCGCGTGTTCGTCGCGCTCGGCGGCAACTTCGTCTCCGCCGTGCCCGACACCGAGCGCACGATGCGGGCGCTCGAGCGCACGGCGCTCACCGTCTCGATCTCGACGAAGGTCAACCGCACGCACCTCTACCCCGGGGCGAAGGCGCTGATCCTGCCGTGCCTCGGCCGCTCCGAGATCGACGAGCAGTCGACCGGACCGCAGTTCGTCACCGTCGAAGACTCGATGTCGATGGTGCACCGCTCGCAGGGCGTGCTGCCGCCCGCCAGCGAGCACCTCCGCTCCGAGGTCGCGATCGTGTGCGGCCTCGGCGCGGCGCTGCACGGCAGCTCGCGCGTGCCGTGGCGCGAGCTCGCCGGCGACTACGCGGAGATCCGGGACCTGATCGCGATGGTCGTGCCCGGCTTCGAGCGGTTCAACGAGCGGGTCGCCGCGCCCGATGGCTTCCAGCTCCCGAACCCCGGCCGCGACCGCTCGTTCTCGCCGATCGGCGGTCGCGCGAAGTTCACGATCGCCACGCCGCCGGAGCTCGCGCTGCCGCCGGGCCGGCTGCGCATGATGACGCTGCGCAGCCACGATCAGTACAACACGACGATCTACGGCCTCGACGACCGCTACCGCGGCATCCGCGGCGAGCGCCGCGTGGTGCTGATGAACACCGCCGACATGGCAGAGCGTCACCTGATCGAGCGCCAGGTCGTCGATCTGATCTCCGAGTGGAGTGACGGCGAGCGCCTCGCCGAGGCGTTCATCGTGGTGCCGTACGACACCCCGCGCGGCAACTGCGCGACGTACTTCCCGGAGGCCAACGGCCTCGTCCCGCTCGACTCGACGGCCGACCGCTCGGGGACGCCGACCTCGAAGAACGTGATCGTCCGGATCCGCGTGCGTTAGAGCTCGAGATCGAACGCGACGCGCGCGCCGATCTTGATCGTCGTCGCGTCGTCTCCGTCGAGGAACGTGCGCTCCCAGGAGATGCCGACGGCGGCGCCCGGGAACACGAAGCGCGTGCGCAGGCCGCGCGCACCGACCGCGAACCCGGCGTGCACGCCGTGGTCGAAGGCGGTCCAGTCGCGCTCGGTAGCGCGGCCGAGGTAGCCGATCTCGAATTCGTAGTAGGCGTTGAGCAGCACCCGGCGGTAGACCACCGGGGTCACGAGATCCACGCCGAGCTCGAGCGAGTCGCGCTCGCCCATCGCGTTCTTCGGGAACGCGGCGGAGGCGCCGGCCTCGAGGCCCGTGAACAACCCGCGCTCGTCGGAGAACATCTTGCCGAGCAGGAGCCGCCCCGCGCCGCCGAACTTCAGGTCCATCGAGTCGCCCTGGAGCGAGAGGGTGCCCTTGCCGCCGCCGCCGAACGACAGCAGCCACTTGCCGTCGCTGATCTGGCGGCCGTGAAACGGGCGCTCGGGCTCGAGCCAGAACGGGCAGTCGAGCGACAGCTCGTCGGCGCGCGCGAGCAGCTTCTGGACGCGCGTGAGCACGAGCAGGTCCTCGACAGCGGACAGCTGCTTGCCGCGCTTCGCGTACGCGACCTCGACGGGGCCGCCGCGCCGGTGGATCTCTGCATCGAGCCACGCGAGCAGGCCGCGCCGGTCGAGCGCGTCGACGCGGCACGCCGAGTCCATGGCCGCGTTGACCAGCGAGTCGACCTCGAACCGGTCCACGCGCCAGCCGGTCGTCGACGCCACGGTGACCTGGCGCTCGAGGTCGCGGAACAGCGCCCGCTCGCTCGGCTCCCTGGGGGCGGGTCGCCGCGCGCAGGCCGCGAGGGCGATCAGGACGAGGAACAGCCTGGTCATGATCAGAACACCGGCGTCGCGAGCTTGGTGTCCGCGCGCTTCCACGTCACCTCGAATCGCTTCCACGCGCCGGCCGCATCGGGCCGCTTCTGCGCCTCGAGCGCGGTGGCGAGGCCGAACAGCGACCAGCCGTTCTCGGCGTGGGCCGCGAGGTCCTCGCGGAACACGCGCTCCGCGTCGGCGGCGCGGCCGGCCGCGAGGTAGTACGCGCCGAGGCGCTGGCGCGCGGGCAGCGGGAAGCTCATCAGCTCACCCTCGCCAGTCAGCGCGTCCTCGGCCTTCACCGCGGCGAGGGCGCGCTCGATCGCCGTGTCCTTGTCGCCGCGCGCGAACGCGATCGCCGCCTCGAGCTGCGCGGCGGCGCTCTCCGCATCCGCGGCCACGATCTCGCGCACGCGCGCGAGCAGCTCCGGCGGCGGCCCCAGCTCCGGCATCGGCGGCGGATTCGCACCGGCGCCCGTGGCGTGATCGCCGCCGTGTCCGTGCTCCGGGGCGGGTGCCGCGGGACGGGGCGGTGGGGGCGGGACGGCGGCGCGGATCGGCGCGACCTTCGCGGCGGCCTCGTCGAGCTTGCCCTTCGTGGCGAGCGCGAGGCCCTGCGCGTAGTGCGTGCCGATGGTCGTGAGCGATCCCTCGGGCGCGGGCAGCGCGAGCGCGTCGTCCCACCGGCCGTAGCGCGCCGCGATCAGCGCGCGGATGTAGCCGGGTCCGATGCCGAGCGGGTTCGGCATCGGCGGGTGGTTCGCCACGATCTCGTCGACCTGCTTCAGGGACGCGGCGTGCTGCCCCGACCACAGCAGCACGTACACGAGGTACTCCGCGGGGTGCATCGTGAACATCTCGTACTCGGTGCCCGGCGGCGTGCGGTCGAGGTACCGGCGATCGGCGGCGATCGCGGCGCGGTTGACGTCCTCGGCGTCGGCGTAGCGGCCGAGGTAGAGGAACGTGTGCGCCGGCATGTGCACGAGGTGCCCCGCGTCGGGCGCGAGCGCGCCGAGCTTCTCCGCGTACGGCTCGCACAGCTTCGCGTACGGCCCCATGTCGGTCACGTGGATGTAGTAGTGGATCGCGCCGATCGACTGCGGGGAGCGCGCGAGCACGCGCTCGGTCGCGGCGCGGGCCTCCAGCGCGTGCGGCGTCGTCGGCTGACCCGCCTTGTCCCACAGCGGGACGAACCGCTTCGTGTCGATCAGCAGCGCCTCGACGTACGCGATCTGGACGTCGTCGTCGCCGGGGAACTGCCGCGCGACCGCGCGCATGGCCTCCGCGTACACGGCGTTGACCCGCTCTCGCTCCGCCGCAGGTGCCGGCATCATCTCCACGTGCTTCGGGAGGAACCGCGTGTCGAGCGCCTCGGCGAGCGCCTTCTCGACCGGCTCGACGGCCAGCTCGTCGAACCGATCCGCCGCGTCGCGCGCGCCCGGCGCCTGCTTCTCCGGCGCGTTGATGTTCGCGCCGCTCGCCATCGCGAAGCCCCACGTGCACATCGCGCAGCTCGCATCGGCGCGCATCGCCGCCGCGAACTGGAAGCGCGCCTCGTCGTAGTTGAAGCCGTACATCGCCGCGAGCCCGCGATCGAACGCCGCCTGCGCCGCCGGGACCTTCGTCCGGATCGCCCGGTGCACGTTGCCCAGTCGCAGCCCCGTGCCCGGTGCCTCGACGGCCGGCTTGCCATGACAGGCGACCAACCCGGCGATCACGACAACGGCGAGAACCCTCACGGCCACGGGATATCACGCCCGCCACGACCGCATGTCAGCGCAGACGCCCCTTCCAGTAGTCGGGCCCACGGCGCATGTGCGCGACGGCCTCGATTCGAATCCCTTTGCTTGCGATGCGATACGCCAGTACGAATGGAAATCCCGTGACCACTCGCCGCCGGTACCCGAGGTCCGAGCGCACGCCCGGAAAGGGAGGCCCGAGCAGCGGAAACCGGGCGATCCACGTCGAGGTCTCCTGGACGGCAGCAGCGAAGTCTCGACCGCGGCCGCCTCGCTGGATCTCGTAGGCATCCGCGGCAGCGACGAGCTCGTGGCGAGCCGCCGGCGCGAGCTCGATCCTCATGGCTACGGCTTCTGATAGCGGGCGCGCAGCTCGGAGAACACTTCCTCGGCGGGAATGCCAGGCAAGTTCTCCTCTGCGCGGCGCTCGATCTCGCGAGCCCACGCCGCAGCGATCTCGGGATCCTCGAAATCTTGTTCCTCCTCGAGACTGAGGAGCAAGGCCTCGGCCGCCTCCGACCGTTCCTCGGCAGAGAGCTTCAGCAGCTCCTCGACGAGCTTCTTGGCCGCCCCGGTCATGCCTTCACTGTAGCCGATGCTCGGTTGCACGTCCCCACCTCCGTTGCGCTTCGCGTCGCGCTGCTATCGGCCGCGCTTCTTGCCCCGGCTGCGCTTGGTCACCGTCGGCATCAGGATGCCGAGCGACGCGGGATCGAGCTTGCCGACGGCGACCTGATCGCCGCGCCGCGTGGTCGCGATGGTCGGGTACTCGCCGCGCGACGCCTCGATCAGGCCCGCGCCCTCGAGCGAGCGCAGGAGGTCGAGCACCGTGCGCTCGGGCCAGCCGCGCAGGCAACCGCGCTCGGGCACCTCGTCGAACCGCTCGTCCTCGTCGGTGCCGAGCGCGAGCTTGGCGACGCGCGTGCGGCCGAACCGGCCGGAGAGCGCGCCGACGAGCAGGAGCAGCGAGCGGATCGCGCCGGCCTCCTGCGGCGACATGCCGGTGGGGCGGCCGTGAGCGACGGCCTCGCAGTTGTCACACGCGCCGCACGTGCGATCGCGCGACGCCCAGTCCTGGTCCCCGAAGTACTCGAGCACGAACTGCCGCCGGCACCGCGGGTAGTAGGCGTACTCGACCATCGTGCGCAGCTTCTTGCGCTCGACCTCGGCGCGGCGCGAGAGCGACTCGACGTCGAGCGCGGGGTACACGCCGGGCGCCGGACGCGTGGCCGCGATCCGCTCGTCGTCGCGCGCGACCATGCCGTGGCGCTCGAGCAGCCGCAGCGCGGAGCCGATCATCGCCGCGGACAGCGCCTTCTCCTCGACCTTCAGGTGGGCCGCGAGCTTCACCCGCAGCCGCGCCTCGAGCTCCTCCTCGTACGGCGTGAGGATGCCGAGCTCCGGCCGGTCGCGCAGCAGCTTCCACATGCCGCGCAGCACGTCGGCCGAGGGATACGACGCGTCGATCAGGAACTCCTGGAGCCGGATGTCGCCGTGGTTGAACAGCAGCACCGCGCGCGTGGGCTTGCCGTCGCGCCCGCCACGGCCGGCCTCCTGGTAGTACGCCTCCGGGCTGCGCGGGATGTCCGCGTGCACGACGAGCCGGATGTCGCTCTTGTCGACGCCCATGCCGAACGCGTTGGTCGCGACGATCACGTCGAGCTTGCCGGCCATGAAGGTGTCCTGGGCCTTCTCGCGCGCCTCGTCCTTCAGGCCCGCGTGATAGACGCGCGCGCGCATGCCGGCCTTCTTCAGCGCGTCGGCGTACGCCTCCGCGTTCTTGCGCGTGGCCGCGTACACGAGCGCGACGCCGCCATCGCGCGTGCGCACGAGATCGATCATCTGCTCGACCTTGTTCGCGGTGCCGCCCGCCTTGGCGACCGAGTACGTCAGGTTCGGGCGATCGAAGCCGCGGACGTGGAGCCGCGGATCGTCGAGGCCGAGCTGCTGCGCGATGTCCGCGCGCACCTCGGGCGTGGCCGTCGCCGTGAACGCGGCCAGCCGCGGGGCGCCGAGGGCGCGCACGATCTCGCCGAGCCGGCGGTACTCGGGGCGGAAGTCGTGACCCCACTCGGAGATGCAGTGTGCCTCGTCGATCGCGACCAGCGCGATCGAGGGCGCGATCGACTGGAGCACCTCGACGAACCGCGGGCTGCGAAACCGCTCCGGCGCGACGTACACGAGCGAGTACATTCCCGCTCGGATGCCGTCGAGGATGTCGCGCTGCTCGTCGGCTCCCGACGCGGAGGTCAGCGCGACCGCGGGGACCCCGCGCGCGGACAGCGCGTCGACCTGATCCTTCATCAGCGCGATCAGCGGCGAGACCACCAGCGTGACGCCGCCCTTCTCGGCGAGCACGACCGCCGGCAGCTGGTAGCACAGCGACTTGCCCGCGCCCGTCGGCATCACGGCGATCACCGGACGGCCGGCGAAGATGTCCGCGATCACCTCCGCCTGACCGGGCCGCATGGTGGTGTGGCCGAACGTGGCCAGCGCGCGCGCGAGGACCGCGTGTCCCTCGGAGCTGCTCTCGCGCGCGGCGGTGGCGAACATGGCGGCGACCCTAGCAAGGGGGTCTGACACGAGGAACGGCGCGATTTCGTGGCCGAATTTCGGACTACCCCACAGCGCCCTAGGTCTTCGTCACCACACCTTGTTAGATTCGCACACATGCTCCGCCGGATCCGGGCCGCGGTGATCGCCCTTGGTGTATTCGCGACCCACGCTGCCGCTGCGCCCTGTCCGACGGCAGGACCGAACCTGACGCTGACGAACACGACCTGCCAGATGTCGGGCGTGCACACGTTCCAGTCGATCACGTTGACGAACAGCCGGATCGAGGTGAACCCCTACGCCGGCGGCAGCAAGACCGCGACCGGCAACCTCGAGCTCCGCGCGCGCACGATCACGATCGATGCGACGTCGCGGATCACCGCCAAGGGCGCGGGGTATCAGACGCCGATCTGCGGCGAC
Source organism: Myxococcales bacterium (assembly GCA_016794545.1). Lineage (GTDB taxonomy): Bacteria > Myxococcota_A > Polyangia > Haliangiales > Haliangiaceae > JABFXX01. Next base: position 24,479 of record JAEUJX010000357.1, read on the forward strand.
GGGCGCGGGCCGCTCTCCACGACCGGCACCGGTGACTCGTTCCAGAAGAGCGGGACCACGATGACGCTGACCGATGCCGCCGGGACGTTCCAGGGCGGGCACGTCGGACGCACGATCACGATCTACGGCTCCACGTCGGCCGGCAACAACGGCACGTTCACGATCACGCAGCTCATCGGGTCGTCGCAGATCCGCTACACCAACGCGGCCGGCGTCGCCGAGGCGTTCCCGGGCACGTACATCATCGACGATGGCGCCGCCGGGCAGGGCGGGTGCGCGGTGCGCGACTCCGGCGGTGGTGGCGCGCACTTCGGCCGCGGCGGTCGCGGCACCAACGACATCTCCGGCACGCAGACATTCCCCGCGGACTTCGAGGAGGACTGCGGCAACACGGTCACGTACAACGGGACCGGCACGCCCGCCTGCAACGCGATCGGCTCGCCCGCGAGCACCGCGAACTGCCGCAACGATGACGGTCTTCCGACCGTCGCGGGCGCGGGCTACTTCCACTCGATCTACGCGCCGGAGTTCGGGGCGTCCGGCGGTGACAAGGGCTGCCGCGACGGCGATGGCACCACGCTGATGACCGCGGGCTCGGGCGGCGGGCGCATCGTGCTCGCCGCGCTGAACGGCGGCATCGGGCTCGTCACGATCAACGGCACGATCGAGGCGACCGGCAAGCGCGGCTGCGGCATCGAGAACGACTCCGGCGGCGGCGGCGCCGGCGGCACGATCTTCGTGGTCGGCGACAACGTGTCGATCGGCGCGACGGCGCTGATCACCGCGGCCGGCGGCCTCGGCGGCGACACGCAGGGCGCGATGTCGATGGGCGAGTGCGCGGCGCCGTTCCAGCAGAGCGGCACCTGCGACGACTGCGGCGGCGGCGGCGGCGGCGGCATCATCTCGGTGCTCTCGGGCGCGAGCGCGAACATCCACGACCGCGCCGTGTTCAACGTCAACGGCGCGCTCGGCGGCGTGTGCCCGATCTGCAACGGCGAGGCCGGCGGCGGCGTCGGCGAGCTGCAGATCAGCGGCGGCTACGTCGGCGAGTTCTGCGATGGCTTCGACAACGACTTCGACGATCAGGTCGACGAGGGCCTCGGCACGCTCAACTGCGGCACGATGACCGTGCAGGCGTGTCTCGGCGGCGTGCCGCAGCAGTGCGCGCCACAGGTCCCGGCGTGTCAGGGCCCGGTGGACGACACGCGCCCGCGGTTCACGGTGATCCTCGACACCTCGGGCTCGATGCTCGGCAACCTGCCCGGCATCCCGACGTTCGGCGACGGCTCGACCGACCACGCGGGCCGCGACTTCGACGGCAACGGCGTCGCGGACGACTCGCGCCTGTACAAGGCGAAGACCGCGCTCAACAACGTGATCGCGGCGTATCCCGATGTCGACTTCGCGCTCGCGCGCTACCACCAGGATCAATCGGTCGACCGCAGCTGCCAGCTCGCGCACAACTTCGAGTGCCAGAACCTCCCGCAGGGCATCTGCTGCACGTACGACAACCCCGGCAACAACACCGGCATGGCGCCGAGCCCCGCGTGCACGATCAACGGCGGCTCGACCGGTCCCATCACGGTGCTCAAGGACTCGCCCGGCGAGGAGTGCATCAACTACGCGGGCAACTGCGGTCCGCCGCGCCGCGGCGCCGACGTGCTCGTCGGGTTCGGCAAGGACATCAACCAGTACCTGATGTGGATGGACGGGACCGAGGTCAACTTCAACAACACGCAGACCATCGGCGACTACTGCGACTTCGCCGGCGGTGGCGACTGCGAGCTCCGCGGCACGGGCCCGACGCCGCTCGCGAACTCGCTGAACGCGGTCGAGGACTTCCTCACGCCGATCAAGGGCTGCGACCTCGCGTCGACGGGCGGCTGCCGCAACTACTCGGTGATCCTGCTCACCGACGGTGCCGAGAGCTGTCAGGGCGATCCGGTCTCGGCGGCGGTCGGGCTGCGGGCGAAGGGCATCAACACGTTCGTCGTCGGGTTCTCGACGCAGCCCTCGGAGACGGCACAGCTCAACGCGATCGCGGCGGCGGGCGGCACCGGCTCGGCGTTCCTCGTCGGCGACGAGAACGCGCTGGCGAACACGCTCGCGAACATCGTGTCGAGCTCGATCATCTTCGAGACCTGCAACAACCTCGACGACGACTGCGACACGCGCGTCGACGAGGACTTCCCCGGCAAGGGCCTGTCGTGCACGAACAACAAGTTCGGCGCGTGCTTCCGCCAGGGCACGCTGGTGTGCTCGACGAACGGGCAGGGCCTCACCTGCGACGCGCCGGTCGTCACGTGCAACGCGTCGGGCCGGCTGGTCGACGGCACCGGCGCCGACCTCGGCCCGTGCACCGAGATCTGCAACAACCTCGACGACGACTGCGACGCGAAGGTCGACGAGGGCCTGACCGGCTGCACGTGCGTCGTGCAAGGCGCCGAGCAGTGCGACGGCGAGGACGACGACTGCGACGGCACCACCGACGAGGACACCGACGTCCCGTGCGGGACCGGCGTGTGCGGCGGCGTGCGCCAGTGCAACTTCGTCCCCGGCTGTAACCCGAGCTCGACGTGTACCGGAGCGAACTGCTGCTACGGCGCGTGCAGCGCGACGCAACCGGTGCCGGAGACCTGCAACGGCCTCGACGACGACTGCGACGGCAACGCGGACGGCTTCACCCGCGCGTGCTCGAACCTGTCGAACGGCTTCCCGCCGTTCGATCCGCTGAACAACCCGGGCGCGGATCACCCGACCGACACCGGCTGCGAGACGCTGAACGCGATGACGCCGGGCGCGTGCAAGTGCCAGCCCGGCACCCGCACCTGTCCGCTCAACGGCAACGGCACGTTCGGCGCGTGCGGCGGCGAGGTCGTGCCGACCACCGAGGTGTGCAACGGCTTCGATGACGACTGCGATGGTCGGATCGACGAGACGCCGCCCGTCACGTGCACGACGAACGCGCAGTGCGCCGGCACGCCGATGACACCGACCTGTGACAACCCGAGCGGCATGCCGAACATGGGCACGTGCGTGCCGCCCGACTGCTCGACGAACTGCGGCACCGGGCAGCTGCTCTGCCAGGGCGGCATGCAGGTCTGCAACGCGACGATGGCGCCCGACGACGACTCGTGCGACGGCAACGACGACGACTGCGATGGCATGGTCGACGAGGACTGGGTGTGCGCCGATCCGGACGGTCCCGACGACATCGCCGGCAACGCCGACGACTGCCGCTGCTCGGTCGCCGGCCAGTGCAACGCGACCGAGACCTGCCAGAACGGCGCCGTGATCTGTCAGGGCATGCCGACGGCCCAGGAGACGTGCAACTGCCAGGACGACAACTGCAACGGGCAGGTCGACGAGGGCACGCTGTGTCCGAGCGGCGCGGCGTGCACGTCGTGCCAGTGCGCGTTCCGCTGCAGCCCGGGTGAGTTCCCGTGCCCGCTCGGCAAGAAGTGCAAGGGCACCGCGCCGAACGACTTCTGCGTCGCCGATCCGTGCTTCGGCGTGACGTGTCCCCCGGTGCCGGGCACCAAGCAGGTGTGCATCGAGGATCCGCAGCAGGCGAACAGCCACCTGTGCGTCGGCGCGTGCAGTCAGGTGACGTGCAGCGCCGGCCAGGTCTGCCTCCCGCAGACCGGCGAGTGCAAGCCGGATGACTGCACGACGTTCCCGCAGCGCTGCTCCGCGACGCAGAGCTGCATCGTGGACGGCAGCGGCGTCGGCCAGTGCGTCACCAACCCGTGCGCGGGCGTGACGTGCGGCGCCGATCAGTACTGCGTCAACAACACGTGCGTCTCGAGCTGCGCCGACGTCGAGTGCCCGGACGGCCAGCGCTGCCGCCTCGGCGCGTGCGAGCTGGATCCGTGCACCAAGCCGTGCCCGTTCGGGAAGGTGTGCCACGACTCCACCGGCCAGTGCGTCGACGATCCGTGCACGTTCGTGACGTGCCAGGACGGCCAGTGGTGCAACCCGAACAACAACGGCGCCTGCGAGCCGGACCCATGCAAGCTGTTCGGCGTGAAGTGCCCGAACGTGGGCGAGGTCTGCAAGGGCGGCACCTGCTACGACCCGGCGGCGTTCCTCCCCGACGCGGGCATGGAGGAGCACGTTCAGGCGGGCGGAGGTGGTGGCTGCGCGGCGGGCGGCGGTGACGCGGGCCTCGCGCTCGGGCTCCTGCTGCTCCTGCGCCGGCGGCGGCGCGCGGCGGGAGGTGCCGCGTGATCCGCGCCCTCGTCGTCGGGCTGGTCGCGGCCGCGGCGCTCGTGCTGACGTCGTGCGATCTGAACCCGTACTGCCTCAACTGCGGCGTCCTGAACGGCGACGGTGGCCCGGGCGACGCGGTCGACGGTGGCATCGACACGCCCGACGCGCCCGACGCGAGCACGTGCGTGCCGACCGGGCCCGAGGCCTGCAACAACAAGGACGACGACTGCGACGGAATGATCGACGAAGGCACGCTCGCGGCGCCCGTCGGCCAGCTGTGCACCAACATCGGCGGCGTCACCGGGCCGGCGGTCGGCGAGTGCACGGGCGGCATCAACGTCTGCGTGAACGGTGCGGTCGTCTGCGACAAGCCGCCGATGCCCGAGCAGTGCGACGGCAAGGACAACGACTGCAACGGTCTCGAGGACGAGGGCGATCCGGGCGGCGGCGCGAAGTGCGGCACCGACGTCGGCGAGTGCGTCGCCGGCACGTTCCACTGCAACACCACGACGATGATGGTCGAGTGCCAGGGCGCGATCGGCACCGTCGGCGGGCAGACCGAGACGTGCAACAATCGCGACGACGACTGCGACGGCATGTTCGACGAGTCGATCCCGACCACCGCGTGCGTGCCGGGCGTCGATGGCCCGATGCAGGGCGACACGGGCGAGTGCAACCTCGGCACGCGCTCGTGCATCGGTGGCGTCACCGTCTGCTCGGGCGCGGTGTTCCCGACGTTCGAGCGGTGCGATGTCGCCGACCTCGATCAGGATTGCGACGGCATGGGCCACAACGGCTACGACATCCTGAACGGCGATCCGCTCAACTGCGGCGCGTGCGGCACGGTCTGCAACCTGCCGCACGCCTTCGAGGGCTGCGCGAACGGCCAGTGCACGATCGCCGCGTGCGAGACCGGCTGGCACGACAACAACGGGATGGCCTCCGACGGCTGCGAGGCCGGCTTCTGCATCGTCACCGGCAACGAGGTGTGCAACGGCCTCGACGACGACTGCTCCGGTGTCGCCGACGACAACCTCGGCACGCCGCCGAACATCTGCAAGGCCGGCGGCGAGTGCGGCGCGACCGCGCCGACCGCGATGTGCATGGGCGCGATGGGCTGGCGGTGCGTCTACCCGGGCACCGTCCAGACCGATCCGATGACGGGCGCGATCGTCGCCGAGACCCGCTGCGACATGCTCGACAACGATTGCGACAGCGTCACCGACGAGGGCCAGCCGAACCTCGGCCAGCCGTGCGCCGACACCGGCGTCGGCGTCTGCCAGGGCAAGGGCTCCTACCAGTGCGACGCGATGAACCTCAACAACCCGGCCGTCTGCGTGATCACCACGCCGGGCGCGTCGCCGGGCCCCGAGCTGTGCGACGACCAGGACAACAACTGCGACGGCATCGTCGACAACACCACCGGCCCGGACCGCGTGATCGACTCGATGACTCACGTCGTCCTCGGCGGCCTCGACTACTACATCGACACGTACGAGGCCTCGCGCCCCGACGCCGCCACCACCAACACCTCGACCTCGCGCGCCTGCTCCACCGCGAACCGCCCGCCGTGGCGCAACGTCACCTGGACGGGCGCCCAGGCCGCCTGCCAGGCCGCGGGCAAGCAGCTGTGCACCTCGAACCAGTGGCAGTTCGCCTGCGAAGGTGCGCTCGACACGACCTACCCCTACGGCAACGCGTTCATGCCGATGGCCTGCAACACCGAGAGCTACGACGGCATCATCGGCCTGCCCGACGACGACGTGATGATCAACACCGGCGCGCTCGCCGCCTGCGTCTCGTCACCCGGCGTGCGCGACATGTCCGGCAACCTGAAAGAGTGGACCGACGACATCACGGGCCAGACCACCGGCGGCGTCAACATCGCCGTGCTTCGCGGCGGCTCGTTCGAGACGCCGAAGCTCGGCGCCACGTGCGACTTCCGGACGACGCGCGCCGCGATCAACGTGATCGAGTCGGCGACCGGCTTCCGCTGCTGCCGCGCGACCGCGCCGTAGCCGTCAGTCCGGCTCGCGCATGCGAGCCCGGACAGCGCCTCGACCGTGTTCGTTACGGTCGTGCTGGCGACCATGACGAGTGCGCATCGTCGCCATGAACCTTGCGTGAGCTACGGGGCTCGGCTCACGGCCGCGGCCCAGGCTTCCTCGGTCGGCCAGTCGAGCTGGCGGAGGTAGTCGCGGAAGTCGGTGCGGTCCCACGCCTCGAGCGCGACGAGCACCATGCGGGGGAGGATGCCGAGGTAGCGGCGGCCGACCTTCTTGCGGAGCGACAGGCGCTCGCGGAAGGCCTCCTCGAGCTCGTTCGCGTGGGCGACCTCGGCGCGCGGCGTGTACGAGATGACGTTCGGCGAGCGCGCGTTGCACAGGTCGGGCGAGGAGTAGACGTAGAGCTGCGCGCACGTCGTCGGGCGGACGGCGTAGACGGTGCAGCGCTCGGCACCGTCGAGGAACAGGCACGGCGTGAACCAGTCGGCGACCGGGGTCGCGTCCATCCGCTCGGCGCGCGTCCGGAGGTCGGCGCGGAGCTCGGGCGTGTCGCGGCCGGTGCGCTTCAGGGTGTCGGCGATGACGAGGCCCTCGTAGAGGCGCACGATCACGTACGAGCTGCAGCAGGCCTTCGTGGCGGTGCACGTGGAGCAGACCATCGGCAGCCGCGCTTTCTTCGCGACCGCGCGCGCGCCGGTGTCGGAGTCGCGGTGGTTCTGCGCGATCTGCTCGGCGAGCCAGCGGACGATCTGCTCGTCCTCGACGAACTGCCCGAGGGTGCGGATGGCCTGCACGAGGGTCAGTCGTCCCGGCGATGAGTGCGATCGTGCGCGCGGTCGTAGCGCATCTGCTTTCCGTATCACATCAGCCGAGGTGTTCCGCCTGTTCGCGAACCTCCCCGAACGAGTCGCTACTGGCGCTGGAGCAGCAGCGAGCCGAGCGAGTAGCCGGCGCCGAACGACGCCATCACGCCGTAGCTGCCGGCCGGGAGGTCGGCGTTGTGCCGCGAGAACGCGATCAGCGATCCGGCGGACGCGGTGTTGCCGAACTCGTCGAGGATGATCGGTGCTTCCTCGCGCGTCGCCTCGCGGCCGAGCACACGCTTGGCGATCAGCTGGTTCATCGGGCCGTTCGCCTGGTGCAGCCAGTAGCGCGCGATCTGGGTCGGCGCGAGGTCGTGCTTCGCGAGGTGGCCCTTGATGAAGGTCTCCGCCATCGGGACGACCTCCTTGAACACCTTGCGGCCCTGCTGGTGGAACAGCTTGGACGTCTCGTCGTGCTCGGTCTCGGGATCGCAGCGATCGAGGTAGCCGCGGTTGTTGCGGATCGTCGAGGCCGACCACTTCGACAGCATCTCGACCGACAGGATCTCCCACGACCCCGGCCGGGCCTTCGCCGTCGGCTCGATCACGAGCGACACCGAGGCATCGCCGAAGATGAAGTGGCTGTCGCGCTCGCGCCAGTTCATGTGGCCCGTCGTCAGCTCGGGCACCACCACGAGCGCGCACTGCGCCTGGCCGGTGCGCACCGCCTGGCACGCGAGCTGGGCCGCCCCGGTGGCTGCCGAGCAGCCGATCGACACGTCGAAGCCAAAGCCGTGCGCGCCGAGCGCGTCCTGGACCTCGATCGCGAGGGCAGGGTAGAGGCGCTGGAGGTTCGACGCGCCGAGGACCACGAGGTCGACCTCCTCGCCGTGGCGGCCGGCGGCGGCGAGCGCCCGCTTCGCCGCGTTGACGGCGTACTCGGCCTGGACGCTCAGCTGGTCCTCGGGGCGGTCCTTGATGTTGGGACACATCCGCTCGGGATCGACGAGGCCGGTCTTGTCGTGGACGTAGCGGCGCCGGATCCCCGAGGCCTTCTCGATGAACTCGCTCGACGACTCCTTCAGGGGGTGGTCGGGGTGCGCCGCGTTGTGCCGGCGGACGAACTCGTTGAACCCGGCGACCAGCTCGTCGTTGGTCAGCACGTTGTCCGGGTGCCACACGCCGTGGCCGGTGATCGAAGTGCCAGTCGTCTGCCGGGGCATATCGAGGTCGGTTCCTTGCACGGGTCCGCACCCGTTGTCTACCACCCGGACCTCACCGGCGATCGCCCGTGGATCTCAGGGGTTCTTCGCGAGCTCGGCCTCGACCTCGCCGAGCGCCTGACGGAGAAACTGGGACGCCGGATCGGCCGCGATCGCCATCTTGAGCTGGAGCAGGCCAGCCTTCAGATCGCCGCGCCGCAGGGCGAGCTCGGCCTTGCGGTAGTAGATCAGCGCCTTCGAGCTCATCGAGGCCGCCGCCGGGCCACCCGTCGGCGGCGGCTTGTCGGCGACCGCGACCGCCGCCATCCGCTGCGACACCACCGACGCGGGCTCCGCCGGGTTGGTCAGCGGCTTCATCCGCGTCGTCGTCATCCGCTGCGAGCGCATCTCCTGGTACGCGCCGGCGACGCGCGAGTACGCGCTCGTCACCTGCTCGAGCTCCTCGGGCCCGAGCCCGCTGCGGTGCAGATCGGGGTGCGCCATGCGAGCGACCTTCTGGAACGCATCGGAGATCTGCTCCGCCGTCGCGTCGGCCTTCACCTCGAGGAGCAGGTGCGCGGGCGCGTTGCCCTTCGAGAGCACGCGCTGCGCCCACAGCAGGACGTCGCTGCGGACGCTCACCGGTGCGGGTCCTCGATCGACGGTGCGCCGAGCACCTGGAGGTGAGCTTCCTGCCGCGCACCGCTCGTCTGATCGGAGGCGCGCACGTGCAGGATGCCGTCGGCGTCGACGCGGAACATCACCTCGATCTTGAGCTCGCCGCGCGGCTTGGGCGGGAGCTCCTCGAGGACGAGCGTGCCGAGCGGCTCGTTCTCGGCGTAGCGTCGGTTCTCGCCGCGGCAGCAGTCGATCTCGACGCGCGTCTGGTTGTCGCGCGAGGTCGTGAACACGCGCGTGCGCTCGATCGGGATCGGCGCGTTCTTGTCGAGCAGCCGCTCGGTGAACCCGCCCGCGGTGTGGATCGCGAGCGTCGCCGGGTTGACGTCCATCAGGATCGGACGCTTCGCCTGGTGCTGCGGCAGCACCGTGTTGCCGCCGCCGCCGAGCATCGAGTGACCCTTGGTCGCGACCGCGTCGCGCGCGCCCATGCCCGACCCCGCGGCGAGGTTGCCGACGAGCGAGCCGGCCTGGATCGCCGCGCCCTGCGAGACCACCTCGTCGGGGTTGATCGAGGTGTTCGGCGGCTTCTTGAACAGCTCCGCGATCCGCTGGCGCACCAGCGGGATCCGCGTCGAGCCGCCGACACACAGCACCTCGGAGACCGAGCGCGCGTCGAGCCCGGCGCTCGCGAGCACCTGCCGCGTCACCTCGAGCGTGCGGTTCACGTAGCCCGAGATCAGCGCCTCGAACTGCTTGCGCGTGATCTGGAACGGCAGCCGCGCGGCCGGGTTCCCCGGGATCTCGAGGCCGTCGATCTCGCCCTCGGCGGCGTCGTTGTCCGACAGGTGGCACTTGATCGCCTCGGCGCCCATCATCAGCTTCATCATCAGTGCCGCGTTGGGGCGCGGATCGATGCGCAGCATGCGGTTGCACTCGGACGCGAGCACCTCGCCGAGCGCGCGGTCGAGATCATCGCCACCGAGGAAGAAGTCGCCCTCGCTCGCGAGCACCTCGAACACCTCGCCGTTGAGGCGGAGCAGCGACACGTCGAACGTGCCGCCGCCGAAGTCGAACACGCAGATCACCTGCTGCCGATCGCGGCCGAAGCCATACGCGAGCGCCGCCGCGGTCGGCTCGTTGATGAGGCGCATCACCTCGAGGCCGGCGAGCCGGCCGGCCTCCTTCGTCGCCTGCCGTTGCCCGTCGGTGAAGTTCGCCGGGACGGTGACCACCGCATCCTTGATCGGCGTGCCGAGCTGGCGCTCCGCACACCGTTTGAGGTGCAACAGGACGTTCGAGGAGATCTCGGGCATCGTCATGCGGCGGTCGCGCACGACGACGATCGGCTGCTGGTTCGGACCTTCCTCGACCCGGTAGCGCACGCCGGTCAGGGCGAGCTGGACCAGCGGCGCCCGGATGTTCTGGCCGATGAACCGCTTCGCGGAGTGGATGACGTGGTGCGGCTCGGTCAGCTTGTAGCGCTTGGCATCCGCTCCGACCACCACACCACCGCTGGACGGGAACGCCACGACGGACGGGTGCACGCGCTCCCCACGTGGGCCGAGGATGAACTCGACGCCCGTAGGCGTCGCGATGGCAGCGACCGAGTTGGTCGTGCCCAGGTCGATCCCCAGCGCGACAGACACCGCTTGATTTACGCTCGTATGGGGCCGGGAGTCGAGTCCTCCACCGGCCGCGGATCGCACCCAGTTACCCCAGCCAGCGCTCCCGGGCCCATTTCACCCGTGCCGGTGGCTGTGATCTGCGCTGCGTTTCGCCCGTGCGCAGGCGCGCGCTCCCGTACGAAATCTCGACGTCGAAAAAGTGGCATTTCTCGTCGAGATCTCGTACCGGAGATCGGGGGGGGCCTGGACCGTCGACATCCCTCACAACTTTCCCCCGGTGCTACCCGAATTTTTCCAGCCCGGGGCCTTCCACTTACCCCAGTGAGTGTGGGACGCCTATGGGCATTCTGTGGACGCGGGTACGTCCACTGCATCGTCAGATCGATTTCGGGATTGTCTTTTAGAGGAGGCTGCTGTGAGAACTTTGGGCTCGAGGATTGGGCGCGTAGGCGCGCTCGCATTTAGCATCGCGACGTTCGCCGCTTGCGGCGACAACGGCGTGACGCCACCGGATGCGGCGCCAGACGCGCCGCTCACGCCGGCGGCGCTATCCATGATGCCGATGTCTGCTGACTTCGGCACCGTCACGGTCAACACGACCAGTGGCGCCCAGACCTTCACGGTCACCAACGGCGGCCAGGCCGAGTCCGGATCGATCTCCGCGATCGTCTCGGGCGCGAACGCCGGCGACTTCACGGTGCAGAACGGCTGCACCACCCTCGCGGGTGGCGGCACGTGCGTCGTGAGCGTCACCTTCCGCGCCAGCACACCCGGCGCCAAGAGCGGCACGCTCGTCGTCACCGGCTCGCCCGGCGGCACGGCGATGGCCACCCTCAACGCGGCGGCCGTCGCTCCGACGGCGCTGACCATCACGGGCTCGCCCTTCGACTTCGGCAACGTCGTCGTCGGCACGACCACCACGGTCAACCGCGTCTTCACGGTCACGAACAGCGGTGGTGTCACGTCGGGTACTCTGACGGTCACGCCGGCGGGCTCCAACCCGGCCCAGTTCGTCAAGACCGCCGACACCTGCAACGGCCAGACGCTGGCCGCGGGTGCCAACTGCACGTTCACCGTCAACTTCGCGCCCACCTCGATCGGTGCGAAGTCCGCCTCCTTTGATGTCTCCGCGAACCCGGGTGGTCTTGTCTCCGGCGCCGTCAGCGGCACCGGTATCAACAACGCCACGATCGTCATCACCCCGAACGCGACCGACTTCGGCAGCGTGACGGTTGGTGCCAACAGCACGCAGAGCTCGTTCGTCGTCACCAACTCGGGTGGCGTCGCGACGGGTGCTCTCGCTGCCCCGACCCTGACGGGTGCCCAGGCCGCGCAGTTCAACATCGTCTCGCAGAACTGCACCGGCGTGGTCCTCCAGCCGGGCGGCGCGAACTCCTGCACCGTGATCGCGCGCTACTCGCCGACGGCGACGGGCGCGGCGGCCGCGAACCTCAACGTGACGGGTACGCCGGGCGGCACGGGCGTTGCCAACCTCTCGGGCACCGGTAACGCGGTCGGCTCGCTGACGTTCAACCCGACCACCCACGACTTCCTCACGGTGAACGTCGGCGCGGCCTCGGCCCCGCAGCAGTTCACGCTGTCGAACCCGGGCGGCTCGCCGATCGGTCCGCTGACGCTCGCCACGGGCGGCGCCAACGCGAACCAGTTCCAGATCGTCGCCGGCACGGACACGTGCACCGGCCAGACGCTGCTGCCGACGGTCGGCACGTGCACCATCTCGGTCACGTTCAACCCGACCAGCGCCGGCCTCAAGAACGGCACGCTCCAGGCGACGGCGCCGTCGGGCACGTTCTCGGCCACGCTCACCGGCACGGGCATCGTGGGCGCCACGCTCTCGATCGCGCCGGCCACGCACGACTACGGCTCGGTCGCGATCCAGACCAACAGCCCGTATCAGGACTTCGTGGTCACCAACACCGGTGGCGTCGCGTCGGGCGTTCCGACCGTCGCGCTCAACGGCACCAACGCCAGCGAGTTCAACATCGCGAACCCGCCGAACGGTGGCTGCACCGCGGCCCTCGCTCCGGGCGCGAGCTGCACCATCCAGGTGCGCTTCTCGCCGGTCATCGTCTCGATGATCGCCAAGCAGGCGACCCTCGACGTCGGCGCCTCGCCGGGCGGTAACGTCTCGGCGGCGCTCTCCGGCTTCGCGATCAGCCAGGCGCAGATCGCGAACACGCCGTCGGCGCTCTCGTTCAACCAGACCCTGATCGGGGACACCTCGGTCCAGATGATCACCGTCACCAACAATGGTGCGGCGACCACCGGCCCGCTGATGGTCACGATCGCCGGCGCGAACGCGGCGGACTACACGCAGACCAACAACTGCACCACGCTGCTCAACGGCCAGTCGTGCACCATCAACGTCACGTTCGCTCCGCAGGGCCCGTTCAACCTGAACGCGCTCTCGATGGAGGACCGCCGCAACGCGAGCGTCACCGTCACCGGCACGCCGGGCGGCACGGCCGTGACGTCGCTGACGGGCACCACCCGTCCGCGCATCGAGCTCCTCGCCCCGTCGACGAACCCGTTCGACTTCGGCGCGGTCGGCGTCTCCTCTCCCGAGGAGGCCGTGTGCGTGAACGTGACGGTGCGTAACAACACCGCCACCACGGCGAACCTCGCGCTCACCCCGACGCTCGGCACCCCGCAGCAGTTCTTCCCGGTCACGAACGGCGTGACCTGCCCGACGGGTGGCTACCCGGCGACGTTCGGCGGCGCCAGCGTGTGCGGCGCGACGCTCGGTGCGGGCGCGAGCTGCACCATCCGCATCGCGTTCAACCCGGAGAGCACCGGCGTGAAGACCGGTAACGTGGTCTTCGCGATCAACGGCGGCGGTCCGAACAACGCGGTGACGCAGCAGCTCACCGGCACCGGTGGCGGCCTGACGATCAACCCGTGCACGGCGCAGACGTGCGTGGGCATCCAGCCGCCGATCACCCCGGCGAACCCGTTCAGCTACGGCACGATCAACGTGAACAACTCGAACTTCCAGGAGTTCTTCGTCGACAACGACACCGGCGTTGCCACGGGCCCGATGGGCACGCGCATCACCGGCCCGAACGCCAACCTGTTCCACATCATCTCCGACACCTGCGCGGGTAACTCCGTGCCGACGCTCGGCGGCTGTGTGATCCGGGTGTCGTTCGCTCCGACCTCGACGGGCACGTTCACCGCGACGCTGATCACGACGGACTCGACCGGCGCGCAGATCACGAGCTCGCAGAACCTGTCCGGTACGGGCGGCATGCCGGCCGTGATCTCGGTGACCCCGAACCCGGGTAACTTCACCGCGTTCTCGGGCGAGGCCTCGACGGCCTCGTTCACGGTGTCGAGCGCGGGTGGCACGACCTCGCAGATCACCATCACGCCGCCGGGTGGCTTCTACACCATCCTCGGTGGTCAGCCGGGTGACTGCATGTCGGGCACGCAGACCCTCGCGGCCGGCGCGTCGTGCGTCGTCCGCGTCCGCTACGCGCCGACCGGCACGTGCGTGGGCACGGCCTGCACCTCGGGCAGCAACGTCAGCCAGTTCACCGTCACGGCCGCCATCGGCGCGCCGGGCGGTATCAACGTGGCGCTGAACGGTACGCAGCGGAACACGATCTCGCTGACGCCGGCGACGACGTCGTACAGCACGGTCGACGACGGCACGATCGTGACGGGTGCCTACACCGTGACGAACAACAGCGCGTCGACGATCCAGATCCCGTCGATCGTGCCGATGCCCACGGGCCCCGGCACCTTCACGGTCATCGCGAACACCTGCGGCGGCATGATCCTGCCGATGGGTACGTGCACGTTCAGCCTCCAGTACTCGAGCAACACGGCGGGTACGATCGGTGGCGTGGTTCAGGTCAACGCGACGACCGGCGGTCTCCCGACCGGCATCGCGCAGTCGAACCTCACGGGCACCGTGATCACGCGTGCGCTCCTGCTCATCTCGCCGCCGGTGGTCACCCGTAACTTCGGTACGGTGGTCGCGGACGCGGTGGCGATGACGAACTCGACGGCGACGTTCACGGTCACGAACGTCGGTCAGCAGACCAGCGGCGTGCCGGTCGTCACCATCGGTGGTGACCCGGTGTCGTTCATGATCAGCACGAACGGCTGCACCGCGGGCCTCGCGCAGAACGGGACCTGCGATGTCGTCGTGATGTTCAATCCGCTGACGACGGGCGTCAAGAACGGCACGTTCAACGTGGCCGGCTCGCCCATCAGCCCGATCGCTCTCACCGGTACGGGCCTCGCGAACACCGCGGTGACCATCACGCCCGCGCAGCACGTGTTCCCGTCCCGCGTCGTCGGCGCGCAGTCGCCGCCGCAGACGTTCACGGTGAACAACCCGACGGGCACGGCGGTCGCGATCGACACGACGCCGCTCAACGGCAACACGCAGTTCACGGTCGACCCGGCGTCGACGTGTCTGTCGCTCGTCGGCAACATGCTGAACGGCGGCGCGTCGTGCACGTTCATCGTGCGCTTCACTCCGACGGTCGTGAACTTCAACGACAACGTGCAGCTGACCCCGGTCGCCGGCACGTTCGCGTCGATCTCGGGTACGGCGGTCGCGTCGATCCTCGACGCCACGATCGCGTTCGGTCCGGTGGAGATCGCTCCGTCGCCGGGTCGCACGATCACGTACACGTTCACCAACAACATCGGCGGCAACGACAACCTCGGCGCGCTCTCCATCGCGATCAGCGGTATGGACGCGGCGAACTTCACGCTGCAGCCGAGCAGCACCTGCCCGGGCACCGACCTGGCGCAGAGCGCGAGCTGCACGATCGTGATCAACTTCCTGCCGACGACGACGGGTCCGAAGATGGCGATCGCGACGGTCACCGGCACCTCGGGTGCCACGACCGTCCTGACGCTGACCGGCACCGGCCTCAACCACCCGATGGTCAGCGGTTCGCTGACCGCCGGTGGCCCGGCCGCGCAGGGCACGCGCCGCGTGGGCGTGCTCGACAACGGCCCGAAGGTCTACACGATCGTCAACGGTGTGGCGTCCAGCAACGCCCCGACCGGTGCGCTCTCGTTCGCGCTGTCCGACAGCACGAACTTCAAGCTCACCGTTCAGGGTGTGGCGAACGCTTGCTCGCTCGCGGGCACGACGACGCTGATGACGAACACGGCCGCGATCGCTGCCCCGCCGTCCGCGGGTAGCTTCTGCAACGTCGGCATCACCTACAGCCCGACCACGACCGGCGCGCACACGACGACCCTGACCGTGACCGACGCGACCCACGCGTCGAACACGCTCATGATCCCGAACGCGGTGACCGGCACGGGTGCGGAGACGCTGACGGCGCCGGCCTCGATCGCGATCGGCGGCGGCACCCCGATGACGAACGTCAACGTGGTCTTCACGAACAACGCGTCCGTTCCGATGAACGCGGTGACCGTGGATGCGTCGATGCTCGGCACGCAGGTGTCGATCGTCACCGACGGTTGCACCGGCGTGCAGATCCCGGCGATGGGCACCTGCACGGTGGTCATCCGCTTCGTCTCGACGGGCACCGGCTTCACCGGTGCGTCGATCTCGGCGACCGGCACGGTGTCGGGTAACAACGGCGCGGCGCTCACCCCGCCGAGCGGTTACCCGGTCAACTTCTCGCGCGCCTCGACGGCGACGGTGATGCTGACCCCGTGATCTGAGATCACAGAGCTCGGCCTTCCGAGCTCGAAGCCCCCTTTCGCTGACGCGGAAGGGGGCGTTGTCGTTTCGGGGGCCGACAGGGCGGGGACCGATTGTTGGTCCAGGGCGACGGCGCGGGCGATACTCCCGGCGCCATGACCGCCCGTGCCCTCGGTTGGGTGTTTGTGATCGTGCTCTCGGCGTGCGTGCGGTCGAGCTCGGTCCCGTGCGGAGACCAGGGGGTCTGCCGCGAGGGCACGGTGTGCGCGCAGGTGACGTCGCCGGAGGAGCTGCTGTGCGTGACGCCCCAGCAGCTCGCGGCGTGCGAGCAGCCGGCCGCGGACGGCTCGTGCGAGCTCGCCGGCGTCGACTCCGCGCGCTGCTACGACGGCGTCTGCCTGCCCGCCGGGTGCGGCAACCTCCGGATGGATCCCGGGGAGGTGTGCGACGACGGCAACGACCGGTCGGGCGATGGATGCGCCGCGGAGTGCCGCTCGAACGAGACGTGCGGCAACGGGATCGCCGACGCGGTGAAGGGCGAGCTGTGCGACGACGGCAACGGGTTCGGGCACGACGGCTGTGATGGGACGTGCCGGCCGGAGCTCCCGCGCTGGACCTCGGTCGATCTCGCGCCGCCCTCGCCGCGACAGGGCGCGGCGATCGCCTACGACGCCCGGCGCGGCGTCGCCGTGATGTTCGGCGGGATCGAGGACGACACGCCGAGCCCCAACGTGTACGGCGAGACGTGGCTGTGGGACGGCCTCGGGTGGCTGAACGCCTCGCCGACGACCTCCCCGTCGAGCCGCGCCTGGGCGGCGATGGCCTACGACGCCGCGCGCGACCGCGTGGTGCTGTTCGGAGGCGTCGCCGGGCTGGTGACGGGCGAGAGCGTCGTCGCCGAGACCTGGGAGTGGGACGGGGCGCGGTGGTCGCTTCGCCCGGCCGCGAGCTCGCCGTCCGCGCGCGCGCACCACGCGATGGTCTACGACGCGAAGCGCGAGCGCGTCGTGCTGTTCGGCGGCGGGGCCGCGGGCGAGCTCGCCGACACCTGGGAGTGGGACGGCACGACCTGGACGCAGATCATGGGAGCGGCACCGCCCCCGCGGCGTGGCGGTGCGTTCGCGTTCGATCCGGTGCGCGGCG
>JAEUJX010000372.1 GCA_016794545.1 Myxococcales bacterium
TCGAGCTCCTCGTTGGTCTGCTGCAGCTCTTCCTGCTGGCTGCGCAGCTCCTCGGTGAGCGACTGCGACTGGCGCAGCAGCTCGTCGGTGCGCATCGTCGCCTCGATCGTCGCGATCACGATGCCGAGCGACTCGAGCATCTGGTCGAGGAACGCGAGCTGGATGCCACTGAACTTGTCGAACGACGCGAGCTCGATCACGCCCTTGACCTCGCCCTCGAACAGGATCGGGACGACGACGATCGCGTGCGGCGGGGCCTCGCCCAGCGCGCTCGAGATCGAGATGTAGTCCGACGGGACCTTCGTGAGCACGATCCGCTTGCCCTCGAGCGCGGCCTGGCCGACGAGGCCCTGCCCGAACCGCCACGTGTTCGAGACCGTCTTGCGCTCCTGGTACGCGTACGACGCGAACAGCTTGAGCACCGGGCCCTCGTCGTCGGACTCCGTCATGTAGAACGCGCCGTGGTGGGCGTTCACGAGCGGCGCGAGCTCGTTCAGGATCTGGCGCGCCACCGTGAGCAGATCGCGCTGGCCCTGCAGCATGCGGGTGAACCGCGCGACGTTGGTCTTGAGCCAGTCCTGCTCCTGGTTGACCTTCGTGGTCTCGGCGAGCGTCCGGATCATCTGGTTGACGGTGTCCTTCAGCTGCGCGATCTCGCCGCGCGCTTCGACCGTGATCGACCGCGTCAGGTCGCCCTGCGTCACCGCGGTGGCGACGTCGCGGATCGCGCGGACCTGACCGGTCAGGTTGCCAGCGAGCTCGTTGACGTTGTTGGTCAGATCTCGCCACACACCGGCGGCGCCCGGCACGTCGGCCTGGCCGCCGAGGCGTCCGTCGACGCCGACGTCGCGGGCGACACCGGTGACCTGCTCGGCGAACGTCGACAGCGTGTCGATCATGTTGTTGATCGTGTCGACCAGCGTGGCGATCTCGCCGCGCGCGGTCAGCGTCAGCTTGCGCTCGAGGTCACCGTTCGCGACCGCGGTGACGACCGTCGCGATGCCGCGCACCTGCTCGGTCAGGTTGCGCGCCATGACGTTCACGTTGTCGGTGAGCTCGCGCCACGTCCCGGACACGCCGCGGACCTCGGCCTGACCGCCGAGGACACCGTCGAGACCGACCTCGCGGGCGACGCGCGTCACCTCGGACGCGAACGAGCCGAGCTGATCGACCATCGTGTTGATCGTGTTCTTGAGCTGCAGCAGCTCGCCGCGGACCTCGACCGTGATCTTGCGGGTCAGGTCGCCGTTCGCGACGGCCGTCGTGACTTCGGCGATGTCGCGGACCTGGTTGGTCAGGTTCGACGCCATCTGGTTGACGTTGTCGGTCAGCTCCTTCCACGTGCCGGCGACGCCGCGCACCGCGGCCTGGCCGCCGAGCTTGCCCTCGACACCGACGTCGCGTGCGACCCGCGTCACCTCGTCGGCGAACGAGCTGAGCGTGTCGACCATCGTGTTGATGACGTTCTTGAGATCGAGCAGCTCGCCGCGGACCTCGACCGCGATCTTGCGCGTCATGTCGCCGCGCGCGATCGCGGTGGCGACGGCCGAGATGTCGCGCACCTGGTTGGTCAGGTTCGACGCCATCTGGTTGACGTTGTCGGTCAGCTCCTTCCACGTGCCGCGGACGCCCTCGACGGACGCCTGGCCGCCGAGCTTGCCCTCGGTGCCGACCTCGCGGGCGACGCGCGTCACCTGGTCGGCGAACGCGGAGAGCTGATCGACCATCGTGTTGATCGTGTTCTTCAGCTCGAGGATCTCGCCCTTCGCATCGACCACGATCTTCTGCTGGAGATCGCCGGCGGCGATCGCCATCGACACCTTCGCGATGTTGCGCACCTGGTCGGTCAGGTTCGCCGCCATCGAGTTCACGGCGTCGGTCAGGTTGCGCCACGTGCCGAGCACGCCGCGCACGTCGGCCTGACCGCCGAGGCGGCCCTCGACACCGACGTCGCGCGCGAGGCGGGTCACCTGGTCGGCGAAGCTGGACAGCTGATCGACCATCGTGTTGACGGTGTTCTTGAGCTCGAGGATCTCGCCCTTCGCGTCGACGGTGATCTTGCGGGTCAGGTCGCCCTTCGCGACGGCGGTCGTCACCTCGGCGATGTCGCGCACCTGGTTGGTCAGGTTCGACGCCATGCCGTTGACGTTGTCGGTCAGCTCCTTCCACGTGCCGCGGACGCCCTCGACCGACGCCTGGCCGCCGAGGCGGCCCTCGGTGCCGACCTCGCGGGCGACGCGCGTCACCTCGGACGCGAAGCTGTTCAGCTGATCGACCATCGTGTTGAGCGTGGCCTTGAGGTCGAGCACCTCGCCGCGCGCATCGACGGTGATCTTGCGCGACAGGTCGCCGGTCGCGACAGCGCGGGCGACGTCGGCGATGTTGCGCACCTGGTTGGTCAGGTTCGACGCCATCGAGTTGACGTTGTCGGTCAGCTCCTTCCAGATGCCCGAGACGTCGCGCACCTGGGCCTGGCCGCCCAGCACGCCCTCCGTACCGACCTCGCGGGCGACGCGCGTCACCTCGGACGCGAAGGCGTTCAGCTGATCGACCATCGTGTTGATGGTGTTCTTCAGCGTCACCAGCTCGCCGCGCGCCTCGACCGTGATCTTGCGCGTGAGGTCGCCGTTCGCGACCGCGGTCGTCACCTCGGCGATGTCGCGGACCTGACCGGTGAGGTTCTTCGCCATCTGGTTGACGTTCTCGGTCAGCTCCTTCCAGACGCCGGACACGTCCTTCACGTCGGCGGTCACGCCGAGCGTGCCTTCCGTACCGACGAGGCGGGCGACGCGCGTCACCTCGGCGGAGAACCGGTTCAGCTTGTCGACCGTCGCGTTGATCGTGTTCTTCAGCGCGAGGATCTCGCCGCGCGCGTCGACGCCGATCTTCTTCGACAGGTCGCCGCCGGCGATCGCGGTCACGACCTCGGCGATGTTGCGCACCTGCGACGTCAGGTTCGACGCCATGCCATTCACGTTCTGCGTCAGCTCGCGCCACACGCCGGAGACATCGGCGACCTCCGCCTGTCCGCCGAGCACGCCCTCGGTGCCGACCTCGCGGGCGACGCGCGTCACCTCGGCGGCGAACGAGGACAGCTGATCGACCATGATGTTGATCGTGTTCTTGAGCGAGAGGATCTCGCCCTTCGCCTCGACGGTGATCTTCTTGCCGAGGTCGCCGGCGGCGACGGCGCTCGTCACCTCGGCGATGTTGCGCACCTGGAACGTCAGGTTGTTCGCCATCGAGTTCACCGACTCGGTGAGCTCGCGCCACACGCCGGACACGCCGCGCACGGTCGCCTGACCGCCGAGGCGGCCTTCGGTACCGACCTCGCGGGCGACGCGCGTCACCTCGTTGGCGAAGGCGCGCAGCTGCTCGACCATCGTGTTCATCGTGTTCTTGAGCTCGAGGATCTCGCCCTTGACGTCGATGGTGATGGTCTTGGTCAGGTCGCCCTGGGCGACGGCGGTCGTCACGCGGGCGATCTCGCGGACCTGCGACGTCAGGTTCGACGCCATCAGGTTCACGGAGTCGGTCAGGTCCTTCCAGACGCCGGACACGCCTTGCACGCGCGCCTGCGCGCCGAGCTTGCCTTCGCCACCGACCTCCTGCGCGACACGGGTCACCTCGGAGCCGAACTGGGCGAGCCGGGCGACCATGCCGTTGACGATGCGCGCGTGGCGGAGGAACTCGCCGCGCCGCGCACCGGTCGAGCCGTCCTCGAGCTCCATCGTCTGCTCGAGATCGCCGCGCGCCACGGCCGTGACGACGCGCGCGATCTCGTTCGCGTGACCGGTGAGGTCGGTGATGACCTCGTTGACGGCGGTGATGTACTCGTTCCAGCCGCCGGTCGCGTTCAGGCGGCGCATGCGCTTCCCGGCCTGCCCCTCCTTGCCGACGGCGGACGAGACGTCGCTCGCCTCGTCCTTGATGGTCTTCACCATCTCGACGAGCTCGTTGAACGTCTCGGCGATCTGACCGTCGACGCCGGTCAGGTCCTCGCGCATCTTCACGTCGAAGTCGCCGCGCTTGAACGCGCGGAGCGCCGAGAGGATGTGGCGGTGATCGAGAGCCGGAGCGGCAGCCGCGGCCGGCTTGGCGACGTGCCCGTTGCCGTCGCCGTTGCCGTTGGCGGCGCGCTTCTTCTTGGGCTTGGGCCCTTCGAAACTGGTCGTCATGCTTCCTCTGGGCTTCCATGCAGCGCGCGCAGGATCTTGTCGGCGCTCGCGGGCTTGGTGATGTGATCGTCGAATCCGGCCTGGAAGGCGGACGCGCGGTCGGACGCCTGACCGTAGCCGGTCATCGCGATCAGGCGAGGCCGGTATCCGTCGGCGGCGGCGTTCCGGATCTGCCGGGCGACCTCGTATCCGTCCATGCTCGGCAGGCCGATGTCGATCAGAGCGACGTCGGGCTTCTCCGCGAGGATCGTCCGTACGGCGGACGCCCCGTCCTCGACGACGGTCACGTCGTGGCCGCGCAGCCTCAACAGATCTGCGACCAGCTCGCGCAGGTCCGGCGCGTCGTCGCACACCACGGTGCGCAGCGCGGCCTTCCTGGGCCCCGTGCGCGTGCGCGACTGCGACACCTCGTCGGGGCGCGGCTCGTACACGGCGAGCGCGATCTCGAACGTGCTGCCCTTGCCGGTGCCCCGACTCGTCGCGCGCACCGTGCCTCCGTGCAGCTCGACGAGCCGCTTGACGAGACCGAGGCCGAGCCCGAGGCCACCGGCGCCGTCGGACGTGACGCGCTCCTGGACGAACATGTCGAACACCCGCGGCAGGATCTCCGGCGGGATGCCGCGGCCGTTGTCGGTGACGCGGATGTAGCCGCGGCCGCCCTCCGAGCCCCACGACACCGAGACCTGGCCGCCCGGATCGGTGTACTTCGCCGCGTTGTTGAGGAGGTTGCACACGACCTGGATGAGCCGCACCGGATCGCCGAACACGGTGACCGGCTCGGCTCCCGCCTCGACGCCGATCGAGTGCTTGCGCGCCGCGATCGCGCTCTGGCACTGCGTGACCGCCTCGTCGACGACCGAGCCGAGCGTGACCGGCTCGCGGCGCAGCTCGAGCTTGCCGGCGGTGAAGCGCGCGACGTCGAGCAGGTCGTCGACCAGGCGGGTGATGTGATGGACCTGGCGCTGCACGATGCCGCGGATCCGCGCGGGCACCGGCTTGTCGGGATCGTGCTCGAGCACCTCGACGGCGGTCTGCAGGGGCTGCAGCGGGTTCCGCAGCTCGTGCGCGAGGATCGCGAGGAACTCGTCCTTGCGTCGATCCGTCTCGGCGAGCGTCTTCAGCTGCTCCTCCATGCGCTCGGCCTCGAAGCGGCGGCGCTGCGCCTGCAGCTCGCGCTCGTGAGCGCGCGCCTGCGCCTCGCGCAGCTCGTCGGCCTTCTGCTTCAGCTCGAGCGTGCGCTCCTGGAGCTGCACGAACACCTGCGCCTTGGCACGCAGCACCTCGGGGCGGATCGGCTTCATCAGGAAGTCGAACGCGCCGAGCTCGTAGCCGCGGAGGACGGCGTCGTTCTCCCACGACAGGCCGGTGACGAAGATGATCGGCGTGGCGCGGTTGCGTTCGCGCGAGCGCACGAGCTTCGCGGTCTCGAACCCGTCCATGCCGGGCATCGCGACGTCGAGGATGATCAGCGCGAAGTCCTGCTCGAGCAGCTTCGCGAGCGCTTCGAGGCCCGAGCGCGCGAGCACGAGCTGGCGACCCAGCGGGGCGAGGGCGGCCTCGATCGCGACGAGGTTCGACTGGTTGTCGTCGACCACGAGGATGTCGCGGCCGTACCCGATCGAGAAGTCCTCCGGGTCGTGATCGTCGAGCAGGTCCTGCGACGGGAGTGGCGTCGGCGAACGTGACGACATGGACGGGCGCTGATCGGCCTCCCTCATGGTCGCCACCGTGGATCAATCACGGCAGAACTGGAAGGAGCCCCCATGGCATCTCCGGTTCCCTCACGAGCGGGCAGTATCGAGGCTGAGATCACCGGGGGGGCGCGCTGCATGCCATGTGCCCGAGAAAGCTGGATTCCTGGTCATCGATCCCAGGCGGTTAGCAAAGGCTACCGAGCGCTCGCGCTCGGTGAGCGCGCGCGCACAGCCGCTGTGTCGTGCGGGCGCGCAGGTCGCTAGAGCGCATCCCATAACCTGACGCTCCAAGTCCGCGAACCGAAACGGGTCTTCAGAGAGGGGATCGACAGCGGATCGCGTTTCTGATCTAAGGCT
>JAEUJX010000378.1 GCA_016794545.1 Myxococcales bacterium
CCACCACCTAAGAGGTCGCGAAAGCGGCCTCTTTCGTTTTCGGGTCGGGCGCTCTGCCCATTCTCTGCCCAACGCCGTCGGGTACCCACTCGGCGGCCGGCCCGACGAGGAGCCGGACGGTTTCGTTAACCACTTCCGGCGCGAGGTGGGCGTACCGCATCGTCATCTGGATCGACGAGTGCCCGAGTAGCTCCTGCACGGCCTTGAGCGACGCGCCGCGCATCACGAGGTGCGATGCGAAGGAGTGCCTCAGCGCGTGCCATCCGATCTGGCGAAGGCCAGCCTTCTTGCACGCGCGCCACAGCGGCAGCCGCGTATCGACCGTTCCGAGTAACTCGCCGGTAATGTCGCAGAACACGAGCGGCCCGCGAAGGTGCCGATGCTCCTTGAGCGCCGTCCGCACTTCGATCCCGAGCGGGATCTCGCGCGGCTTGCCCGACTTCGGTGTGCCGATCTTCCCGTTCACCACGTTCTGGCGAACGGTGATCCGCCCCGTGACGAGATCGACATCGTCCCAACGCAGACCGATCAACTCCCCGTGCCGCATCCCGGTGCGTAGCGCCGTCAGGATCATCGTCCGGCACTCACCGTGTGCAGCTGCGAGCAGTCGCTCGGCCTCGTTGAAGTCCAGGAAGTCGAACTCGGGTTGATCGCGCTTGAGCCACTCGAAGTCCGGAACGCTCTCGATCAAGCCGCGCTTACGCGCGACCACCAGCATGCGCCGCAGAACGGTAAGCACGTTGTTGATCGACTTGGCCGACAGCGTCTTCGTCGACTTGGTCTCGAGCTTCACACCGACGTACGTCTTGCCGGTGTTGATCGGCGTCTGCGCGAGCGCGAGTTTGAAGTCCTCGATCGCGGCGTAGGTCACCTGATCGAGCCGGAGCCTTCCGAGCCGCGGCACGATATGAAACCGCAGCAGCTTCTCCTTCGAATCAACCGACGACGGTTTGTTGATGATCGATGAAGTCGCAAGGAACACCTTGTGGAACTCCTCGACCGTTGGCACCTCCTTCGTTACGGGCTTCGCTTCGCCCGTCTCCAGGACGCGAGCAATTGCTCGGCGCTCCGCTTCTTCCGCGCCTGCCCGGGTCTCGGGCAAGCCTTCCGATTTTGGAGTTCCGAAGATCCGCACCTTGCGTCCATCCGGGGTGCGAACCCATTTGCGGTAGAACCACGTTCCGAACCGCGTGTCTCGTCGAACACTCATAGCGAGTCTCCTTTCGACGAGCGTCTGCTGCACGGCGACGACGATAACGCGGCGATGACGACGCCGCACGCCGATCCCTCGACGAGTCGAACGGCAAAGATCTGCATCACGCGCTCCGGGTGCACAGCGACGTGTCGAGCCACGCCACGACAGCGCCGCGACGGAACAACAGCCGCTTGCCGAGGCGTTGGTGCGGGATCACACCACGGCTCGCGAAGTCATAGACGGTGTTCCGATCGACGCCGAGGATGTAACGGGGCGGGCTAAGTGTTCGGGGTGGAGGCGGCCAAACTGTTCACACCGGGGGCGACCAAACTGGCCGTGGAGGAGGCGGCCAAACTGGCCACGAGTCTCGTCGACCGTGTAGCCCGGCCGTCCGGCCAGGCACTGCGAGACTTGCTGAGCCGGCCAGCACTCGGTGACGACGGCGCGAACGCCAGGAGGCGGCCAAACTGATCGCGCCGGGGGCGGCCAAATTGGCCACCTGCTGACGCGGGAGCGGGCAACGGACGGCGTCCTCGGATCCACACGAGGAGAACGCCGTCATGAGCAATCGGAGGGTCGAGATGGATCGACTCCAGGAACTGGTGCGCCTTCACCGGATGGGGACAGGTGCGCGCGAGGTCGCGCGACTTCTGAACATCAGCCCGATGACGGAGCGGACGTACCGCACCGCGCTTGCGGGCGAGGGCCTGCTCGAGGGCCCGGCCGACGACGTGCCGCTGCTCGAGGTGCTCAGCGCGGCGATCGAGAGACAGCTGCCGATCGTGACGCCGCCGCAGATGGTCTCGACGGTAGACGACCTGCGCGATCGGATCGTCGCACTGGCCGAAAAGGGGCTCAAGCCGCAGGCGATCTACGACCGGCTGCGGCTCGAGGATCCGACGCTGACCGCGAGCTTCTACGCGGTGCGCGGCGCGTGGCGGAGGTGGAAGAAGGCGCGCGGCGTGCGCGCCGAGGACGTCGCGATCGCGGTCGAGACCGCCGCCGGCGAGATCGCGCAAGTCGACTTCGGCTACGTCGGCAAGCTCTACGACCCCGCGTGCGGGCAGGCGCGCAAAGCGTGGGTCTTCGTGATGGTGCTCGCGTACTCGCGTCGCATGGTCGTGCGCGTGTGCTTCGACCAGAAGATCGAGACATGGCTGCGCGTGCACGCCGAGGCATTCGCCGAACTCGGCGGTGTGCCGCGGACGATCGTGCCCGACAACCTGAAGGCGGCGGTCGTCCGCGCGGCCTTCGGTGTCGACGGCGCTGCGAGCCTGAACCGCAGCTATCGCGAGCTCGCGCGGCACTACGGCTTCAAGGTCGACCCGGCGCCGATCTACGCGCCGAAGAAGAAGGGCAAGGTCGAGTCGGGCGTGAAGTACGTCAAGCGGAACTTCTTCGCGGGGCGTGACGGCGAGGACGTCGCCGACGTGACGGCGGCCTTGCAGAAGTGGGTCGACGAGATCGCGAACGTGCGCGTGCACGGCACGACGCACAAGCGGCCGATCGACCTGTACGCCGTCGAGCGCGAGGCGATGCTGCCCGTGCCCGAGCGGCGCTTCGAGCTCGTGACCTGGCACCAGGCGCGCGTCCACCAGGACAGCCACGTCGCCTTCGACAAGCGGCTGTACTCGGTGCCGTGGCGCCTCATCGGTCAGGACGTGTGGCTGCGCGCGACCGCGAAGACGATCGTCGTCTACGCCGACGACACGCGGGTCGCGATGCACGACCGGCGGGGCCGCACCGCGCGCTCGACGCAGGATGAACACCTGCCCGCCGAACGGGCACCGTGGCGGCACCGGAGCCGCGCGTACTGGGAAGAGCGCGCCGACCGCATCGCGCCCGAGGTCGGAGCGTACGTGCGCGCCGTCTTCGACTCCGACGACGTGCTGTCGATGCTGCGCGCCGTGCAGGCGACGGT
>JAEUJX010000413.1 GCA_016794545.1 Myxococcales bacterium
GCGGCGGGACCGGCTTGCCCTCCTGCTCCAGCCGTACCTTCATGATGGCGGCGTCGAGGGCGCCCTTGATCAACGCGCGCTTCTCGGGGCTCTCGGCGGCGAACTTGGCCTCGAGTCCGGCCTTCAGCTTCTCCCACACGCGCGGCACGCCCGTGAACTCGGTGGGCTTGACCTCCATGACGTGCTCGAACAGCGCGCGCGGATCGGGACACGTGGTCGTCGTGCTGCCGAGCACCATCCCGAGGTAGTGCGTGCCCATGCGATCCGCGACGTGGGCGTGCGGCAGGAACGAGATGACGTGGCTGCCGCCCGGCATCTCGCGCACGGCCTGGAACGCTTCGAGCTCGGCGATCATGTTCGCGTGCGTGAGCTCGACGCCCTTCGGATCGCCGGTCGTGCCCGACGTGTAGATCAAGGTCAGCAGCGTCTCGGGCGTGACAGCGCGCCACGCGCGCTCGAAGTCGAAGTCCGCCGGCGCCTTCGCCTCGACGTCGGCGAGCGACAGCGCGCCCTCCGCCTGTCCATCGACGACGATGATCGTGTCCGCGAGCGCGCGGACGCGCGGCACGTGCGCCGCCTCGGTGACGAGCACCCGCGCGCGCGAGTCGCGCACGAAGTACTCGAGCTGCTCCGGCGACGACGTCAGGTACATCGAGAACGGCGCCGCGCCGAGGTGCATGACCGCCGCGTCGACCACGTTGAACTCGGGGCGGTTGGTCATGAGCAACCCGACGGTGTCCCCCGCCGCGACGCCGAGACCGGCGAGCCCGCCGGCGACCCGCCGCACGCGATCCGCGTACTCGCGCCAGGTCAGCCGGACACCGTCGCCTTTGGTTCGCAGCGCTACCACCTCCGCGTGCGCCGTCGCCGTGCTCTGAAACGCCTCGCACATCGTCCTCGCCGTCATGGCGCGAGCATCCCACAGATCTCGGTCGACGCTGATACCCTGATCGTGTGTGGCAGGCGCTGTTCCTGATCGCTGTCGTCGGGTGCGGCCGTGTCGGATTCGATTCGCAGACGCGCGGCGACGGCGCCGTTCCCGGGGAGGACGCGCGCGCGGACGCCGACGTCTCGGGCCTGCTCGCCGGATGCGAGCTATGGCTCGCGTTCGACGATCCGACCTCCTGGCCGACCGGGATCCGGGACCGTTGCGGCGACGACAACCCCGGCACCGCGAACGGCGGCGCGAGCCCGGTCGACGACGCGGACCGCGGCGCCGTCGCCGAGCTCGCCGGCGCCTCGAGCTGCATCGTCGTCCCCGATGCGCCGAACCTGCGCGGCGGCTCCGCGCTCACGATCAGCGCGTGGGTGAGACCGGTCGGCGTGACGACCGCGAGCTACGGCATCATCAGCAAGCGGACGGACTTCATGTCCAACACCGCCTACAGCATGTTCCTGTGGGCCTCCAACGACGGCACCGGCTCCGTCAATCACCTCTACGTCGACATCGAGAACGAAGACCAGCGCTTCGAAGACCCCGGGCCCGAGTTCCTCGGAACGTGGCGTCAGATCACCGTCGTGTACGACGGCAGCCTCGCCCAGGCGCAGCGCGTGTCGATCTACGTCGATGGTGCCTTGTCGGCCGTCGCCGCCGAAGCCGCGACGGACATCGCGGTTCCGACCTCGCCGCCGGCCGTCCACGTCGGATGCATGCCGCTCGGCACACCGGCTCAGGGCCTGAACGGTCGCATCGACGACGCGATGCTGTGGAGCCGTCCACTGACCGCGACCGAGGTGACGGCCTGGTACGCGGCCACTAGACCGTGAGCGGCGCGCCGGTCTGCGCGTCGACAACCTCGCGCGTCACGCCCGGGGCGAGCTCGACGATCCGGAAGCCGTGGCCGGTCGGCTCGAACACGCCGAGCTCGGTGATCACGAGCGAGACCACGCGCGTCGCGGTCAGCGGGTAATCGCAGACCTGGACGAGCTTGTGCTCTCCCTTCTTCGTCACGTGCTGCATGATCGCGATCACCCGGCGCGCGCCTGCGGCGAGATCCATCGCGCCGCCGATGCCCATCACCTTGCCGCCGGGGACGGCCCAGTTCGCGAGGTCGCCGCCGGCGGAGACCTGCATCGCTCCGAGGATCGCGAGATCGACGTGGCCGCCGCGGATCATCGCGAACGACTGCGCCGAGTCGAACGTCGAGCCGCCGGGGAGCACGGTGACGGTCTGCTTGCCCGCGTTGATGAGGTTCGGATCCTCGTCGCCCTCGAACGGGAACGGGCCGGTGCCCATGAGGCCGTTCTCCGAGTGGAGCCAGGCGTGGCCCTCGGGCAGGTGGTCGGCGACCTGCGTCGGGATGCCGATGCCGAGGTTGACGATCGAGCCCTCGGGGATCTCGCGCGCCGCGCGGCGCACCATGTCTTCGGTGGAGAACGGCATGGGCTACCTGGCTTCCTCGCGCTTGCGGACGGTGCGGAACTCGAACGCGTTCTCGTGCTCCGGCACGTGGACGATCTTGTGGACGAAGATGCCCGACAGGTGCACGTCGTCGGGATCGATGACGCCATTCGGGACGAGCTGATCGCACTCGACGATCGCGAGCTTCGCGGCGGTCGCGGCGACCGGGTTGAAGTTGCGCGCGGTGCGCCAGAACCGGAGGTTACCGAACCGGTCGGCCTTCTGCGCGCGGACGAGCGCGACGTCGCCCTTGATCGCGTGCTCGAGGATGTACCGCTTGCCGTCGATCTCCTTGGTCTCCTTGCCCTCCTCGACCACGGTGCCGACACCCGTCGGCGTGAAGAACGCGGGGATACCCGCGCCGCCGGCGCGCATGCGCTCCGCGAGCGTGCCCTGCGGGGTCATCTCGACGGTGACCGCGCCCGAGCCCATCGCCTTGTGAAGCGCCTCGTTGCCGCCGATGTAGCTGCAGATCACGCGCTTGATGATGCCGGCCTCGAGCCACGTCGCGAGGCCCTTGCCGAGGTTGCCGGCGTTGTTCGAGACGAGCGTCAGGTCGCGCACGCCGCGCTCGACGACGCCCTTGATCAGCGCCTCCGGGTTCCCCGAGAGGCCGAAGCCGCCGACCAGGATGGTCATCCCGTCCTTCAGCGGTGCGAGGGCCTCGGCGATCGAGCCGACGACCTTGTCCTTGTGACGACCGATCATCTACTTTCCTCCGAACGCGGCGACCGCGGCGTCGCCGAAGCTCCGCACGCCGGTCACGAGCTCTGCTTCCGTGATGCACAGCGGCGGCGAGAAGATCGCCGTGCCGCGCTTCGCCTCGACGTGCAGCGAGAGCTTCCTCGCGGCGAGCTCGGCCGACAGCGTGGTCCAGCGGTCGAGCGGCGCCTGCGGCGCGATCGCGGCGAGCAGGCCGAGGCCGCGTACGTGCGCCGGGACGGCGAGGCGCGCCGCGACAGCATCGAGCTCGCGCAGGAGCACGGGCCCGAGCCGCTCGGCGTTGCCGAACATCTGCTCGTCCTCGTAGAGCGAGAGGCACTCGAGCGCGGCGGCGCACGACGTCGGGTGCGCGTAGTACGTGAGGCCGCACGCCAGCACGTTCGCGTCGAAGTGCCTCGCGACCCGCTCGTGCACGATGACCGCGCCGATCGTCGCGTAGCCCGACGCGAGGCCCTTCGCGACCGTGATCATGTCGGGCACCACGCCCCAGTGCTGGTGACCGAACGGCTTGCCGAGCCGGCCGAACCCGCACAGCACCTCGTCGGCGACGAGCAGCGCGCCGTCCTTGTCGCACGCCGCGCGCACCGCGGGCCAGTAGTCGGGCGGCGGCACCCACGCGCCGTTCGCACCGGGCACCGGTTCGAGGAACACCGCCGCGGTGGTGCGCTCGCCCTCGGCGCGCATCGTCTCGTCGAACACGCGGGCCATCCCCTGCACGCAGGTCGCGCCCGGACGGTTGCCCTGCGCGCAGCGCTCGCACTCGCAGTCGCGGACGTGCACCACGCCGGGGATCAGCGGCTCCATCGGCGGGCGCCGCCAGTCGCCGGTCAGCGCGAGCGCGCCCATCGTGGCGCCGTGGTAGCTGCGGTAGCGGCTGATCATCTTGAGCCGGCCGGTCACCTGCCGCGCGATCTTGATCGCGTTCTCGTTGGCCTCCGCGCCGCCGAGCGTGAAGAACACCTTCGCGTAGCCGGGCCCCGCCATCGCGAGCAGCTTGTTGGCGAGCTCGGTCTTCGCCGGATACACCGCGTTCGCCGTCGAGAGGCACAGCTGATCGGCCTGGCGCTTGATCGCCTCGACGATCCGCCGCTGGCCGTGACCGGCGTTGACCTGGTACGCGAGCGCGCCGAGATCGAGCCAGCGGCTGCCATCCGCGGTGGTGAACCACGCGCCCTCCCCGCCCGTCAGCTCGACGGGCTTGGCGGCGTTCTGCGCGGTCCAGGTGAAGAAGAACGGGTAGTCACTCACAGCTGCCACTTCTCCGGCGCGACGTTGTGGATGAAGCCCTGCTGGGCGTACAGCTCGCCGGTCGCGAGGTTCATCGCGATCGCCCCGCAGGTCGCCGCGCCGTGCGGGGACTCGGGGGTCGCCATGTTCGTGCAGATCGAGCGCGGCCAGCCCTCGTCCGAGCCCAGGCGGCGCCACGCATCGTCGAGATCGCGGATGCCTTCGCGCTGGAGGTCGGCCGCGAGCCAGCTCATCCGATCGTAGGTCGTGCTCGTCGCGGGCACCTTGCTGCGCGCGGCGACGTCGGCATCGATCGAGTGGTTCGTGTGGCAGTACGCCCCCGTGCCGGTCGGCACGAGCTTGCGCCGCGTGCCCGACGCCTCGATCGAGAACGCGCGATCCCGGTCGGCGACGAAGTAGTGGTGACCCGATCCGATCGGGCTTCCCATCACCACGTCGCGCGCGGCGGCCGCGGTCCTCTCGTGCAGCGCGCGGCGCACGACCGCCGACCACACCACGCCGAGTGTCGCGTCCGTCGAGAACAGGTTGTTGATCGCGATCCCGACGCGCGCCCCGTTCATCCCCGCCATCCCGAGGCAGCCGGTGACCGACAGCAGCGTGGCGGCCGGCCCGTCGGCCGACTCCGGCACGCGCAGCACCATCACGTACGGGATCGCGGTGGCGTGCATGTCCCAGGTCTGCGCGAGGATCCGGTTGTCGTAGAGGATCGAGCAGCCATCGCCCCCGAGGCCCTGCGCACCGGCGCCGGTCGCCGCCCCCGCGAGCTCGGGCGCGTCGTGGGTCGGCGCGGGGACCCAGCTCGCCGGATCCGGATCGAGATCGCGGAGGTCGGTGTAGTGGTTCGCGACCACGATCTCCTCGGGCGTGACCGCCGCGCCCTCGGCGATGCCGTGCAGCTCCGCCGAGAGCCCGGCGTGATAGTGCTCGAGCACCGGCAGGTGCGCGCGCGCCGCGACCAGGACTTGCTCGGCCGTCTTGAACCCGCCGACCTTGGTGCACAGGTACGTGCGGAGCTGGGAGAGCGCTCTGATCTCGCCGCGGAACGACTCCCCGTGGATCCGCCCCCACTCGCGCGGGCTCTTGCCTCCCGGCAGCTCGAGGACTCTCACGACAGCACCTGCACGGCGATCACGATCGCGAGGATGAGGACCGCGATGTGGACGAGCATCAGGAGCTCGCCCTTGTCGCGCTTCGCGCTGTCGCCGGTCACCATGGCTCGCGCAGCGCGGCAGCCAGTGCCTGGGCCGCGGCCTCCACCTGATCGAGCGCCGGGATGATGCCGACCTTGCCGTTCGGGAACGCGCGCGCGCGCAGGCCGCGATCGCCCAGGTGCTCGACGAGCGCGGGCGCCTTGTCGCCTGCGTCGATCACGCGGTAGGCGCCGAGCCCGGACGACGTGACGTTCGCGAGCGCGTGATCGAGCGCGGCCGACGCGCCGGCGATGTCGAGGTGACGCGCGGCGCGCAGCTGGTGGTGCTGGCGCACGAGCGAGAGCTCGTCGCCGTCCCACGTGGACACCAGCGTGAGCGGCGTGCCGACGAACCACTTGCTCGCGACGTGCAGGTATCCGGTCTGGCCGCCGCCCCACCACGCGAGCACGTCGGGCACGAGCCCGGCGGCGAGCGAGAGGAACGGCCCCTTGCCGCTGCGGTACGTGTGCGTCGTGGTCTCGACCGCGATCAGCGGCAGGTCGTGGTCCTTGCGCAGCTGCGCGAGCCCGGCGAGGAAGTCGGCCGGCAGCACGAGCCCGGTCCGCTCCTGCACGAGCTCGTAGACCAGGCCGAACACGCGCTCCTTGCCCGCGGTGATCACGGCCTCCCGGATGGCCGCGAGCGACGCCTCGGTACCGGCGATCGCCGGGTGAGGCACGCGGGGCCAGGCGAAGTGGCCCGGCCCACCGTGGTGGGTCCCCGGATCCGACAGCGACCGGCAGCTCGCCGCGGTATGCCCGTAGTACCCGCCCTCCAGCGCGATCGCGACCTGCGCGGTCTTGCGAGTGACTCGGACGAGGCGCAGCGCCTTGTCGACGGACTCGTCGCGCGACGAGGTGAGATACAGGTGCGGCAGCTCCGGCGCGAGCGACCCGATCCACTCGAGCGCGCGCACCACCGCCGGCGTCACGTAGTTCATGAGCGTGAGCTTGTTCACCGCCGGCCCGTACAGGTGGCCCTGCTCCTCGTGCGCACGCAGCGTGGCCGGTGCCGCGGCGAACGGCTTCGTGAGCCCGGACGCGAGATCGAAGTCGATCTCCTCCTCTCCCCGCGCCGCCGCCTCGCGCCGCCGCAGCACGTCGGCCTTGACCACCGGATCCGGCCGGAGCGGCCCGAGCGGGATCCGGTAGTAGATCGCCTGCCCTTCCGGATCCTCGTACTGACCGGTGAGGATCGACACGACGTGCGCGCCGAACACGCGGTTCAGGTGCGTCATCTGCGCGGTGCGGCCGACGCGGTTGCGCCCGGTGACGTAGCGGTAGCGCGGCGATCCATCGGCGGTCTTGCGCGCGGCGGCGTCGCGCAGCTGCAGCTCCTTGAGCCGCCGCCCGATACCGCTCGACTGGAACGTCGGCGCGACCGTGATCGACACCGAGTACATCGTGTTGTTCTTGCCGAGCATCGGATCGTCGTCGGGGCCCTCGACGTCCGGGCTCTGCTCGAGCGGCGCACCGATCGCGAACGCGACGAGCTGCGGCTGCCCGCTCGGCCCGGGCGCCTCGCCGACCAGCAGCGAGCCCTCGGGATCCTCGATCGCGGCGCGGATCTCCGCCGGCGGCGTGCGCCGCGCCGGCTCGTACACCTGGTACTCGATGTCGAGGATCGCCGGCAGGTGCATCATCGCCTCGCCGTGCGGCACGAGGCGGTAGGTGACGGGCGGCTGCGCGGATGCCGCCGCCGGCGACGCGGCCGGTGCGGCGACCGGCTGGTCCTCCCACTCCGGCGGCTTCCTGCCCTCGTGGGCGTCGACCCACGACAGCGAGCGGCGGATCGTCTCGAACAGCATGTCGATCTCGCGCGCGAGGAACGAGTCCGACAGCCGCCACCGCGCGGTGCGCGTGCCGGCCGCGAACACGACGGCGCCGCGCCAGAACCGCTGACCGATCAGCGCGTCGAGCTGCGCGGCGGTCGGCAGGTCGAACGCGAACGCGTAGCCGGTCGCGCGCGGGTGCTGCACGAGGTGCGGATACGCGCGGGCGAGCTGCGCGAGGCGCGGTGCGACGAGCTTCTCGATGCGCTCGGCGTTGTGGCTCTGCGAGACCATGTCCGCGTGGATCCGGCCGCGCACGAGCGACGCGTTGTGCGCGCTCGCCGGCTCGGGATCCGCGAACCGCGACATCACGACGCCGACCTGGGCGCGCTTCGCGAACGTGACCGCGTCGGGGTAGTCGGGCTGCCCGCGCGAGCTCAGCAGGCGGAACTTCGAGTGCCAGGCGAACGGGCCGCCGAGGCCGAAGCCGACCTGCACCTCGTCGAACACGAGGAACGTGTGATGGTGGCGCGTGAGCAGGCGCAGCGCGCGGAAGAACCGCTCCGTCGCGTACCGATCGCCGCCCTCGGACTGCATCGGCTCGACGATCACGCAGGTGTACTCGCCGGTCGACAGCTGCTCGTGGACCGCCGCGAGCGACGCGACCTCCGCCGCGAGCAGCGGGTCGTCCTTCGCGTCGCCGAAGCGCTCGCGGAGGTCGTCGATCTGACCGCTCGCCGCCGCGGCATAGAACCCGCTGGGCGCCGTCGGCTCGTCGCCCGGCGTGTTCCACACCGGGAACGGTGCGAACTTGGTCTCGTAGCCCGCGATCTCGAACGGCGCGCGCTTGCTCGGCGAGTGCGTCGCGTGCAGCGAGAGCAACAGGCGGCCGTGGAAGCTGCCCTCGAACGCGAGCACCTTCGTCGCGTGCTTGCGCGGGCAGTTGATCCGGCACAGCGCCATCGCCTTCTCGTTGGCCTCGGCGCCCGAGGCCACGAACGTGACGTGCGGCAGGCCGGGCACGAGCTGGCGCAGCGTGAACGCGTACTCGGCGGCGGCCCAGGTCTCGCCGAGCGCGGTGTCCTCGTTCTCGACCAGCGTGTCGGCGAACTCGCCCTCGGTGAACGCGCGCACCACCTGGTCCTCGGCGAAGCCGGCAACGACCGTCGCGGTCTGGCTCATGCCGTCGAGGATCGCGAGCGGCTCGGCGTCGACGGAGACGAACCATGGGCCCGCGCTGCGCAGGTGATCGAACACCGGCGGCTTCTTCTCCCTCGGCACGCGATCGCCGGCGTAGAGCCGCGCGAGGTAGGCCTCGCTGGTCGGCAGCTTGCCGCCCGCGGGACGCGCGATCGACATCGGGCGCGGCAGGTCGACGAGCTGCCGGCCGGCCTCCTGGCCTTCCTCCTGCGCGTGCTGGAGCTCGAGGCGATCGAGATCGACGGCCGGGATCAGCGTGGCGAGCTGCGGGTGCGGCGTGACCGCGCCGAGCGTGTTCTCGAGCACGGCGACCGGCGACACCATGTTGCGGTGCGCCCACGCGCCCGCCGGCCGGTAGTTGCCGCTCTGGCCCACGCCGCCGAACGGCAGCCGGGGGCTCGCGAGGTTCGTCGAGCGGTTGCGGTTGAGGATGCCCGAGCGCGTGCGCGCGGCGATCTCGTCGAACCGCTTCGGGGACGCGGTGAACACCGCGTTCGCGAAGCCGTAGCGGCTCTCGCCGATCACGCTGATCGCCTCGTCGTCGGACTCGATGATCTCGACGCAGAGATCCGGGCCGAACACCTCGACGTCGGTATAGCCCGGCACGTGGTGCACGCCATCGGGGAGCTTGTGCAGCGATGCGGTCCGGTAGAAGCCGCCGGGGATGCGCTCGCCCGGGACGAGCACCTCGGCGCCGGCCTTCTTCGCCGCGTCGATCGCGCTCTCGAGCTTGGTCAGCGAGCCGTGCGTCGCCAGCGGGCCCGCGAACACGCTGGCGTCGTCGGGATGGCCGAACCGGAGGCCCGCCGCGACCCGCGCGAGCGCCGGGATGAACCGGTCGGCGATCCGGCGGTGGACGAGCACGCGCTCGGTGCCGGTGCAGCGCTGGCCCGCGGACAGCCACGCGCCCACGGCGACCTCGTGCACGGCCTGGCGGATCGCGCAGTCGTCGAGGACGACGCACACGTTCTTGCCCCCCATCTCGAGCGCGACCAGCAGCTCGGGGCGATCGAGCGCGGCCTCGAGGATGCGGCGCCCGACGGTCCACGACCCGGTGAACGCGAGACCGCGGACCTCCTTGGCCGCGACCATGGCCGCCCCGACCTCCCCCGATCCGACGACGAGGTTCAGCACGCCGGCGGGCAGGCCAGCCGCGAGCGCCGCCTCGGCGTAGCGCTGCCCGCACAGCGGCGTGATGTCGCTCGGCTTCACCACGACCGTGTTGCCGGCGAGCAGCGCAGGCACGACGTGCGCGTGGCACAGGTGCAACGGGTAGTTGAACGGGCCGATCACTCCGACGACGCCGAGCGGCGCGTAGCGGAGCACCTCGCCGGGCGCGACCGCGCCGGGCTTGAGGTCGGCGGCCATCGCCCCCTTCACCAGGTCGAAGCGGTTCAGCAGCGTCTGGATCTCGAGCCTGGCCTCGCTGCGGATCTTTCCGGTCTCGATCACGATCGCGTCGGCGAGCTGCTCCGCGCGCGCGGCGAGCTCGGCCTTGAACCGCTGGAGGTGCGCCCAGCGCTCGGCCTCGGTGAGGCGAGCCCAGGCCGGCTGCGCGGCGGCGGCCGCCGCTGCGGCGTCGGCCACCGCGGACACCGTGTACCCGGTCTCGAACACGACCGCCCCATCGGCCGCAGGGTTCCGCGAGACGAGCGCCTTGCCCGACGGCGCGACGAACGCTCCGCCGATGAAGTTACCGAGGGGCTGCACGGGCCCAATAGACCCGCCTGGGAACGTCGGGTCAAGTCAGCGGCGTCCGTCGCGGAAACCTCCGCGATCCCGGTGTGTTGGGAACCCTCCGGGTGTGCTATTCCACCGGGCGGCATGCCATCCCTCGTGTTCCTCGCCGGTCCGATCGCGGGCCGCAGGTTCAAGCTCGGCGAGGGCGAGTACGTGATCGGCCGGCGTTCGGACTGCCAGATCTTCGTACCCGACATGCGGGTCTCGCGGCAGCACGCGCGCCTCTCCAGGCAGGGCGACAGCTGGACGCTCGAGGACCTCGGGTCGAACAACGGCACCTACGTGAACGGCATCCGCGTCCAGGGCTCCACGCAGGTGAAGCACGAGGACGAGATCACGATCGCGAACAACCGGATCCGGGTCGAGGCACGCGAGGGCACGCCGGAGCCGAAGTTCCCCGAGGGCAACGCGGTCACGCTGATCGAGGTGGGCGGCGGCACGCCACTGATCCGGAGCCGCGAGGACTCGGGGGCCAACCGGCTGCCGCTCATCAGCTCGGGCATGGTGAGCATCGCCGACCAGCGCGCGGTGCGCCTGATCGAGCGCAAGCTCGATGCGCTGACGCAGGTGCTGAACGCGACCGCATCGTCGGACACCGCCGAGGCGCTGCTCCAGAAGCTCGTCG
Organism: Myxococcales bacterium; assembly: GCA_016794545.1. Classification (GTDB taxonomy): domain Bacteria; phylum Myxococcota_A; class Polyangia; order Haliangiales; family Haliangiaceae; genus JABFXX01. The sequence goes on from JAEUJX010000413.1 coordinate 10,899, forward strand.
ACGCCCTGCTCGAGCTGTTCCCGCAGGCCGAGGACGTCGGCGTGCTCGTCGAGGACGAGCGCACCGGCGAGCTCAAGGTCCAGTGCCAGCGCCACCGCGAGCCGCTCGCGCGCATGCCGCAGACGACCGAGGAGATCCCCGACACCACGCCCGATGGGGCGAGGCCGTCGAAGAAGCAGAGCTACGGCGGAAACCTGCGCGTGCCCGGCACGATCATCCAGCACGTGATCAGCGATCGCCGCGGCGTCTTGCTCGGCGACGCGCACGCCGCCGTCGACAAGTCCGAGGACGGGGACGGCATCGGGCTCCGGATGGGCGCGCCGCTCATCTATCACGGCACGCACTACGGCGTGGTCTACGTCGAGAGCAAGCGCATCGGGTTCCGCCAGGAGGACGTCGACCTCCTCCAGGCGATCGCGACGCAGGCGGGCATGGCGATCCACGCGACGCGCGTCCAGGCCCAGCTCGTCCGCCGCGAGAAGCTCGAGCGCGACCTGCGCGTCGCGCGGCAGATCCAGCGGTCGCTGTTGCCGGCGAGCGTGCCGCAGGTCGTCGGCCTCGACTTCGCGGTGCACTACGAGCCCGCGTACCAGATCGGCGGCGACTTCTACGACTTCATCTGGCACGACCCGGCGCACCTCGGGCTCGTCGTCGGCGACGTCGCGGGCAAGGCGATCAGCGCGGCGCTCTACATGGCGCGCCTCACGAGCGAGCTCCGCTCGCGCGCCGCGATCGCGCGCACGCCGGCGCGCCTGCTCCGCCGCGTGAACACCGAGATCGCGGGGCTCGGCGACGACGGCATGTTCGCGACGCTCGTCTACTGCATCTACGACCTCGAGAACCGCTCGCTCGTGTTCACGAACGCCGGCCACTGCGTGCCCCTGCTCCGCCGCGGGGACCGCGTGTTCCCGCTCCAGGCCGAGCGCGCCCACACGCCGCCGCTCGGCGTGACCGGCGAGCTCGAGGCCGGCGAGGCGCGCGTCCAGCTGCTCGCGGGCGACACGCTGATCATGGTCTCGGACGGCATCCTCGAGGCCCGCGACGCGCGCGGGAACGAGTACGGGCTGTCCCGGCTGTCCCGCCGCATCCGGACCGCCCGGGGAGCCGCCGAGGACATCATCAAGGCGATCCTCGCGGACATCGATAGCCACACCGCCGATCAGGCCCAGGGGGATGACATGACCATCGTGGCCATGGCCATCGAGGGCCGCCGGGCCAAGCGAAAGAGCACGACATTGCCAGGGGTTGCGATGGAATCGGCCGGATCCGCCCGGCTCTCGACCGAGGGCGGCACCCCGGCCGATGACGACGACGAGGCGTAATCGCGCGCCGCCCTCCCGGCGGTCGCGATGGGCCTTGTCAACTCCGCGGGTCCCATGGCATAAGTCCGCCTCCCGTACGAGCTGATCGTTCGCACGAGCTGCACCTCGGAGATTCGCCATGGCCAAGAAGAGCAAATCTGGACGCGAGCTGATCCGCCTCGTGTCGACCGCCGACACCGGCTTCTTCTACACGACGTCGAAGAACCGCAAGCGGACCCCGGACAAGCTCGTGCTGAAGAAGTACGACCCGGTGGTTCGCAAGCACGTCGATTTCAAAGAGTCGAAGATCTAAGGAGCCGCCGTCATGTCGCGCGAATGTCAGGTCACCGGGAAGAAGCCGCTCGTCGGCTCGAACGTTTCGCACTCGAACCGCCACACCAAGCGCCGCTTCGAGATCAACCTCATGAACAAGCGCTTCTGGCTCGAGGACGAGAAGCGCTGGATCACGCTCCGCGTGTCCGCGCGCGGCATGCGCCGTATCGACAAGCTCGGCCTGCCGGCCGTGCTCGCCGAGATGCGCGCCCGCGGCGAGAAGTTCTAGGGCACGGCTCGGCGCTGCCGGGCCGCGCAGCACCGCCCGAGGCGGTGCGGAGGTAGATGCTCCGTCTCTCGATCGCTCCGCTGCTGATGTGGCTCGCGGCCTGTCCTGGCCCGAAGCACGCGCAGCCGGACGGTGCCGCGCCGCTCACCACGCCGGTGGGTCGCGACGGCAAGTCGCTGCGCGGCGTCGCCGGCGACGGG
>JAEUJX010000419.1 GCA_016794545.1 Myxococcales bacterium
AAGGTCGACGTCGTCACGCCCATCACCGGCTCGGAGAAGGTCGCGACGATCGTGGTGCTGGTGGCGACCATCGTCGCGTTCGGTGCGGGCGTGCGCATCGTCACGGTCGGCGCCGTGGTGTCGGGCGCCGTCATGAACATCCAGGTCACGGGCGCGGCGAGCGCGTTGCCGGCGAGATCCGCGATCGCGGTGGTGAGGTTCACCGTGACGGCCGTGTTGGCCGCGAGCGGCGCGGCGGGCGTGAACGTCCACTCGCGACCGCTCATCGCCGAGGCCAGGGTGCCGGTGACCGCGGCGCCGTCGTTGACCGTGAAGCTCGTCGTGGTCACGCCCATCACGGGCTCGCTGAACAGCACGACGATGGTCGTCGCCGTCGACACCATGGTCGCGCCGGGCCCGGGCGTGCGGGTCATCACGGTGGGCGCCGTGGTGTCGGAGGCGGTCGTGAACGTCCACGTCACCGGCGCGCCCGAGAGCGCGTTACCGGACGTGTCGGTGATGCCCGAGGTCAAGGTCGCCGTCAGCAGCGTGCCCTGGGGGAGCGCGGCGGCGGGCGTGAACGTGGCCGTGCGGGTCCCGGCGGCGTAGGTGACGGTGCCCGCGATCGGCGTGCCGCCATCGGCGAGCGTGAACGTCGTCCCCGACACGCCCATCACGTTCTCGCTGAACTGCGCGGTGACCGTCGAGCTGGTCGCCACCGCGGTCGCGCCGGGCATCGGGGTGCGCGCGGTCACCGTCGGCGCGGTGGTGTCAGCGGCCGTGGTGAACGTCCAGGTCTTCTGGGGCAGCGAGGCGCCGCCCGAGTCGACGATGCTGTTCATCAGCGTCGCCGTGTACGTGGTGTTGGGCGCGAGCTGCGCGGTCGGGGTCAGCGTGGCGACGGGGGACGCACCGCTCGCATAGGACACGGTGGCGGCGACCTGCTGGACGCCCTGGGCCAGCGAGAACGAACCGCCGTTGATCCCGAACACCTCCTCCGAGAAGGTCGCGGAGACCGTGGTCGTGACCGCGACGCCGGTCGCCAGGTCGGCGGGGGTGGTGCTGACGACCGAGGGGGGCGTGTTGACGCCCATGTCGATCCCCGGGCCGTCGGGGGTGTCGATCCCGGCGTCGGCGCCGCCCGGGCAGGTCGTCGGCGGGGAGCCGTTCAGGTGGCACCGGTTGTCCGCGGGATTGCACGTGTAGTCGTCGGGGCACGCGCCGCCGGCGCCACAGACGAACCCGCAGACCGGCTGGGGGACGTCGTAGCAGGCCACCAGGCCCGAACACAGAGCTATCGCTAGCGCAAGGTACGCGATCCGCCGACCCATCTCGATGAACCTATCACGACCGGTGTAAACTCACGGCTCGGATGGCCACCAAGCTCGACAAGGAACAGCTGCGGGAGCTCGTCGAGCCAAACTGGCGCCGCATGTACAACTTCGTGTTCCGGCTGACGCTCGACCGCGACCGCGCCGAGCGCTACCTCGCCGACGTGTTCGCGCTCGCCGCCGCGCAGGACAAGATCCCGACCGAGAACGTCGAGGTCTGGCTGCTCGGCATCGCGAACAAGCTGCTCGAGGAGCGGCTGCCCCGTCAGCCCGAGGTCAACTTCGACATCCTCGACGACACGCTCCGCAACGAGGCCACGCGCACCGACGTCGTGCGCTCGCTCAACGATCCGCAGCGCGACTTCCTGCTCTGGGAGCTCAAGCAGGGCTGCATGACCTCGGTCATCAACTGCCTACCGCCCGGCGAGCGCGCCGCATTCGTGGTGTGCCACGTGCTCAAGCTCGGCGACGTGGAGGCGGCATCGAGCCTCGGCATCACCGAGAGCGCGTACAAGGTGCGGCTGTCCCGCGCGCGCAAGAAGATCGGCGACTACCTCGCGCCGCGCTGCGAGCACGTGAACCCGATGAACCCGTGCCGCTGCCCGGCGCGCATCGGCACCGCGCTTCACAAGGGGTTCATCAAGCCGATGGGCCCGTCGGGCGGCGTGGTCTCGCTGCGCAAGCCGGTCGAGCCCTACGGGCGCTACGGCACCGGCGCCGGCAACGAGGACGTGCCGATGCGCGACATCTCGGCGATCTACGGCAACCTGCCGGAGCCGGACCCGCCCGAGGGGCTCGGGGCGAAGCTCCTCGAGCAGCTCGGGCGCTGATCCGCGCTCAGGGCTTCCGCACGAGACGCTGCTGCGCGGGGTCCCACGTCCAGAGCGCACCCTCGGCGGTCTTGATCGCGTTGCCGTCGACCGAGAACGCGTGCTTGGCTGTCGTGGTCACCACGCCGAGCTGGACCGGCTGTCCGGCGCGCAGTGCGAACACGAAGACGCCGTAGACGCTGTCGCCGGTCGCGCGTGCGCGCAGCTCGAACGGGATCACGGACTCGTCGTGATGATCGCCGTCGAGATCGACGAGCACCGGCGGGTCGAGGTCGAGCGCGCCCCGGCCGTCCGTCGCGCGCCCCGGGTCCTGCGTCACGTGCACGCCGCCCTGCTCGTCCTCGTACACCCCGAACTGCGTGAGCGCCCCGGTGGCCTGGATCACCCCGAGCGAGCCGAGATCGTAGCGCAGGCCCTGCCAGTCGAGGCGCAGCGGATCCGGCAGGTCGGCGGGGGAGCCCGAGCCGCTCGGTGGATCGGGGCTGCGCTCGCGCTTGTCGCACGCGCCGGCGAGCAGCGCGAGCGCGATCAGTTCGAGACGCACGCCTGACCCTGGCGCTGGCAGTTCCGCGCGACGCAGTTCCCGTCGAGCTTGCAGTTGAGCGCGCACGCGTCGAAGGCCGAGAGCAGCGCGGCCCTCGCCGGCGACATCGCGCGCGCACACGCGCAGCCGCACGCGAAGTCGCCGAGGCCGCACTGGGCCTGACAGGTCGCCGCCTGCGCGCACGTGCCCGAGCCCCGCAGCACCATCGAGCCGCAGGTCGCGCGCATGCCGCAGATCGCGGCGGCGTTGCACGACGTGAAGGGCTGCCGCGCGCACTTCTGGAGCTCGTCGTTCGCCATGCAGTCGTTGATGCACGTCGCCGAGGCGATGCCGCACTTCTGGATCGCCACGTAGCACGCGCGCGAGCACAGCTCCTTCGTCGACAGCGCTGGCGGGGGCGTGTCGGCCTCGTCGGCCTCGTCGTCGATCGGATCGGCGGAGCGCTTCGGCGGCTTCGCGGCGCCGGCGCCGGCGTCGCGCGGCGCGCGGCTCCGCGCGTCCGGATCGAGGATGCCGAGCATCGCCTTCTCCTGATCCCGGGCCGACATCGGCGCGGCGTCGACCGGTTCGGGCGGCGCGTGCGCGATCACGGCGGCATCGACCGGCGGGGGAGGTGGCGGGGGCGGATCGTTCGCGACGGTCTTCGCGATTCCGGATCCCGGTGCCGCGGCGGATCCGGGCCCGGGATCCGCGGCGGGGCTCGACGAGCGCGTCATCGAGACGGCGAGGACGACCGCCGCGATCGAGACGGCCGACGCGAGCCCGAGGCCGATGATCCACGCCTTCCGGTTCGTCGCGGGCTGGGCAGCCAGCGCCGGCACCGGGCGCGAGGGTGTCGACGCCGCGGGCGGGGCAGGAGGATGCGCACCGGGCGTCTGCGCCGGTGGCGGTGTCTGTCCGGGTGGCGGTGTCTGCCAGCCGGTGGCCTGCGTGCCGCCGTGGCCAGTGGCCAGCGTGCCGCCGTGGCCGGTGGCCTGCGTGCCGCCGTAGCCCGTGGCCATTGTCGCGCCCATCCCGGCCGGGCCCGCCGGCGGCGGCGCGGCGCTCGGGCGGTGTGCGCGCGGGGCGGGCGCCGGGATCTGCGGAGCGCCGAGCGGCAGCGCCGCGAGGGCGGTCGCCATCTCCGGCGCGCTCGCGAACCGGCCGGCGAGGTCCCGGGACAGCGCGCGACGGAAGAACGCCTCGACCACCGGCGGCGCGTCGGGGAGGTGCGCGGTGATCGGATCGGGCTCCATGGTCGCGACCGCGAGCAGCATCGACTGCGCGGTGTCGGCGCGGAACGGCAGCCGCCCGGCGAGCATCTCGTAGGTCATCACGCCGACCGCCCACAGGTCCGCGCGCGGATCGACGCCGCTCGGATCGTGGAACTGCTCCGGCGCCATGTACGCCGGCGTGCCCAGCGTCGATCCGGTCTGCGTCTTGACCTTCGCGATCCCGGCGTCGAGCACCTTCGCGATGCCGAAGTCGAGCAGCTTCACGGTCGCGCTCGGTCCGCACAGGAACACGTTCTCGGGCTTGAGGTCGCGGTGCACGAACCCGCGCGTGTGCGCGACGCCGAGTGCCTCGAGCAGCTCGAGCAGGATCCGGCGCATGTCGCCGGCGGCGAGCTCGCCGCGCGCGAGCGGGATGCGGAGCGGCCTGCCGAGGAGCAGCTCCATCACGAGGTAGAGCACGCCGTCGGGCGCCTTCCCCGCGTCGATCACGCTGACGATGCCCGGGTGGCCGATCGCGGTCGGCGCGCGCGCCTCGGCGAGGAACCGCATCTGCACCTCGGTGTCGAGCTCGAGCTCGGGCTTCAGCACCTTGAGCGCGACGTCGGCGCCGGTGAACCGGTGGCGCGCCTTCAGCACGAGGCCCATGCCGCCCGCGCCGATCACCGACTCGACGACATAGCGTCCGTCGATGATCCGCCCGGCCCAGCCAGGTTGCGCCACGCCGAAAGCCTAACAGAACGCGGCGAGGCTGCTAGCAGCCGGCCGAGTAGTAGTCGATCGACTTCTTGTCGGAGCCGCTGCCCGTCGACGTGCTGACCGAGACGCAGCCACCGCCGACGAACGCGTTGTTGCCCTGGCCGTCGCTCCGGTAGTAGCTCGACGCGGCACCACCCCGCTGCTGGGCGAGCTGGACGAGGTTGATCAGGGCGGGGCCGCCTTCCTGGCCCGCATTGCCTTGCGCGTCGACCCACCAGCGGCCGGGGATGACCTGCCCGTAGATCCGCATCATGACCTGCACGTCGACCGGATGGAGCTCGCGGCCGTTGATGAACACGCCGGTCACCATGCCGTTGCCGCCGCCCGATGCATTCGGCGGAAGCGGGCCGCCGAGCGCGAGCCCCGCGGGGAGGAAGCCGAGCGTCGGTCCACCCCAGCGTCCCGCCGCGCCGCTGCGCGCGTCGTACCAGTAGTCGCCGGGCGGGGCCTGCATCCGGTACATCGCCTCGATCTGGGCGAGGACCGCCAGGTCCCCCGAGGTCGCGGCTCGGCCGTTGAAGCTGAACCGCCGCGTGTCCTGCGGCGGCTGCTGCGGGTAGCCGGTGTCCTGGCCGGCATACGGATCGTAACCAGGCTGCTGTCCGTAGGGCTGTTGCTGGCCGTAGGGCTGTTGCTGTCCGTAGGGTTGTTGCTGCGGATACGGCTGCTGTCCGTACTGTGGCGGCGGCGACTGCTGCATGCAGGCCGCGAGCATCGTCACCACCACCAAGACCTTCCTCATTCCTCCAGTCTCCCACACCTGCCGCCAAGCGCGCTCGGCGAGTTACGGATCCCAGCGGGTGACGCGCAGCTGCGGCTCGTTCACGAGGACGTGCATCCGGCCGCGCCAGGAGCGTGGCGCCGCCTGGTCCTTCTGCACCATGTAGATCTTCGCCGTGCCCTGTTCGTCCCAGGGCCACGCCGAGGCCTGGCAGCCGCTGTAGTGCTCGAGCTGCGTGTACTGATCGCCGATCACGTAGCAGCGCGCGCCGGCGGCGTCCGCGCGGATCACCTCCGCGGCCCGCCGCGTGTCCGTCGTGGTCTCCGCGCGATAGTCGGCGCGGTGCAGCTGCTGGCGCATCACGAGCACGGTCGCGAGCGCGACCGCCACGCCGGCGACGATCGCGGCGATCCGGCGCTCGGCGATCGCGCGGCGGAGCACCTCGACGCCGAGGATCGCGAGCAGCGCGATCCCGAAGAAGATGTAGCGCGGATGCGCGTGGCTGATCAGGCCGAGCGCGACGATGTCTCCGACGCCGGCGCTCCACAGCAGCAGCGTCGGCCGGTCGCGCATCAGCGCCGGCGCGGCGAGCCCGGCGAGCAGGATCGGGGGCGCGAGCACGCCGTAGTAGCGGAACGGATTCGACGTCAGGTACGTCGCGAGCCCCTCGGCGATCCAGGTCTGCCCGGGCACGCCCTTGCTCGCGAGCAGGATGCCGAGCGGCGATCCGGTGTCGCGCATCGCCGACAGGAAGTGCGGTGCGAGCATCACGGCGAAGGCGGCGACGGT
>JAEUJX010000659.1 GCA_016794545.1 Myxococcales bacterium
GCGATCGTCGAGGCGCAGCTCGCCGGGCGGTACGGCCCGGCACCGGAGGGCGGCAAGCTCGCCGTGCTCGCGCTCGGCAAGCTCGGCGGACGCGAGCTCGGCTACGCCGCGGATCTCGACGTCGTGTTCGTGTACACCGGCGAGGGCGACGACGCCGAGTGGTTCAGCCGCTGCGCGCAGCGCCTCCTCGGTGCGCTCCGGCAGCGCACGCCGCGCGGCCGGCTCTACGAGCTCGACACGCGCCTGCGCCCGTCGGGCAGCCAGGGCCTGCTCGTGACGTCGCTCGCCGGCTGGCGGCGCTATCACCAGAGCGAGGCGCGGCTGTGGGAGCGGCAGGCGCTGACGAAGCTGCGCCCCGTGGCCGGTGACCGGGCGCTCGGCGCCGAGGTCGAGCGGCTCGCGCACGAGACGGTCTACGGCGCACCGCCGGCGGATCCGCGCGCGATCGCCGCCGAGATCGCGCGCATGCGCGAGAAGATCGAGCGCGAGCTCGGCCACGTCGGCGACCTCAAGACCGGCACCGGCGGCGTGATGGACGTCGAGTTCGCCGCGCAGTATCTGCAGCTCGTCCACGGCCACGCCCACCCCGAGCTGCGCACGACGGCGACCGAGACCGCGCTGCGCGCCGCGGCAGCCTGTGGCATCGCGCCGCCGCGCGAGATCGAGATCCTCGATCACGGATACCGGTTCCTCCGCCGGATCGAGCACCGGCTGCGCGTCGTGAACGACCAGCCGATCCATCGCCTGCCCGAAGCGCGCGACGAGCTCGACAAGCTCGCGCGGCGATCCGGGTTTCCCGACGGCAGCGTGCTGCTCGAGCACGTCGAGCGGTGGCAGCACGAGATCCGCGGTGCGTACACGCGCCTCCTCGGTGCGTAACTGCATTCACACGGCGGGATGCGTCATCTCGCGTCGTCGCGGGGCTGTACCTGCGAGATCGTCGCCGCTGTGCGCCTTGTGATCGCAGGCCTGCGTTGGTACGAAGCGTACATGGGCATCAAGAAGCTCGACACCATCTGGCTCGACGGTCAGCTCGTCCCCTGGGACAGCGCCACCGACCACCTGCTCGCGCACACGATGCACTATGGCGTCGGCGCATTCGAAGGGATTCGTGCGTACCAGCGGGCCGACGGACGCACCGCGATCTTCCGTCTTCGCGAGCACATCGAGCGCCTGCTCGACTCGTGCGCGATCTGCACGATGGACGTGCCGTACACGCGCGACCAGCTGATGGCGGCGTGCGCGGAGGTCGTGAAGGCGAACAAGATGACGTCGGCCTATCTCCGGCCGCTCGTCTATCTCGGCTACGGCGCGCTCGGCCTCGGCTCGCTCGAGCCGCCGGTCCGCACGATGGTCGCCTGCTACGAGTGGGGCGCGTACCTCGGTGACGAGGGCCTGAAGAAGGGCATCAAGTGCATGGTGTCGGGCTTCCAGCGCGCGAGCTCGAACTCGGTGATGAACAAGGGCAAGATCTGCGGCCAGTACGTCTCGAGCGTGCTCGCGAAGCGGATGGCGATCAAGAGCGGCTTCGAGGAGGCGCTCATGATGGACTCGCAGGGCTACGTCGCCGAGGGCACGGGCGAGAACATCTTCGTCGTGAAGAAGGACGTCGTGCGCACGCCGCCGGTCGCGGCCGCGATCCTCTCCGGCATCACGCGCGACACCGCGATCCAGCTGCTCCGCGAGCAGGGCGTCGACGTGCGCGAGGAGATGGTCTCGCGCGACGAGCTCTACGTCGCGGACGAGGTGTTCCTGACCGGAACGGCCGCCGAGATCACTCCCGTTCGGGACATCGATCATCGTAAGATCGGCCGCGGGGAAGCCGGGCCAGTAACCCGGCGTCTGCAGGAATCCTTCTTCTCGGTCGTGAAGGGCAACGACACCAAGCACGACCACTGGCTGGCATACGTATGAACAAGCTCCTGATCGCTGGTACCGCCGCGGCTCTGACCCTCGGTCTCGCCGCGGGCTGCTCGAAGAAGCGCGTCGCCGAGTGCGACGCGTTCGTCGAGACGATCGAGAAGATCTCGAAGTGCGACAAGCTCCCCGCGGAGCAGCGCACGGCGGTCTCCGAGAGCGGCAAGCAGATCAAGGACGCGCTCAAGATGATCGACGACGCCGGCGGCGTCGGCGACGCGCCCGAGGACCTCGTGCGCCAGCTGCGCGACACCTGCAAGCAGCAGAACACCACTGTTATCGAGCAGTTCCAGAAAGTCGCGCCGGACTGCGTGAAGTAAGCTGCTAGAATCGCAGGGTGGAGCTCGCCCCTGGCACCGTTCTGCTAGGCAAGTACCGGGTCGACGAGATCCTCGGGACCGGCGGCATGGGCCGGGTGGTGCGCGCGTCGCACCAGTACCTGGCGCAATCGGTCGCCATCAAGATCCTCCTGCCGCAGATGGCGGAGAGCCCGTCGACGGTCGCGCGCTTCCTGCGCGAGGCGCAGGCGACGGTCAAGCTGAAGAACGAGCACGTCGCGCGCGTGATCGACGTCGGCACGATGCCCGACGGCACGCCGTTCATGGTGATGGAGTATCTGGAGGGCAACGACCTCAACCAGATCCTGCGCCACCACGGGCCGCAGCCGCCCGCGGTCGTCGTCGATCTCATGCTCCAGGCGTGCGAGGGCCTGGCCGAGGCGCACGCGCTCGGCATCATCCATCGCGACATCAAGCCGTCGAACTTCTTCATCACGCGCCGGCCCGACGGATCGATGCTGCTCAAGATCCTCGACTTCGGCATCTCGAAGACGCCGGTCGGGTTCGAGGAGCTGACCGGGACGCAGACCGTGATCGGCACGCCGAGCTACATGCCGCCCGAGCAGATGAAGAGCGGCAAGCACGCCGACGCGCGCAGCGACATCTGGTCGATCGGCGTCGTGATGTACCAGCTGCTCCAGGGCCGCCCGCCGTTCCAGGGCGAGAGCTACGCCGAGCTCGTGCTGAAGGTCGGCGCCGATCCTCCGACGCCGCTCCACGTCCCGCTGCCACCCGGCCTCGGCGAGGTGATCTTCAAGTGCCTCGAGAAGGAGCCGAAGGCGCGGTTCCAGAGCGTCGGCGAGCTCGCGCGCATGCTCGCGCCGTTCTCGTCGGATCCGGTCGTCGCGTCCCAGATCGCGTCGCGCACGGCGCGCATCCTCCAGCACCAGTCGGGCGCGGGCGGCGTGCAGAGCCTCCCGATCGCCGCCGGTGGCGGGCTCGCGACGCCGGTGCCGCTGTCCCCCGCCCAGCTCACGCCGCGGAGCTGGCCGCCGTCGACGTCGCAGTCGCTCGGCAAGGGCCAGCAGACCGTGCCGGTGCGGTCGAGCCGCAGCTGGCTCGTCGCCGGTGCGTTCTCGCTCGCGCTGCTCGCCGCGGCCGGCGGCTACCTCGCGAGCGAGCTCATGCAGAAGAAGTCCGAGCCGGCCGCGAGCGACACCGCGACCGTGCAGATGCCGCCGCCGACGCCGACGCCCGCAGCAGCGCCCGCCCCGCAGGCGACGCCCCCGACACCGACACCGACACCGACACCGACGCCGACACCGACACCGACGGCACCGACGACGACGGCGGCGCAACCCGCGACGCCGCCCCCGGCGGCCGCGAACGTCGAGACCGCCGCCGCTCCGGCGCCGAAGGACGAGGTCCCCGCCGACTCGACCTGGAAGCCGCAGGCGGTGCAGCCGACCATCGTGCCGAAGACCGAGACGCCGAAGGCCGACGCGAAGGCCGCGACCACGCCGCCGGCGAAGACCGATCCGAAGGCCGTCACCAAGACGGCGGCGCCGGCGAAGACCGAGACGGCGGCGCCGAAGACGGACACGACGCCGGCGAAGACCGCGTCGAAGACGGTCGCGAAGACGACCACGAAGACGACTGCGAAGACGACCGCGAAGACCGCGACGAAGGCCCCGGCGAAGACCACCAAGACGCCCGCGAAGACGACAACGCCCAAGAAATCCGACCTGTTCGACACGCGCAAGTAGGCGTGTCACAGCGGGCGGGGCTGTCTCGTCATCTCAGCAAGGAGACAACCGATGCTGAAGTGGCTCATCCGCAACCGCCTCGCCGCGTTCGAGAAGGAGTACGGCTACGACACGTCCTATGCGCGCGACCTGCTCGCGTGGGACACCGGCGCGTTCCTCGCGTTCGCGCGGATCCAGAAGATGAGCACGTACCGCAAGGGCGCCCCGGTGGCGGCGTGGTACGCGGCGAAGCTGGTCGGCACGATGGCCGAGGACTGCGGGCCGTGCACGCAGCTGATGGTGACGATGGCGCTGAAGCAGAAGGTCGATCCGAAGGTGCTGTCGGCGGTGCTGCGCAGCGACGACGAGAATCTGCCGGAGGACGTGTGGCTCGCGGTGCGCTTCGCGCGCGCGTCGCTCGACCACGCGGTGGAGGCGGAGGCGCTGCGCGAGACCGTCGTCGCGAAGTGGGGCGAGCGCGGGCTCATCTCCCTGGCTTTCGCGCTCACGCTCTCGCGCGTGTATCCGACGCTGAAGTACGCCCTCGGTCACGGCAAGGCGTGCCAGCGCGTCGTGGTGGCGGGCGCGCCGGTGATGGTGACGCGGGCGGCGGCATGAGCGACTTCGAGTCCCACCGGCAGTTCTTGATCGGCGTCGCGTACCGCATGCTCGGCTCCGTCGCGGAGGCGGAGGACGCGGTGCAAGACGCGTATCTGCGCTGGCAGGCCGCCGATCGCTCGGCGGTCGACGAGCCCCGTGCGTACCTCGCGCGCGTCGTGACGCGGCTGTGTCTCGACCGGCTGAAGAGCGCACGCGCGCGCCGCGAGCAGTACGTCGGCACGTGGCTGCCGGAGCCGATGATCGAGGAGGCCGGGAGCGAGGTCGCCGACGATCTCTCGGTCGCGCTGCTGATGACGCTCGAGCGGCTCTCGCCGCTGGAGCGCGCGGCGTTTCTCCTGCACGACGTGTTCGACATGGACTACTCGGCGATCGCGGGCGTGCTCGAGCGCTCCGAGCCGGCGGTGCGCCAGCTCGCGGCCCGCGCGCGCGATCACGTGCGCGACGCGCGGCCGCGGTTCGAGCGCACGCGCGAGGCCGAGGCGAAGCTCACCGCCGCGTTTGCGGGCGCGATGCTCTCGGGCGACACGACCGCGCTGTCGAAGCTGCTCGCCGAGGACGCCGTGTTCTACTCGGACGGCGGCGGCAAGAAGAAGGCGGCGCTCAATCCGATCTACGGGCGCGACAAGATCGTGCGGTTCTTCGTCGGCATCCAGAGCAAGCGCGATCCGGTGACGCCGGAGACCGCGCGGCCGGTCCGGATCAACGGCCTGCCCGGGTTCGTGCTGACGACCCGCGAGGGGCTCGAGACCATCGCGATCGAGACCAGCGGTGACCACATCGTGGCGATCTACGCCGTCCGGAACCCCGACAAGCTCGCGCACCTCCACTGACGCTTCGCGCGCGGGGTGCGAACGCGAGCTAGAACGTCCCGCCGAGCACCGCCGCCGCGCCGTCGCCGGTGATCTGCGGGGCGAGGTACACGGTCCGGTCCTCGCGGGCCGAGGCTGTCGGGGCGGTCAGATACAGGATCACGCCGCCGGCGACCGCGGCCACGCCGATCAGCGTCACCACGGTCATCTTGTTCGCGCGGCTCCGCGCGTCGTGCGTGATGTCGAGGCCCTCCGGCGTGCAGTTCGAGGACGAGCCGCCGCAGTGCTGGTCGATCGCGTCGAGGTACTTGCTGCGCGCGGACAGCGTCAGCGCACCGGCGACGCCGATCGCGACGACGCCCGCCGAGCCGACGACGATGCCCGCGATCTTGCGGCCGCGTCCCGGAGTGCTCGACGGCACCGCGACCACCGGCTGCTCCTCCGGCTCGTCGGGGCCGCGCGGCTTGGCCTTCGGGATGTCGACCGTGATCTCCGAGCTGCCGCCGCGCTCGACCGGCGCCGTCTTCTTCTTCTTCTTGCCGTCGACGGTGAACTCGATGACGTGAGGGCCCGGGTCGACCCGGTTCTCCTGGCCGAGCGTCGCCTGATCGACGGGGCGGCCGTCGAGCGTCAGCGTGGCCACGATCGCGAGATCGGCGCCGTCGGGGACCTTGATCGTCAGGCGCGGGACGTTGGTGTCGAGCTCCTCGACCAGCGCCTTGATCTGGGGCTCGCGCTCGTCCTTGGCCTCGGCGGCGGTGGTCAGCGCCTTCTCGTACCAGGTGTACGCGCGCGCGAGGCGCCCCCACTCCTCGTAGCACTTGCCCGCGTTGAGCAGGCCGCCGATCGCCTTCGGGTCGAGCTTCACGACGTCCTCGAACGTCTGGCACGCCTCGGCATAGCGCTTGTCGGCGAGCAGGCGCTTCGCCTTCTTGAACAGCGTGTCGGCCTTGTCGGCGTGCGCGGTGCCGCCGGCGACGAGCAGGGCGGCGAAGACGAGGTGCTTCATGGCATCACCGCGAACACGCCGCTGTCGAGGAAGCCGTGCGCGTACGGCAGCGAACGCACGCGCAGGTCGCCTTCGGCGGCCTTGTCGAAGCTGCCCTGGATGCAGTACGCGCGGAGCACGTAGAACGTGCCGGCCACGAACAGCTCGGGCGGGAACGTCACCTCGGGCGCGCGGGCGAACGACGTGATGCGGAGGTCGTGGACCAGCGCGGTGCCGCCGGCGTTGGGCACGAGCGCGTAGAGGTTCACCGCGTACAGCGTGTTGTTCTGGATCGCCGAGACGAACGTGACGTGGACCGGCGCCGTCGGCTTCGCGATCATCACGCCGTCGGTCGAGAGCGGCCGGTTGTCGATCGAGATCGCCTCGGGCAATCCCGCCGGGAAGTCGAGCACGAGACCGGCGGTCGGCGCGACGATCTGCTGGAGCCCCGCCGACAGCGTCGCGGGCAGCGTCTGGCCCGCCGGCGTGTACGAGCGCGACGCGGACGCCTGCCAGGTCAGCGTGGTCGGCCAGCCCTTCGCGACGAACGGGTTGCCGTACATGACGTTGATCATGCCGGTGTCGGCCATCGCGACCGCGGCCTGGTGGAGCAGCGGCCCCGTGTCGACCGCGTACTGCGCGCCGGGCGCGGCATGGAGCTGCCACACCATCG
>JAEUJX010000428.1 GCA_016794545.1 Myxococcales bacterium
GAGCGCGGTGCCTGGTCGGGCTGGCGGTGGTCGCCGGATGCGGCGGTGGCGCGCCCGCGCCCGCCGAGCCGGCGCCCCCTCTCCCCGCGCCGGCGCGCGAGCTCGCGGTCGCCGAGCCCGCGCCTCCGCCGCGTCCCCGCCCGCCGCCGAGCTCGCCGGGACAGCGTCCGATCATCCTGCGTTCGCCGCTCTCCCTGCGCGACGAGGTGATCGTGCCCGTGCGGGGGGCGCGCGCCGAGCCGATCGCCGAGGCGCGCAGCGATCGGTGGGATCCGTGCGTGCGCGACCTCCTGGCGAACCTGCCGCGCCCGCAGCGCGATGCGCTCGGTGATGCGCTGACGCTCGCGACCACGACGTGCGACCGATCCGCTCAGCGCGCGACGTTCTCGCCGCCCCAGCGCCGCGCGTATGCGGCCTCGAGCCACCTCGGCTTCGCCGGCGAGATCACGCCGAGGAGCGTCCGGCTCGAGCTGGTGATCGTCCGCCGCGGTGGGCCTCCGCCCGAGCGCATCACGCTGCTCGCGGGTCGCACGCGCTGGACCTCGCCGAAGCTCGACGTCACCGTCGAGGGCGACACCGCGACCGCCGCGTTGCCGTATACCCGCTCGGTCGCGCGTGCCCTGCAGGCGGTGCTCGACGCTCCCGATGCGATCGTGCGCTTCGAGTCGGAGTCCGGCGCCGACGACATCGTGCTCGCCGACGACATCCGGGCCGACCTGCGCGTGTTCGCGGATCTCTAGTTCGTGCGCAGGCGCTGCAGCACGAGCAGCTGGCCGAGGACCGCCGACAGCGCGGCCTCGACGCGGAGGACCGGCGAGCCGATCGACACCAGCTGGAAGCCGCGCTCGACGAACGTGTCGAGCTCGCGCTGGATCCACCCGCCCTCGGGGCCGAGCGCGAGCACCAGGGGCCACGACAGGTCGGCCTGCTCGATCGGCGGCGCGCCGGGGTGCGCGATCAGCTTGCACGCGGGAGGATCGCCCGCGGTCGTCCAGCGTGCGTCGAGGAGGCCCATCAGCCGGTCGTGGAGCTGCACGGGCGGGATGTGCGTGGTCGCCCCCTGCTCCGCGCCGAACCGCGTCGCGTAGGACAGCGCTTCCTCCGAAAGGCGAGGGGAGGACAGGTACGCCTTCTCGACGCGCCACGAGTTCGTGAGGTCGATCCGCGTCACGCCGAACGCCGCCGCGGTCTCGATCACGCGCGTCAGTACCTTCGGGCGTGGGACCGCCAGCACCAGCGAGATCGGCAGCGGCTCCGAGGGCGCCCCGGTCAGCGTCAGCCGGAGCGTCATCGCGAGGCCGTCGTCGGTGAGCAGCTCGGCGCTGCCCGTTCCCCCACCGACCACGCCGGCGCGGACGGTGCCGCCCGGGACGAGCGCGAGGAACTTCCGCAGGTGATCCGAGCGGCGATCCGCGAGGACGACGATTCCGCCGTCGCCGACCTCACCAGCCTCGACGAGTAGCAGGTTCACGCCGACAGGTTACCGCGGTACGTTCCCGCCATGGCGTTCTTCCAGGAGCCACCTCGCCTCGGCAACCAGTTCGATGACGATCCCATGCTCCCGGCGTGGATCGCCCGCCACCTCGGCAACCCCGACGTCGCCGACGAGCTGCGCGTCCTCGGTGACCTGACCGTCGAGTACTACGGCAAGCAGCTCGCCGACCGCGAGAACGAGCCGGTGCTCACGCAGTGGGATCCCTGGGGCAACCGGATCGACCGGATCGACGTGTCCCCGCTGTGGCGCGAGGCCCAGATCCTCGCCGCGAAATACGGCATGGTCGCGGCCGGCTACGAGCGCACCCACGGCGCGGCGGCGCGCACGCACCAGTTCGCGATCGTCCACGTGCTGAACCCGTCGCTCGACGTGTACTCGTGCCCGCTCGCGATGACCGACGGGGCCGCCCGCACGCTGCTCGGCAGCGGCAACCAGGAGCTGATCGACCGCTACGTGCCGCGGCTGACGAGCCGCGACGCGGGGTTCATGTGGACGAGCGGCCAGTGGATGACCGAGCGCACCGGCGGCTCCGATGTCTCGCAGAGCGAGACCGTCGCGCGGCAGGACGCCGACGGCCAGTGGCGCCTGTACGGCACGAAGTGGTTCACGTCCGCGACCACCTCCGAGATGGCGCTGACGCTCGCGCGCCCGGAGGGCAACCCGGACGGCAGCCGCGGGCTCGCGCTGTTCCTCGTCGAGCTGCGCGATGCGAGCGGCCGGCTCCGCAACATCGCCGTCAATCGCCTGAAGGACAAGCTCGGCACGCGCAAGGTGCCGACCGCCGAGCTCACGCTCGACGGCACCCCCGCCACGCTCGTCGGCGCGCCGAGCGAGGGTGTCCGCGCGATCACCCCGATGCTGAGCGTGACCCGCACCTGGAACTCGATCTGCGCGGTCAGCGGGATGCGCCGCGCGCTCGCGCTCGCCGGCGACTTCGCACATCGCCGCAAGGCGTTCGGTGCGCTGCTCTCGGAGAAGCCGCTGCACGTCGACACGCTGGCCTCGCTCGAGGCCGAGTACGCCGGAGCGTTCTGCCTCGCGTTCAAGGCCGTGCAGCTGCTCGGGGCGCTCGACCACGGCGCCTCCGACGCGGACGAGCGGCTCGCGCGCGCGCTCGTCCCGATCGCGAAGCTCACCACCGGCAAGCAGGCGGTCGCGGTCGCCTCGGAGGCGATCGAGTCGTGCGGCGGCGCCGGCTACGTCGAGGACACCGGCCTGCCGCGCATCCTCGCCGACGCGCAGGTGCTGCCGATCTGGGAGGGCACGACGAACGTGCTGTCGCTCGACACGCTGCGCGCGCTCGGCAAGGGCGGCGCGCTCGAGGTCGTCCTCGCCGAGGTCGAGGGCAACTGCGCCGCGGCGAGAGACCCCGGCCTCGCGAAGCCCGCCGAGGCGGCGCGGAGCGCCGTGAAGCACGCGGTCGCCTGGGTCACCGAGGCGATGGCGTCGTCCGAGCGCCTCGAAGCAGGCGCGCGTCGGTTCGCGATGACGCTCGGCCGCTCGCTCGAGCTCGCGCTGCTCACGAACCACGCGCAGTGGTGCCTCGACAACGGCTTCGGCGGACGTGCGGCCGCCGCGGCGCGCCGGTTCGTCCACAACGGCGTCGATCAGATCAGCGACGCCGCCTACGACGACGCGAAGCAGCTCGCGTAGCGACGGCCCGCCCGAAAATGCGAAGCGACGAGTACCTCGCGGTGACTCGTCGCTACAGCACGACGTCGGCTGGATCAGTAGCCCGGAGGCGGCGGGCCACCCGGGGGCGGACCGCCGGGGGGCGGGCCACCGGGGGGCGGACCACCCGCGCCGGCGCACTGGTAGTGGACGCGCCACGCGGTCGCGGTGCGCGTCGACTGCACGCCGCTCGTCGTGGTGTCCGTGCTCTGGCGCCGGCCGCTGCGCGACGTGGCGGTGTCGCTCGCGGTGTCCTCGCGCGTATAGGTGTCGGTGCCGATGGCCTCCTCACCTTCCTGCACGATCTGATAGTTGTTCGGCCCGCAGTGGGCGGCCATCTCCGAGTTGGCCTGCTCCATCGCCTTGCCGCGATCACCGGACAGCTCGATGATGCCGCCGTTCTGGTTGCGCTGGATGACACGCGCGCTTCCGCACGCGCCCAAGACAATCAACAGACCCAATGAAAGCTTCCGAAGCATGTGGTCCCTTCTCCGTGTGACGGCCGGATTAGACACGGTGACACTAGTACATCCCACGATGCCCGCGCAATGGACTACGTTCCCAGGATGACGGCGGTTTCCGTGGAGGCGCGGCTCGAGCGCGTCACCGTCTACGCGAGCGGTGCACGCGTGCGCCGGGTCACGACGATCCCCGCGCCGTTGCCGGGTCGTGTGCGGATCACCGGCTTGCCGCTCGGCGTGATCGACGACACCGTCCGCGTCGAGGTCGGCGGGCCGGCGATCGCGACGGGCGTGCGGGTCGGGGTCGACGCGCCGAGCGCCGAGACCGCCGCGGCCGAGGAGAGCGCCGAGGTGAAGGAGGCGCGCCGGCGGCATGCGCACGCGATGGCCGCCGCCGAGCGGCTGTCGAGCGTG
>JAEUJX010000474.1 GCA_016794545.1 Myxococcales bacterium
CGCTGTTCGGGCTCTATCTGATCTCCGTCGGCGGCTGGCCGATCGCCGCACTCGGGCTCGCCTCGATCGCGAGCGGCATCGCGTACACCGGGGGTCCCTACCCGCTCGGCTACCACGGCCTGGGCGACGTGTTCGTCCTCCTGTTCTTCGGCTTCGTCGCGGTGTGCGGCACCGCGTACGTGCAGATCGGCCAGGTGCCGTGCCTCGCGTGGCTCGCCGCGATCCCGGTCGGCGCGCTCGCGACCGCGATCCTCGTCGTCAACAACGTGCGCGACCGCGCGACCGACACGCGTGCCGGCAAGCGGACGCTCGCGGTGCGGTTCGGCCGGCCGACCGCGCTCGTCGAGTACGCGCTGCTCCTCGCGGCCGCGTACGTCATCCCCGCGGCGCTCGCCGTGACCGGCCGTCCGTGGGCCGCGCTGCCGCTCGTCACCCTGCCGCTCGCGTGGCTGCGGATGCGCGCCCTGCTGCGCGCAACCTCTGGCCCCGAGCACAACACGTGCCTCGCCGCGACCGCGCAGCTCCTCATGGCGCATGGCACCCTGTTCGCCACCGGCCTCGCGCTGGGGTGACCATGACGATCGTCTCCGTCCGCACGCACGCGCAGCGGTGGACGCTCGACGGCACCGGCGCCGCGCGGGGCCGCACCGAGCGCGCCTCCGTGATCGTGACCGTCGAGACCGCGGGTGGCCACATCGGCCTCGGCGAGGCCGCGCCGCTCCCCGGCATGTCCACCGATACCCTCGAGGACGCGCAGCGCGAGCTCGCCGCGCTCGCCGTCCCGTTCACGGCGACGCCTCGCCTCCGCTCGCCGTCGGCACAGTTCGCGATCGAGACCGCGCTCGCGAACGCGGCGGCGGCCGAGCGCGGCTGCACGCTCGCGGAGGTGCTCGGCGGGGCGCAGCCCGCGGAGGCCGCGGTGGTCGTCGACTCCGAGTGGCACGCGGACGTCGCGGCGCACGCCGGCGCGACCACGCTGAAGGTCAAGGTCGGCGCCGCGGACTTCGCGGCCGACCTCGCGCGCCTCCTCGCGATCCACCGCGCCGCGCCCGGTGCGACGCTGCGGCTCGACGCGAATCGCTCGTGGCCGGCGGAGCGCGTGCGCGAGCGGCTGTTCGCGCTCGCCGAGCTGCCGATCGAATTCCTCGAGGAGCCGTGCGACGACGCGCGCGCGCTGCTCCGCGACCCGCTGCCGATCCCGATCGCGCTCGACGAGAGCCTCGCGACGCTGGCGGCCTCCCAGATCGAAGGCGTGCTCGACGCGCCGGGGCTCGGCGCGCTCGTGCTGAAGCCCACGCTCCTCGGCGGCATCACCGCCTGCCTCGCCCTCGCGGCGAAGGCGCGGGCGGCCGGCAAGGCCGCCGTGATCTCGCACTGCCTCGAGGGCTCGATCGGCTTCGAGGCGTGTCGCGCCCTCGCGTCCGCCGCCGGCGGTGGCGTGCACGGGGTTGCTCCCCATCCCGGGCTCCGCGCGTTCGCGCAGCCTCGCCGGATCATCCCCGGCACGATCGATCGGCGAACCGTGGAGACGATCGAGCGCGCCCTGGACGCCACGGACGTGCTCGCCGTCCTGAACCCGAAGCTCGCCCCCACCGAGCTCGCGCGCCAGCGGCGGCTGGTCGAGACCGCACCGCTGCCGCCGGACGCCAAGGTGATCCTGTTCACCAGCGGGTCGACGGGCGAACCGCGGGGCATCGTGCTGTCGCGCGCGGCGCTCGCCGCGGCCGCGGATGCGAGCTGGCAGCACCTCGGCCGGCGCGATGACGATCGCTGGCTGCTCGCCCTCTCGCCGGCGAGCGCCGGCGGGCTCGCCGTGATCGTGCGCTGCCGCGCCGCCGGGGTCCCCGTCGAGACGATCGGGACGAACGAGGTCGGCGAGGTCTCGCTCGCCGATGCGCTCGCGCGCTGCACGCTCGCGTCGCTGGTGCCGGCGCAGCTGTCGCTCCTGCTCTCCGATCCGGACTGGCGGTGTCCGGCATCCGTTCGCGCGGTGCTGCTCGGCGGCGCCGCGGCTCCGCCGGCGCTCGTCGCGGAGGCGGTGCGGCGCGGAATGACCGTTCATCCCACGTACGGGCTGACCGAGACGTTCGGACAGGTGGCGACCGCGCCGCACGTCGGGGCGCCGCTCGTCCCGCTGCCCGGGGTCGAGATCGCCGCGGGGACCCGCGCGACACCAGAGCGCATCCGAGTCCGCGGGCCGATGCTCGCGACGCAGTACCTCGACGGCACCCCGATCGCGCCGGAGCTCGTCACCGAGGACCTCGGCGTCATCGAGACCGACGCCGACGGCGGCGGGCCGGCGCTGGTCGTGTCCGGCCGAGCGGACGACGTGATCATCTCGGGGGGAATGAATGTTCATCCCGCGGAGGTCGAGGCCGTCCTCGCGGCCACGCCGGGGGTGCGGATGGCGTGTGCGTTCGGCGTGGCCGACGAGCGGTGGGGACAGATCGTCGGCGCCGCGATCGCGGTCGACGCGTCGTTCGATCGAAGGACCGCGATCTCGGCCTGGCACGAACGTCTGCCGCCGCACGCACGCCCTCGTCGCCTCGCCACCGTGGGGCCCGGCTCGGCAGCGCCGCACAGCACGGCCGAGGGCGTGACCCTGCCCCTCCTGCCCGGCGGCAAGGTCGACCGGCGCGCGTGCAGCGCGCTGCCCGGCGAGCCAGTCCACTACCGCTGACGTGGTATCGTCGCCGTGTGGGTGCCCGGTTCCTCGATGACGAGGCACGAGCAGCGTTCAAGGAGGCCATCGAGGCGATCGAGAGCGCATCGGGCGTCGAGGTCGTCGTCGCGATCCGCCGCCGATCGGCCGGCTACTTCCACGCGAACCTGATCGTCGGGCTGGTCGCGGCGTTCGCCGGCCTCGCCGTGATGCTGTTCTCGTCCGCGTCGTTCGGCCTGCTGTCGATCCTGGTCGATCCGTTCATCGCCGGAGCGCTCGCCGCCGGGGCGATCGAGCTGACGCCCGGCATCAAGCGCCTGTTGACCCCGCCGTCCGTGCGCCGCCGCCACGTCGACCAGGCCGCGCGCGCCACGTTCGTCGACCGCGGCGTCCACAACACGCTCGATCGCAGCGGCCTCCTCGTCTACATCTCCTGGCTCGAGCAACAGATCGCGCTCGTCGCGGACTCCGGCCTCCTCCGGTCCGCGACTCCCGAGGTGATCGCCGCCGCGCAGGCCGAGGCGAACGCGGCGATGCAGGGCGGTGGCGCGGCCGTCGCGCGCGCGCTCGTCGCCTACAAAGACCTCCTGTCCACCGCGATGCCGCGGCGTGCGGAGGACCTGAACGAGCTGCCCGACGCGATCGACCACGACTTCCCGGAGCACCGCGCGTGACGCGCCCGGCGCGCACGAGCGTCGACACCGCCCCGCCTCCGGCGGCGCCGCGCGGCCGAGCCACGCGGACCCTCGCGATCGCGGTCGCCGTGCTGGTGCTCGTGGCGCTCGCCGGCGTCGCCGCCGCGCGGCCCGGTGGCGGCGACAGCTTCTCCGGAGGTGGCGGTCACGGTGGCAGCGGCGGCGGCGGCGGCGGCGGCTCGGGTGCCGTGTTCGAGCTGGTCTACTGGCTGCTCCGCCTCATCATCCACGTCCCGCAGGTCGGCATCCCGCTGCTCGTCATCGTCGTCGGCTTCCTCATCTACTCGGCCTACAAGCAGCACCAGAACAAGGACTGGGACTCCGGTCCGCCGGTCCAGCTCAAGCGCGCCGTGCGCGCCGACGAGGTCAAGCGCTACGACCCCGAGTTCTCCCAGGTGCTGTTCGAGGACTTCGCGTTCCGGCTGTTCTCGACGGCACAGCGCGCGCGCGGCTCGCCGCAGACGCTCGACACCGTCGCTCCGTACGTCTCCGCGCCCGCGCGCCAGCACCTGTGGCAGCGCTCGCCGAACACGCCCGTGCGCTCGGCCGTCGTCGGCGCGATGCGCGTGTATCGCGTCGAGATCCCGCCCGCACCGGTCGACCCGCAGGGCCGCCCCAACCGCATCCGGATCGGCGTCGAGTTCGAGGCGAACGTCACGACCGACCAGCACACCTACTACACGGTCGAGACCTGGTTGTTCGGCCGCGATGCGACCCGGCTGTCGAAGCCGCCCGGCTCGTCGAAGAACTTCCCGTGCCCGAACTGCGGCGCGCCGTGGCAGTCCGCCCAGACCGGCACGCAGAAGTGCGCGTCGTGCGGCGAGGTCGTCGACAACGGCCGGTTCGACTGGATCGTCGAGCAGATCTCGCTCGCGTCGAGCGACGAGCGCGGACCGACGCTGACGAAGGAGGTGCCCGAGCGCGGCACCGACCTCGCGACGTACCGCAGCTCGGACGTCGACCAGCGCTGGATGGAGCTCGAGCGCGACGACCCGGCGATCACCGAGCAGAACCTCGTCGCGCGGCTGAACCTGATCTACAGCGAGCTCAACAAGGCGTGGGCCAGCAACGACCTGCGCCCCGTGCGCGGCATGGTCTCCGACGGCCTGTTCGACTACCTGCAGTACTGGATCGACGCCTACAAGAAGCAGGGCATGCGCAACGCGCTCGAGGACATGCGGATCAGCCACACCATCGTCGCGAAGGTGACGCGTGACAAGTGGTACGACGCGGTCACCATCCGGGTGTGGGCGAAGGGCAAGGACTACGTCGTGAAGGGCGACAAGGTGGTGCGCGGCAGCAAGCACCGCGACCGCGCGTACAGCGAGTACTGGACGCTGATCCGCTCGTCGCGCGCGAAGCGCGGCGCGCCGCTCGCCACGCCGAACTGCCCGAGCTGCGGTGCGCCGCTCAAGATCACGATGTCGGGCGAGTGCGAGTACTGCCAGGCGCACATCACCGCGGGCGAGTTCGACTGGGTCCTCTCGAAGATCGAGCAGGACGACACGTACCGCGGGTGATGCGCGCGCTCGCCGCTCTCGCCGTCGTCGTGGGCCTCGGCGGCTGTGCCGCGGATGCCGCGCCGGCGGCGTCGATGAAGCTCCTCGCCGACGTGAAGGCGTGGGGCATCGCATCCGCGGGCGGCAAGCTGGTCGTCATCGACGACGGGTTGCTCTCGGTGACCGGAATCGATGCCGCGACGGGCGCCCGGGCGTGGACCACGAAGGTGCAGGCGACGCCGGCGCGCGGGACGCACGACCTCGTGGTCGACCGCGGCACCGTGCTCGCGTGGTTCGCGGACAAGGCCCACGTGATCGACACGTCGACGGGCAAGCTCGTCCGCAGCTACGAGACCATCGAGCACGCGAACAAGTGCGGGCTGTGGGTCAACGAGGGCATGTGCGCGCGCGTCTGCGAGTGCAGCTTCGCCCTCGCCGACTGCGCGACGGGCACGCTGCGGAGCCCGACGTACCAGGGGACCTATCACGAGGAGTTCGATCCCGACGGCGGACGGTCGTCGGGCTGCTGGGGGTTCGACGGCTGGCCGCTCGGCATGGCCGGCAAGGTCGCGCTGGTGAGCGTCGACGATCCTAAGCCGCACGTCGCCGGCATCGATCCGGCGACCGCGAAAGAGGTCTGGAAGCGCGACCTGATGGCGAGCCCGCAGACCTACGAGACCGGCCACTCGCCCGACGGCAAGACCTGCTGGTTCTCGAACCACGACGACGCGCTCGTGGTGCTCGACTGCGCGACGGGCAAGGAGCTGTGGACGACGCCCGGCGTGAAGGACGGCGGACGCCACCTCGTCTGGTACGTCCCCGGCCGCGGTCTGTTCGAGCAGAAGCGCGCGACCGCGACGCTCCACGCCGAGCGCACGGGCAAGGCGCTGTGGACGGCGGCGCTGCCGGCCGGCGCCGTGAGCTGGCCGAAGGGGAGCGCGCCGGTCGCCGACCTGCCGCGCCCGACCGGCGTCGACGGCGCGCTCGCGCTCGTGCTCCTCGATCCCGTGACCGGCAAGCAGCTCACCAGGGTCCCGATCCCGAAGGGCGCCGACCTGATCCCCGACACCGCCGGGTTCTACCTCGCGCAGAACAAGGAGCTGATCGCGTTCGACGCGAGCGGCACCCAGACCGCGCGCGCGGTCCTCCCCGCGTTCAACCTGGAGCTCGGCGAGACCCTGATCGCGATGGGCCGCGACGTCGACATCGTCGTCGTTGACAAGAAGACGCTGAAGGAGCGGCTCCGCGTCCCCGGCAAGGACCTGTCGTTCGAGGTCGAAGGCGCGCTCGGTGCGGGGCGCGTCGCCGTCTGGCAGTACGACGCGAAGTCCGTGGGTCGCGTGCGGCTCTACGCCGTCACGCCCTGACGCTCAGAAGCTGAGCTTCTGCTTCAGCCAGTCCTCGGCGCGCCGCGCGACCAGCCGCTCGGCGAGGTCGCGGCCCATCGAGACGAGCTTCTTCACCTCCTCGACGGCATCGTCCGCGCTGTCGGGCACCGGGATCGCGAACGGGATCGCGACCGGCGTCGCGCCGAAGATGCCGCCCGCCGCGGTCAAGAGCCCGTCGCGGTAGCCGAGCTTCACCGTGATCCCGGCCGGCAGCTCGATCGTCGCCGCGAACGAGGTCAGCGAGAACAGGAACGACAGCGGCGTCTTGAACGTGGTCGCGCCCGCCGTCGCCTCGTCGAGCTTCACCGAGATCCGCCCGAGGCTCGGCAGGAACGCGCTCGGCGCGAACGTCAGCACCGCGTCCTCGATCTGCACGTGCCGCACGTGCAGCGGCTTCCGCTTCGGCTTGTTCAGCCGGAACACCGCCGCCGTATCGACGTCGAGTCGCACACCCTTCACGATCAGATCGCGGCACTCGTGATCGATCAGTGCCACGCCGAGGGGCGGGAGCTCGCACCGGATCTCCGCGACGTCGATCGCGAGGTGGCCGAGGTCGTCCTTGCGGACCTTGAGCCCGTCGAGCTCGAGCCGCCCGCGGACCAGCGCGAGGTCCGCATCCTCGAGCGTGGCCTCCGCGACCAGCGACTCGCCGACCCGCGTCGTGACGCGCTTCCCCGCCCGCCCGGCGTAGAGCACGCCGATGACCACGAGCGCGGCCAGCCAGACGGCGAGCACGCCCGCCACGATCTTCACGAACCGGATCACCGCCACTCAGTCTACTAGGAGCCCGAACGCGCCTTGCCGGTGGACGCGGGCAGCGGCCCGAGAATCTTGACCGCTCGCAAGGACAGCATGAGGCGGTAGAGAGCTCGCAGATCTTCGATCCGCGCCGCCACGGCCTGCGGTGACATATCAATCTTCTTCAGCGGCATCGGGCGTCTCGAGTGCTGCGATGTCGGCGAGATCCTGGGGCCTGTTCGCGAACCTCTTCATCGTAACAAGCCCGTCCGGAGAAACGACCTTGATCTCGCGGCCGCGATACTCTGCCGCGATCCGGGTCGCCCAGACGCTGGCAAACACGGGCGTCGCGAGCAGAAAGTCGAGCGGAAGCAGGCTGTTGGTCTCCGGATCGAGCTTTGAAACACGCTGCATCCGCTGCTCGGTCGGCGTGCCTGCGCGAAACACCGTCTTCCGGGCCGGGATGTCGAAACCGATCGACTTGACGGCTCGCAGAGACCGCTCGAGCTCCTCGGGAGCGATCAAGACGTCGATGTCCTTGGTCATGCGGGGATGACCGAGGATGCCCAGCGCCAGTCCGCCGCAGATCGCGTAGTCGATACCCTCGCGGTCGAGCACGTCCACGATGGCTTCGAGCTCGGCGATGACGTCGAGCGCCACTAAACGTCCAGGTCGCCGATCTCGCCGGCGTTCTCGGTGATCATCTTGAACCGCGCCGCGACATCCTTGCCCATCAGCTCGCTGATCGTGCGGTCGGTCTCGATGAAGTCCTCGACGCGGATCCGGAGCGCCTGCCGCGACTTCGGGTCGAGCGTGGTCATCTTCAGCGTGTCGGGGTTCATCTCGCCGAGCCCCTTGAACCGCGTGATGCTCGGCTTGCTGTTGCTCTTGGCGTGCTGCTTGAGCAGCTCGTCGCGGTGCTGGTCGTCGAGCGCCCAGAACGTCGACTTGCCGATATCGATGCGATAGAGCGGCGGCTGCGCGAGGTAGATGTGGCCGCCGTCGATCAGGCCGCGCATGTGACGGAAGAAGAACGTCATCAGCAGCGTCGCGATGTGATGGCCGTCGGAGTCGGCGTCCATCAACAGGAAGATCTTGCCGTAGCGCAGCTTGTTGACGTCGAACGTGTCGCCCATCCCGCAGCCGAGCGCGGACACGATGTCCTG
The DNA here is from genome assembly GCA_016794545.1 of Myxococcales bacterium. Classification (GTDB taxonomy): domain Bacteria; phylum Myxococcota_A; class Polyangia; order Haliangiales; family Haliangiaceae; genus JABFXX01. Next base: position 8,149 of record JAEUJX010000474.1, read on the forward strand.
GAGCTCCTTGTTCGCGAGGAGCTTCTGGTTGTTCGCCTGCTCGGTGTTGAGCACCTTGCCGCGCAGCGGCAGGATCGCCTGCGTCCGGCGATCGCGGCCCTGCTTCGCGGAGCCACCTGCCGAGTCGCCCTCGACGAGGAACAGCTCGCTCTCGCCGGGATCCGTCGAGGAGCAATCGGCCAGCTTGCCCGGAAGGTTCAGCCGGTGGCTGACCGCCGTCTTGCGGGAGACCTGCTGGGCCGCCGCGCGCGACGCCTCGCGCGCGCGCGCCGCGATGATCGTGCGGGCGACGACGGCCTGCGCCCAGTTCGGGTTGCCGTTGAGGAAGTTCTCGAGCTGCGGCCGCACCAGGCCCTCGACCTGCCCGGCGACCTCCGGGTTGGTCAGCCGGTTCTTGGTCTGGTTCTGGAACAGCGGGTCGTGGACGTACGTCGACAGCAGCGCGACCACGCCTTCGCGGATGTCCTCGGCGGTGACCGTGACGCCCTTCGGGTCGAGATCGTGCGTGGACATGTAGTTGCGGACGGCCTTCACGATCGCGGAGCGCAGACCCGCGTCGTGCGTGCCGCCGTCGGCCGTCGGCACCGAGTTGACGTACGTCTTGATCACGTCGTCGGTGGACTCGGTCCACTGGAGCGCGAGCTCGAGCCCGATCCGCGCCTCCTTGTCGTCCTTCTCCATGTAGAACACGCCGCCGGTGGCGGGCACCGGCAGCTTGCCGCGCGCGGCGACGAGCCGCGGCAGGTACTCCTCGATGCCGTGCTCGTGGTGATACGTGTGCACGGCCGGCGGCGACTGCGTCTCGTCGCGGAAGACGATCTCGAGGCCGCGATGGAGGTACGCCTTGATCTCGAGCCGCTCCGCGATCACCTTCGCGTCGAAGCTCTGCTTGCCGAAGATCTCCTCGTCGGGAGAGAACGTCACGGTCGTGCCCGAGCCGCGCGCGGCGCCGGTCTTCTTCAGCTTCGCGGTCACCTCGCCCTTCGCGAATGACATCTCGTGGCGCTCGCCGTCGCGCTTGACCGAGACCGTCAGCTCGCTCGACAGCGCGTTCGTCACCGACGCGCCGACGCCGTGCAGACCGCCGGAGACCTGGTAGCTGCCGCCGCGCTCGAACTTGGCGCCCGCGTGCAGCTTGGTGAACACGACCTCGACCGCGCTCTTCTTGAGCTTGGCCACCTGGTCGACCGGGATGCCGCGCCCGTTGTCCTCGACCGTCGCGGTCTTGCCGTTCTTGTGCAGCGTGACCTCGACCTTCGAGGCGTGCTTGTTGATCACCTCGTCGATCGAGTTGTCGACGATCTCCCACAGCAGGTGGTGGTAGCCCGTCTTGTCGATGCCGCCGATGTACATGCCCGGCCGCTTGCGGACGGCCTCGAGCTCCTCGAGGGCCTGGATGCTGTCGCCGGTATATGCCTTTGCCTGCGCCATCTCAGTTCACTTCCTTGCCGCCCTCGGCGTTCGCGAGAGGCTGGATCGTGACGGGCCTGGGCACGACCTTGAACGTCACGCGCTTCATGACCTGGTGACCCTTGCCGCCGCGCGCCGAGGCTTCCTTCGGATCCGCGTGCAGCTCGAACTTCTTGCCGCTCTTGTCGGTCTCGATCGTCAAGACGTCGGCCTTCCGGCCGGCGATGAAGCCGATCACGATGTCGTCCTCGCCGGTCTTGACGACGGTGACACCGCGACCGGGCCCCTCGAGCTTGTTGACCTCGTCGGCCTTGCAGTGCAGCACGTGACCGTCGCGCGTCGCCGCGACCACGATGTCGCCGTCGTTGCAGGGCACCACGCCGATCACCTCGTCGCCCTCGGCCGGCTTCGCGAACCGGCGACCGGCCTTCGTGGTGATCTCGGTGTGCGGCGCCATCGCGAACCGCAGGCCGTAGCCCTGCTGCGACACGGCGAGCATCGTCTCGGGCAGCATCGCGCGCGGATCGAGCGTCATCGCCGACACGATCTTCTCGCCGTCGGCGAACTTGAAGTACTTGCTCGCCGGATCGCCGTAGCCCGCGGTCGCCGCGATGTCGTTGATCTTGATGACGTACGCGGAGCCGCGGTTCGTGAAGAAGATCACCTTCTCGCGCGTCGAGCCCGGCAGCACGTGCTGCACGGCGTCGCCCTCGCGCGTCCGCGTGGCCGTGGGATCTTTGAGCTCGCGCACGCGCTTGATCCAGCCGTCGCGCGTCACCACGATGTTCGCGTCCTCGTCGACGATGAACGCGTTCGCGTCGAACTCGACCTCCTCGCTCGCGCCGCCGGTCTTGGTCTTGCGCGGGGTGCCGTACTCGAGCGACACGCGCTGGAGGTCGTCCTTGATGACGGCCCACAGCTTCGCGTCGCTGCCGAGGATCGTCTTGATCTTCTTCGCCTCGACCGCCTTCTCCTTCAGCTCGTCGCGCACGACGTTGATCTCGAGCTTCGCGAGCCGGTAGAGCTTGAGCTCGAGGATCGCGTCGGTCTGGATCTCGTCGAGCTTGAACCGCTTCATGATCTTCTGCGCGGCGTCTTCCTTGCCGTCGCTGGCGCGGATGATCTTGATGATCTCGTCGAGCGCGTCGAAGATCGTGACGAAGCCCTCGAGGATGTGGATCCTCTCCTCGAGCTTCTTCAGCTGGTACTTGAACCGCTTCTCGGTGACGTCCTTGCGGAAGTCGAGGAAGTTGTGGAGGACCTCCTTGATGCCGAGGCGGCGCGGCTGCGGCGGCGAGCCCGGCGGCGCGGCGATCTCGAGCAGCTCCGGCGGCACGAGGCACGTCATGTTGACGTGGAAGTTCGACTGGAGCGGCGTGTTCTTGAAGAGGTACGCCATCACCAGCTCGGGATCGGCGTCCTTCTTGATCTCGAGCACGATCCGGATGTCGGTCGTCGACTCGTCGCGCACGTCGAGCAGGTACGGCAGCTTCCGCGAGATGATGACCTCGGCGATCTTCTCGACGAGCGAGGCCTTCGTCATCGCGTACGGGATCGACGTGATCACGATGTCGGTGCCGCCGCGCTTCTTCTCCTCGAGCTTGTACTCGCCGCGGATGCGGATCGTGCCCTGCCCGGTCTCGTAGATCTGGCGGACCTCGACCTTGCTGTTCAGCATCAGGCCGCCGGTCGGGAAGTCCGGCCCCTGGATGTGGCTCATCAGCGTGACGTGCTTGATCTCGCGATCGTCGATCAGGGCGATCAGCGCGTTCACGACCTCGCGGAGGTTGTGCGGCGGGATGTTCGTCGCCATGCCGACGGCGATGCCGGTCGACCCGTTGACGAGCAGGTTCGGGAATCGCGCCGGGAGCACGACCGGCTCCTCGGTCGTGCCGTCGTAGTTCGCGCGCATGTCGACGACGTCGAAGTCGAGCTCGCGGAGCAGCTCCATCGCCGGAGGCGCGAGCCGGCACTCGGTGTACCGGTACGCCGCGGCCTCGTCGCCGTCGATCGATCCGAAGTTGCCCGAGCCGTCGACCAGCGGCACGCGCAGCGCCCAGTCCTGGGCCATGCGCACCATCGCGTCGTAGACCGAGCTGTCGCCGTGCGGGTGGTACTTGCCGAGCACGCTACCGACCACCGTGGCGCTCTTGCGGTGCTTCGCATCGGGGCGCAGGTGGTTGTCGTTCAGCATCGCGTACAGGATGCGGCGCTGGACGGGCTTCAAGCCGTCGCGCACGTCGGGCAGCGCGCGGCTCGTGATCACGCTGAGCGCGTAGTTCAGGTACCTGCGGCGCGCCTCCGCCTCGAGCGACGCATCGTTGTCTCCGGGAGTGGCGCCGCCGCCGCCCGCACCACCTCCGCCGCCACCTCCGCCATCAGCGCCTCCCCCTTTGGAGGCCTTGGAGGTCTTGGCCGGCTTCTCCGACTTCGAGGGCTTGGACGCCTTTGCCATATCCGAGGGCGCACCATGGCCCGTCCGGGAAAAAAGTTCCAGCTGCTCGCGCGGCGGGAGATCTCCCGCCCCCGAAGGGACTTGCGGTGGGACTTGCGTGCTCGCCATTTCCTTGGTCCTCGGGAAGCCCCGTGATATTGCTGGCCTCCCGCGGACATGGTCACGAGGCGTCGCACGAAGGGCAAGAAAAGGACCGCGTACCCCGCGCTCGGCGTTCAGCCCGCGCGCCGGGGTGGAGCGTGGGTGATCCTCGTGCTCGGCGCCCTGGTGGTCGTCAACCTCTACGTCTTCGTCTGGGACAAGAAGACGTCGGTCGGCGCGATCAAGCAGCAGGCCGATGCCGCCTCACCGAAGGCGCCCGCCGCCGCCCTGCCGTCCCAGCCCCTGGTCATGCCGCCCCCCGGCTCGGAGGCCAGCGCGGCGAAGCTGCCCGCTGCGGCGGCGCCCGTCGGCCCGCCCGGCACGGTCGACGGCAAGGTCGGCAAGAGCGACACGCTCGGCCGCCTGCTGAAGAAGAGCGGCCTGTCGGCCGGCGAGGCCGACGAAGTGATCCGCGCGCTGTCCGGCGTGCTCGACTTCAAGACGATCCGCGCGGGGCAGACGTTCCGCATCGAGCGCGGGCCCGACGGCCGCGTGAAGCTGTTCGAGCTCGTCCTCAGCAAGATCCAGCGCGTGCGCGCCGAGCGCCAGCCGAGCGGCGAGCTGGTCGGCAAGGGCGACACCTCGGAGACCCGCGTCGAGACCAGGTCGATCGGCGGCCGGATCGACAGCTCGCTGTACGCCGCGATCAAGGCGTCGGGCGAGACCGCCGCGCTGGTCGACTTCTTCGTCGACGTGTTCGCCTACGACCTCGACTTCTACAACGACACGCACGACGGCGACACGTTCCGCGTCGTCGTCGAGAAGGAGTACAAGGACGCCGAGTTCGTCCGCTACAAGCGGATCCTCGCGGCGGAGTACCGCGGCAAGGCGGGCACGTTCCGCAC
>JAEUJX010000498.1 GCA_016794545.1 Myxococcales bacterium
ACGAGCGTGACGAGCGGCGGCGCGGCCTTCGCCTCGCCGAGCTCGGGGCCGAGCGGGCCGACGCCGGTCGGGATCCCGAGCGCCGTCGGCGCGATCGACTCGTTCGCGAGCGTGCCCGTCGCGGTGAACTTCACGTCGAACGGCAGGCCGAGGACGGTCTCGAGCGAGAACCGTCCGCCCCCGAACGGCAGCTTGTAGCCGAGGACCAGCGCGCCGATCGTCGCCGAGCTGACGTCGCTGCCCGAGCCGGCGATCGGTCCGTTCTGGATCGCGAGGCTCGCCGGGCCATCGATGTCCGCGAGCTCCATCGGCCGCGACGACGCCAGCGGCGCGATGTGCGCGACGCCGCCGCGGACGTAGAACCGGTGCTGCTTCTTCTTCGCGCGCGCCGGCTCCACGGTCACCGACGCCTCGGCCGAGGCCGCGGCGTCGACGGAGGTCGTGGTCTCGGGCATCGGGTTCGCCGCCGGAGGCGCCGCCGCCGGCTCGGTCATGTCGATCTCGGGCTCCGGCTCCTTCGCCGGCGTCGGCTCCGGTGCCTTCTTCTTCTTCGGCGCCTTCTTCGCCTTCGGTGGCTTGGTCGCGACCCGCGGGTTGGCTTCCGCGATGGCGAATGGCGCGAGCACGAGCGCGAGCAGCAGCGCCGTCATCGCGGCCCTCATCTCGCCCGTCATCTCGCCACTCCCCGGAGCGGCGGCGACAGGAGCGTCAGCTTCATCTCGCCTGCCGGCAGCTTCATCGCGATCGTGCCGCCGAGCCCGAGCGCGGCGTCGGCCTTGACGACGACCGCGAGGTCCGCCGTGTTCGCGACCGAGATCGAGATCCGGCCGTCGGGCAGGAACGTCATCGGTCCCTCGAGCACCATCGACAGCGGCTTCGAGTGAAGGTCGTGCGTCGTGCCGAGGGGCAGGCTCATGTCGGGCGCGTCCATGTAGAGGTCGAGCTTGACCATCAAGGTCGGCGTGCCGCCCTTGTCGACGATGTAGCCCATGATGCCGCCGCCGCCGGCGGGTTCGCGCACGCGCATCACGCTCGTGCCGGTGTCGCTGTCGATGCCGATCACCAGCGTCGCGTTCATCGAGATGCTCGTCGCGTACATCGCCTGCGGCGTCATCCTCACGGGGAGGCACGCCGCCGCGCTCGAGCCGTCGGGGAGCGGGCAGGTCGAGGTGACCTCGCCCATCACGACCGGCATCGCGCCGAGCAGGTACATGCAGGCCTGCGTACCCGGGCGGTTCGGAAGGCAGTCCGGCGAGGTGAACCGCGCCTGGCTGATGTTGCCGGTCGTGCCGGTGATCTCGAGCGCGGCGCGGTTCTCCATCGCGAGCGGCTCGCCGCTGTCGACGAAGCCCGAGCCGTTGACATCGGTGAACGGCGCGGCCGTGGCCATCATGTACGTCGAGCCGGGCGCCGCCTTCGCGCCGACGTAGGTGATCGAGAGGTCGGGCCCGCCGGCGTCGCCGTTCTGCGTGCCGCCGAGCGGATCGAAGCTGCCGGCGACCCCCGCGAGAGTACACAGCTCGCCGGTGCCGCAGCCGCCGTCGCCGCCCGACACGAGGCGCACGCGATACCGCTTGTCGACGGTCCACGGCTTGTCGGGGATGAACGTGGCCGTGCGGTTGTGCACGATGAACGAGCCGGGCACGACGGCGAGGCAGGTGCCCGCGCCATCGACCTCCTCGATCCGCACCGAGCCCTGGTTGCAGGCCGTGCCGCGCACGATCGACGACGCGCGCGGCGGCTGCGTGTACGCGATCTCGACGGGCTGGTTCGCGGCGAGCGTGAAGCCGTCGTAGAGGTCGTCGCCGCCGGCGCCGCCGGCGCACCGCCCCGGGCTCGCGCCATTCGCGGCGGTCAGCGCGCACGGGACGCCCGGGTAGATCGCGGCGACGGTCAGAGGCGCGTCGGTGTTCACGAACCGGGGCGTGGTGAACGTGATCGGATTCGTCGCCGGCAGCTTGTTGCCCGCGGCGTCGGCGATGTCCGAGAACACCACGCGATACGAGGTCGAGTAGGTGAGCGGCGTCGTCGGCCGGATCACCAGCGCCGCACCGTGGCTCTCGATCACGCTTGGCACCGCGCTGCCGGCCGAGGTCTCGAGCCGGATCCCGCCCATGCGCGCGCGGTCGAGATCGACGGGCTCGTTGAAGATCACCTCGATGCCCTCGTCGACCGGGTGCTCGTTCGCACCGAGGCCCGGCATCGACGCGACGAGCGCGGGAGGTTGGATGTCGGTCTCCGGCGTCGCGGCCGGATCGGTGATCAGCTCGAGCACGAAGTTGGTCGGCGCCGCGGTGACGCCGAGGAGCCCGAGCTCCATCGACGACACGGTCTCGATCGCGAGCACGCCGTCGCTGGCGGTCGCCGTGCCCGCGGCCTGCACGCCGAGCACGGTCTGGGTCATCACCGCGTTGCCCTTCGGATCCGATGCGTAGATCGCGACATCCATCGCCAGGTCGACGTAGATCGGCGCGCGCAGGTTCTCCGGCCGCTGCTCCGCGGCCTGGTGCGGGTTGCGATACAGCCGGCCGCCCGCGTCGGTGAGCAGCTCGATCTCGATGTCTCCCGTCGTGAGGCCGGCGCTGATCTGACCGCCGAGCTTCACGTCGAGCCCGCTCGCCTTGAGGCGCTGGCCCTTGCGGAGCGTGAACGCGATCGGACCGTCGAGCGACTTCGGATCGCCGAGCTCCGCGTTCAGCGCGACCGGCTTCAGGAGCTGCGTCTCCTTGCCGATCAGCGGCTTGTCGATCTGGATCGCGTTGCGCTCCGCGCCCGAGCGCGACTCGGCCGGCCCCGGATCGCTGGCCTGGCGCGTGCGCAGCACCTGCGGGACCTGAAGCGCCCCGAGGCTGTTCGACGGCGTGAGCATGAGCGAGACCGGCGTCATCAGCTGCCCGCTCGTATCCGCGATGCGATTGCCGAGCTTCAGCTCGTAGGTCTTGCCCGAGGACAGGTCATCCTTCGGATCGACGGCGACGTGGATGCCGCTCGTGATGATCGTCGCCGGCACCGCGGTGCGCGTGACCGTGTCGATCAGCTCGAGGCCGCCCGCGACCGGCGTGACCGTGCGCGGATCGAGCGGCTCGCTGAACACGAGGCGGATCGTCGACGTCTCGAACATCGGGCGGAACGAATCGGGCGCCGCCGGATCTCCGCCGTTGATCGCGACGAGCGACGGAGCGGCGGCGCGCGGCCGCGCGCTGCGGGTGGTGAACGTGACGAGCGGACCGCCGGCCGGCAGGTTCTTCGCGCTCGGCGACACCGCCTGGCCGACCATCAGCATGTACGTCGCGCCTTCCTCGAGCGGCGCGTTCGCGAGCTCGACGGCCTTGCCGCCGCCGACGACGGTCGGCGTGACATCGACCGGACCACCGGGCCCGACCAGGCTCACCGAGCCGAGGGCGCTCGCGACGACGTCGTCGCTGAACGTGACGACCACGCGCGTCCCGAGCGGGACGTCGCGCTGACCGTCGATCGGGAACGTGAAGACAACTCCCGGATCCGCCGTGGCGAGCGGCGGCACGGCGGAGTCGCAGCTGCACAGCGCTGCCACTGCCACGGCTGCCAGACTGCGAGCGAAGCGAAGCACGCCCCCACGATATCGGGTTCGGAACGCGCTTTCGTCGAGAATCGCTAACCAATCCTCTCGGACCTCGTCGCTGAAACGAGTGTCGCGCGCGTTACGAATCCGGGTTCCACGCCGAGTACGGGTGGTGGATCAGATTCGCATTGTAGTACCGCGGATCGTCGGAGACCTCGTCGGTCGCCCAGGCGGGCTTGATCACGGGCTGATCCTCGCTGGCGAGCTCGACCTCGGCGACGACGAGCCCGGCGTTGGCGCCCTGGAACACGTCGATCTCCCAGCGGAGTCCGCCGTGGTCCTCGACGTAGCGGGTCTTCTCGATCAGCGGCTGCTCGCACAGCTCGAGCAGCCGCTCGGCATCCTCCGGGGGGATGTCGTACTCGACCTCCAGGCGGGTCACACCGCGGGTCGGGCCCTTGATCGTCAGCTTCGCGCGCTCGCCCTCGAGCCGGACCCGCACGGTGCGCTCGCGGTGTGAGCTGAGGTACCCCTGGCGAAACACCGTGCCGGCATCGCGCGGGGTCCACCGCGTGGTGTCGACGAGGAACTTGCGCTCGATCTCGGTGCTCATCGCGTCGCGCGGTAGATCCGCCACGCCCCGGTGCGGTTGCTCGCGAAGTAGATCTCGCGCTGGTCGGCCGACACCCACGGATCGGACTCGTCCTGCGGCGACGACAGCCCCGGGATCCGGCGCGGAACGGTGAACGTGTTGCCGGTGCGCTCCAGCGTGAACAGCTCGAGGCCCGCGGTGCCGACCGAGTCGCTGGCGAAGTAGAAGTTCCGTCCGGACTCCGTGATGTGGGGGTTCAGGTCGTTCGCCATCGGTCCGGTGCCAGGGATCTGCGTGCCCGCCGGCCACGGTGCGGTACTTCCCGGCGCGCGCGTGGTGAGGAACAGCTTGCGGACGGAGATCGGATCGTCGAGGACGCGGTCGAACACGAGCAGCGACTCCGTCCCGTCGACCGACGCGCCGGTCTCGTCATTCTGCGTGTTCAGGTCGAGCAAGGGTGCCGGCGGGCTCCACACGAGGGAGGTGCGCCGCGCGACGAACACGTCCGAGCCGCCCATCGTCGGCAGACGGTTACTCGCGAGGTACATCGTCCCGCCATCGGGTGAGATGCGCGCGACCGTGGTCTTGAAGCCACTGCCGGTCTGCGTGCCCAGCGCAAGGACCCTCTCGGGAGCGTGCCACGGATCGATCCGCGACGACCGGATCGAGCGCCACACCTCGGTGTCGTCGGCGACGAAGAACAGCTCGAGCCCATCGCGCGTCACCGTCGGCGAGCGGACGTTCGACACGCCGGCCGGTACGAGGCCGGGCACCGCCATCGGTGGCGACCAGCTCGTCGCGCAGTCGAGGAGCGACGGACCGAGCGCCGCCGCGTCGAAGGCGCACGTCTTCGGCGTGCCGGTGCACTGACCGGAGGCGCGGTCGACCTTCAGCACGATCGGCACGGCGACGCCGCGGCCGTTCTCGAGGTCGACCGCGACCATGAGGCCGATCGTGGCGGTGTTCGAGTCGGGTGCCTTGCCCTTCACCTGGACGCGGAGCCGGCAACCATCATCGATCTTCACGTAGATCGACTGCTCCGGCAGATCGATGTGATCGGCGAACGGGTGCGTCGCGTCGCCGATCAACGCGGCGGTGCAGTTGAGGCCGTCGATCGGCCCCATCGTCAGCACGAGCTCGTCCTCGCACGCGTTGCCGTTCTCGATCGCGAGCGGGCAGTCGAAGCCGAAGCCGAGGATGCTCGCCGTCGGGTTCGTCGTGATGTCCTGCGCGCAGGTGAGCTTGCCGGCGCACGCGGAGCACACGGCCTTGGGCACGCAGTAGTGGGTCGGCACGCACTGCCCGGGCATCGGCGGCTTGCCGTCGATGCACTCCGGGCCGCCGAGGTAGCAGCTCGACTGCATGGCGTCGCCGATGAGGCAGGTCAGCTCCTCGAGCGACGCGGGCCGCTTGCCGAACCACGCCGCGTTGTTGCACTCGGCCGGGTCGTCGCCGGCGAGTCCATCGCAGTCCGGATCGTCCGGTGTGACGATGTACGAGGCGCTGAACGGGTGCTTCGTCGCCGGATCCGTGATGCCGATGCACGTCGCCTCGCTGGCGGGCACCGGCGAGCGATCCGACCACGCGACCGGCGGCCGCGCCGGCGGGGCGAGCGTCAGCGAGTACTGGTCGAAGCGCGTCGCGGGCAGGTGCACGTCGAACAGCGTCGCGACCTCGCGGATCTCCGTCCCGGCGAAACCGACGGCGACGACCGCGCCGAGGTCGGTGACGCCGTCGCGCACCAGCACGAACTTCGCCGTGCCGCCGGCCTTCACGGCCTGGACGTCGAGCTCGTTGTTCGCGTCGCGCGGGAAGGACGTGACACCGGTGACCTGGCCGTGCACGACGCCATTGGGCCCGCTGCCGATCGGGAGGTCGAGCGTCACGCCCTCCGTGCGATCGGGACCGCCGAGGTAGAGGCGCACCGAGTCGACCATCGGATCGGTCGGCGTGACCTCGATGACGAGCCCGCCGTCCGCGCACGCGGACGCGGCTACAGCCAGCACGAGCGATGCCCCCAGGCGCCTCACCCGGCCATTGTACCCCGGGCGATCAGGCGTCGCGAAGCCGCAGCTCGCCGGCGACGCGCTTGGCCGTGACGAGCGCCGCCTCGGCCGTGTCGCCCGTGGCGAGGACCACACCCAGGCGGCGGCGGGGCCCGGCGCTCGGCTTGCCGAAGAACCGCACGTCCACGTTCGGCGTGCTGTAGGCGGAGGTCAGCCCATCGATCACAGGGGACCGCAGGTCGCCCTCGGCGCGGAGCGCGACGCTGGCCCCGGCCGCGTGGCGGCGGATCGCCGGGATCGGGAGCCCGAGGATCGCGCGGGCGTGCAGCGCGAACTGGCTCCACACCTGCGTGCCCATGGTCACCATGCCGGTGTCGTGGGGGCGCGGGCTCACCTCGGAGAACATCACGCGGTCTCCCGACAGCAGGAACAGCTCGACGCCGAAGATGCCACGGCCGCCGAGGTAGTCAGTGACCTTCTTCGCGATCGCCTGCGCGCGCTCGATCTGCACCGCGCTCATCGCGTGCGGTTGCCAGCTCTCGACGTAGTCGCCGCCGACCTGGCGGTGGCCGACCGGATCGCAGAACTGCGTGCCGTTCTCCGCACGCACCGTCAGCATCGTGATCTCGCTCTCGAACTGGATGAACTCCTCGACGATCACGCGGCCCGCGCCGGTGCGCCCGCCGGTCTGCGCGTAGTGCCAGCACGTCTCGAGGTCGGCGTCGGTCTTCGCGACCGACTGGCCCTTGCCCGAGCTCGACATGATCGGCTTGATCACCACCGGCCAGCCGAGCTCCGCGGCGGCGGCCTTCAGCTCGTCGAACGTGTCGGCGAACCGGTAGCGCGCGGTGGGCAGGTCGAGCTCCTCGGCGGCGGCGCGGCGGATCGCTTCGCGGTCCATCGTCAGCCGCGCGGCCTTCGCCGTCGGGATCACGGTCCAGCCCTCGGCCTCGAGCGCGAGCAGCTCGGTCGTCGCGATCGCCTCGATCTCGGGGACGATCAGGTGCGGCTTCTCGGCCTCGACGACGGTCCGGATCGCCTTGGGATCGAGCATGTCGATCACGTGGCTGCGATGCGCGACCTGCATCCCGGGTGCGTTCGCGTAGCGATCGCAGGCGATCACCTCGACGCCGAACCGCTGGAGCTCGAGGACGACCTCCTTGCCGAGCTCGCCCGATCCGAGCAGGAGCACGCGGGTCGCGTGGGGAGACAGCGGAGTACCGATGCGTCCGGGCGTGAGCTTGACCGTCATGCCCGACGGCGTACCACGATCCCCTGATCGATCGTTCACGGACGCGGGCGCAGCGGACCGGGAGCGTCACACAGCGGGCACGTCTGGGTGACCACGGCGTTGTCGCAGGATTCGCAGGCGTACGCGACCATGTGGTGCCCGGGCTCGCCGTACTCGGCGAGCGGCTTCGGTTTCGGCGACGGCCAGCTCGCCACCGCGGGCACGAGCGCGAGCGCGAGCAGCTCGAGCTCGCTGCACGACGGACACTTCTTCGGGATCGCCATGCGCGACGCGTCGCCGAGCGCCTTCGTCAGGCCGCCCGGCGCGTTGCAGCGCGGGCAGAGGTCGCTCGCGAACACCGCGTGCTTGCACGCGGCGCACGTGATCGAGTACGTGCCGTCGACGAACTTCTCGCCGTCGTGGACCCACTTGCCGGCGTCGTTGGGGTCCGCGAGCATGAGCAGCACGCGGCGGTCGATGAAGCTCCGGATCTCGAGGGTCTTGCCGCCGCACGCCGGGCAGCCGGCGGCGACGATGGCGTCGAACGTCTTCTCGTCGAGCTGGCCCATGGGGGAGCTAGACCTACCTCGGGCGGCCCTGAAAGGAAACGCCGGCCCGTGCGTTATCTGACCATGCGGAGGATGCTCCTCGGGATCGCGGTGCTCGTTGCGTGCGGTGGGCCGCTGCGGACGACGCGCGTGCTCGGCGAGCAGGAGTACGTCGCGTTCGCCGATCGGCCGAGCGGCGGCTACGCGCCGATGGCGCCGCCCGACTGCGCCGCCGGCGACGAGGCCTGCCGGGGCCAGTGGCTCGCGGCCGTCCACATCGGCGAGCGCGGCGGCACGATCGAGCGCGTGCTGCAGACGCCGGAAGCGCTCGTCGTGTACGTGCGGCAGGCGCCGTGCGACGCGGAGCCCGCGCCGAACTGGACGCTCCTCCTGCGCAAGCCGGTGACGGCCGTGAAGATCGTGCAGCTCGGCAAGGCGCCGTCCTGCGCGACGGCCGCGCGTAATTAGGTCCGACCGAATTGATGCGCAATTCGCGCAACAATTACGTCGGACCTAATTACACGCGGCCGTTACCGAGTAGTCGCGGGCCACCGCCGGAGGACCCGGTCTCGACGGGGCGGTGGAGCACGACCTTGCGGCCGGCCTCGCGGCCGGCGGCGTGCGCGCCGTCGTAGCGGACGCGGCGGCGGCGGTGCTCGATGCGCGGGTGGCGCGCGCGATAGAAGGCGTCGAGGCCGCGGTCGCCGGTCCACACCAGCGCGCCGGTCGATGCGGACTTCAACTCGGTGCGCTGCGCGCGGAGCTTCTCGCGGAAGCCGTTCACGACGCCGGCCTGGTAGCTCAGGCGATCGCGGCCGCTCCTCACGCGTGTGTCGCGCTTGTTGGCCTGCCAGAGGCGGTCGGCGGTCGCGAGCAGGAACGCCCAGACGTGCGCGGCCATCTCGACGTTCGCGGGCGTGCCGGCGATCTCGTAGACGTTGCCGCGCTTGCCGGCGAGCGGGAGGTAGACCGGCACGCGGATCACCTTCACGAAGAAACACTCGGACAACAGACACGCGATCTCGGCCTCGACGCGGGTGCCGCGCTTCGCCGGATCGCCGAGCTCGCGCACCTCGTACTCGTGGCGCGTGCGGGAGCGCGCCTCGTCGACGTTATGGCGGAGCATCAGCTCGTGGGCCTTCGCCATCGCGACTTCCGCCTCGTGCTCGTTCGAGCTGCCGGCGAGCGCGAGCAGCTTGCGGATCCGATCGAGCACGCGCTCCGTGGACGGCACGTGCGAGTCGGAGGGCGTGAGGACGCCAGCCGCGCGCGCATCGATGCCGCGTTCCTTGCAGACCAGCTGGAACGTGACGCCGTGCGCGGCCTCGTCGTGAACGCGCAGCACCTCGTCGACGTACTGGTGCGCCATCTCGTGCATCAGCACGCTGGTGACCTCGGCCCACGGGCGCGCGAGGATCAAGGCCCGCGAGAGCTCGAGCCGGCGCGTCGGGCGGCTCCACTGACCGAGGCGGTGCGCGGAGTCGCCGAGCACGAACACGGGCAGCTTCAGGGCGCCGGAGAACCGCACGTGGTTCTCCCACTCGAACTGGGTGCGCAGCTCGCGCAGGAGCGCAGCTTCGAGTGCGGCGGTCAGAGCCTCGACAGTCACGCGCGCAGTCTACGGCACGAGTCTGAGATGCGGTCGTCCGCGCGGCGCGGGTGGGGGATCGGTCTCGTCGGGCGCGGGTGTCGCGGCCTCGGGGCCGCTGGCGATCAGGGCGAGGAGGTCGCGCGTGGTCAGCCGCGCGGCGACGTCGGTGCCCTCGAGCACGCTCGACACGAGGGCGCGCTTGTCGGCGTGCATCGCGAGGATCTTCTCCTCGATCGTGCCACGCGCGATCAGGCGGTACACGGTGACCGGCTTGTCCTGGCCGATGCGGTGGGCGCGATCGGTCGCCTGGTCCTCGACGGCCGGGTTCCACCAGGGATCCAGGTGGATCACGTAGCTGGCGGCGGTGAGGTTGAGGCCGGTGCCGCCGGCCTTGAGCGAGATCAAGAATGCGTCGCCGTCGCCGGCTTGGAACGCGTCGATGATCGTCTTGCGCTGCTTCGCGGGCGTGGCACCGTCGAGGTACTGGAGCGTGAACCCCGAGCGCTCGAGCTCCTCGCGCACGAGCGACAGGTGCGAGGTGAACTGAGAGAACACGAGCGCGCGGTGGCCCTCGGCGCGCAGCTCCTCGAGCAGCTCGACGAGGCGGCGCAGCTTGGAGCTGCCGACCGCGCTGTCCTTGTCGTAGAGCTTCGGGTGCGAGGACAGGAGGCGCAGGCGGGTGAGCGCCGCGAGCACGTGGAACCGCCGCTGCTCGTCGCGGACGCCCTTCATGTCGGCGAGCTCGGCGACCGCGGCGAGGCGCGCGTCCTCGTAGAGCTCGCGCTCCTCGGCGGACAGCGCGATGTGAACCGGCACCTCGGTGCGCGGCGGCAGCTCGCGCGCGACCTCGGCCTTCGTGCGGCGGAGCAGGAACGGCTTGATCACCCGGGCGAGCGCCTCGCGCGGCTCCGGGCCGTGACCTCGCTCGATCGGCATCGCGAACCGGTCGCGGAACTGATCCCACGATCCCAGCAGGCCGGGGAACACGACGGAGAACAGCGACCACAGCTCGCCCAGGTGGTTCTCGAGCGGGGTGCCCGAGAGCGCGACGCGGAGCTCGGCCTGGAGACCGCGCGCGGCCTTCGCGCGCTGCGTACCGGGGTTCTTCACGGCCTGCGCCTCGTCGATGACGAGCGTGCTGAACGTGGTGCCCGCGAGCTTCTCGCCGTCGCGCACGAGCAGGCCGTAGCTGCAGATCAAGACGTCCTTCTTGCCGAGCGAGGCGAGCGTCGCCGCGCGATCCGCATCGGCGCCATACACGACGGGCCGCAGCGACGGCGCGAACCGCGCGAGCTCGTCGACCCAGTTGAAGCAGACGCTCGTCGGCGCGAGCACGAGCGCGGGGCCGAGCTTCGCGCGATCGAGCAGCACCGCGATCGCCTGGACGGTCTTGCCGAGGCCCATGTCGTCGGCGAGCACGGCGCCGCCGCCCCAGGCCGCGATGCGCGACAGCCAGGCGTGGCCTTCGACCTGGTAGTCGCGCAGCGTCGCGCCGAGCGTGGCCGGTGGGCGAGGGCGCAGCCGCTCCGCCGCCGCGAGGCGCTCGGTCAGCTTCGCCCACGCGGGCGCCTGATCGACCTTCGCGCCGGCCTCCTTCAGGAGCGAGATCGCGGGGACGGCGCCGGGCGACAGCTCGAGCCGCTTCTTGCCGGCGAACGTGCGATCCGCGACCGCGCGCAGCCGCTCGCGCAGCTCCT
>JAEUJX010000548.1 GCA_016794545.1 Myxococcales bacterium
GACACATCGACGAGCGTCTGGTTCGCCTTCGCGATGAACTCGTCGAGGGAGTGCTCGACCTTGGGCAGCGTCGACGCGGTCGCCATCAGCGACGACGGACGCTTGCGATTGCCCTTGGTCAGCTTCCCGTTCGACGACCCGTTCACGGTTCCACCCTGCTTCGAATCAACAGCCATCATGCATCTCCCGATGGGGAAAAGGACTCTAGCAGCGATCGGGGGCACTCTGCCCGCGAAATTGAAGGTGCTAAGACGCGCTTACTTAAGCTTCGGGACGGACGGACATCGTGACAGGCACCGACGGCAGCGTGGTGCGCTCCGAGCGGGGGAGGACCTCGACCACCTCGACGACGTCGAGGTCATCGTGGAACACCCGCGCCTCGGACTCGACGACCTCGGCCGGCAGATAGCCGTTCTCGACGATCGTGATGCCGATGCGGCGCTTCTTCTTGCCGATGAGCGGCTCGCTCCAGTGCTGCGCCAGCGCCGCCAACCACTGCTCGTCGCTGATCAAATGGCGGTCACGAAGGAACTCACCGAACCGAACGGGCTCCAGCGTGGCGACGGGACGATGCGTTTCCATAAGCAATATCGGGCGGGGACATAACGCGAGGGCGCGCGACTGTCCACCTCAAACTGAACCGCTCTCCGTCTTGGAGATCACAGGGGGTTGGGTGATATACGCCCGCCATGGCCCCCGAGACCCGGCGACCTGGACGACGACCTCCCGGCAGGGGGGCTCCGATCGTGCGGAAGAACACGGTCCGCCTGGCCCAGGACATCGCGCACCGCGTCCGCACCGGACACCCGTGGGTCTACCGCGAGGCGCTCGGGCCCCGGCCGATGACCGCCGAGCCGGGCACCTCGATCGACATCGTCGACGACGACGGCGAGTTCGTCGGACGCGGCCTCTACGACACCGACAGCGCGATCGCGCTGCGCGTGTTCACGCGCAACCCCGACACGGCGATCGACGCGCACCTCGTCTCCGAGCGCGTGAAGGCCGCGGTCGCACTGCGCCGGCGCCTGTTCGACTTCGACCGCAACCAGAGCCTGCGCCTCGTCAACGCCGAGTCCGACGGGCTGCCGGGCATCGTCGTCGAGCGCTACCACGAGTACCTGGTCGTGCAGCTGTTCACCGCCGCGATCACGAACCTGCGCGAGGCGCTCTACGACGCGCTCGAGACGCACGTCGCTCCGAAGGCGATCTACGAGCAGCGCCGCTACCGCTCGCTCGGCGGCGAGGCGCCTCGCCAGGCCGGCGCGGATCTCGTGCGCGGAAACCCCGCGCCCGTCGAGCTCGAGGTGAAGGAGGACGATCTGACGTTCGTCGTCGACGTGACCTCGCCGCTGTCGACGGGCCTGTTCGCCGACCTGCGCGAGGGGCGCCGCGCCGTGCGCCACTGGGCGAAGAGCCGCCGCGTCCTCAATCTGTTCTCCTACACCGGCGCGATCAGCGTGTACGCGCACGCCGGCGATGCCGCGGAGGTCTGCGCCGTCGACGTCGCCGCGAAGGCGCACGCACGCGCGCGGAAGAACTTCGCTGCCTCGGGCTTCGACCCCGAGAAGCCCGAGCACATCGTCGGCGACGTGTTCAAGGTGCTCGCGCGGTTCGTCGAGCGCGGCCGGACGTTCGACATGGTCGTCCTCGATCCGCCCGCGTTCGCGAGCGCGGCCGCGCGCGGCGGCAAGCCGTGGAGCGCGGTGAAGGACTACTCCGAGCTGATCTCGGCGAGCCTCGAGGTCCTGGTCCCGGGCGGCCTCCTCGTGGCCGCGTCGTCGACGCACAAGATGTCGCTGAACGAGTTCGAGCTCGCGCTCGCCGACGGCGCGGAGCGCGCGGGCACCCAGCTCCAGATCATCGACCGCCGGCCGCTGCCGCCCGACTTCCCGACGGTGCCCGGGTTCCCGGAGGCGAGCTACCTCAAGTTCGCCGTCGCGACGCGGACCTGAGCGAATCGACGGGGACGTCCGGCTTCACCGGCATCGGCAGCAGCGTCTCGATCTCGTAGCGCGCGGCCTCGTGCTCGCGCTCGGTCAGCCGCGCGTCGCACAGCGTGGTGCACGCCATCGCGAGCGCGGGCAGCGCGATCCCGGCGTCGATCCGGCCGAGCCCGACGAGCGTCACCACCTTCGCGATCGCGAGTGCGAGCGGCCGGCCGTCCTTCGCGAGCGCGTCGACGAGCGTCTCGATCGTGGGCGTGTCGAGCGCCGGGGCCTCGCGCACGAGGCGCGTGATCAGCGCCTCGATCACCTCGCGGCTCCGCTCACGCCGGCTCGTCGTCGCCGTGGCCGTTACCGGTCGCGGCGGCCTCGTCCTTGAGGCCGATCGCTTCGCTCGACCGCTGCTTCAGGAACTCGAGGAACGCGATCGCCGTCGGCAACTCGATCGCGGCGATCGTCTCGATCAGATCGCGCGCCTGGCGGCGCAGCGCCTCGCCGGGCGCCTCGGTGCCGTGCACGACGGGCCGGCCGACGCTCGGCAGCTCCTGCGGCGCGGCGACCTGGCCCCACGGCGGCTCGTTCGTCGGCTGGATCTCGTGCGACTCGAGCCAGTTCTGGATGTGCCAGTGCAGCAGGTCCGCGCGGTAGGAGAACCAGCGCTCGCGCTCGGCGGGATACGCGAGCAGCACGTCCTTGAACCGACGGAACGCCCCCTTGCCGTCGATCGAGATGATCAGCCGCTCGCGCAGCGCCTCGTCGACGACCGAGCCGACGAACTTCTCCATCCACCGGTACTGCTCGCGCGAGCTCGCGGGCTCGACGCGCAGGAAGTTGCGGATGTTCTCGCTGACCGCCTGGCGGTTGATCGCGGCCTCGGGATCACCCGTCGTGATCGTGAGGACGCGCCCGGTCGTCAGGTCGAGGTAGCTGTCCGTGTCGGGCGAGTTGCGCTCGACGGCGATCTCGAGGGCGTCCCAGTCGAGGTCGATCGTCACCGGCCCCCGACTCGGGGCGGCAGCTGCGGACGCGACTGTGGTGCTCGGTGCGGTGGGTCGAACGGCCATAAGTTAAGTCGGTGCGCCTACTTGCCGATAGGTCGTCCCGCTCGACTAGCGTACGGGGTCAGACGCACTCTGGCAAGGTGACCTTGACACCAGGGCGCAACCGAGTAAGTTCCGCCGTCCATGGCTCGCGTTACGGTCGAAGACTGCCTCGACAAGGTCCCCAACCGGTTCGCGCTGGTCGTGCTCGCCGCGGAGCGCGCGCGTCAGCTGTCCCGCGGAGCCACGCCGGGAGTCGATTGTGACAACAAGCCGGCCGTGACCGCGCTGCGCGAGATCGCCGCGGGCCTCGTGACGTTCCGCGAGGACGTGCGCAACACGGTGATCGAGTTCATCGTCGAGCGCCGCAAAGCCGGCTTCATGTGAGCCTCGGGGCTCGCCTCCGGCGATAAAGTTGCCCCCGACCGTCCGCGCCGCCAACGATGGCCCGGTGTCGGAGGCTCCCGGAAATCTGCGCAAGCGGCTCGCACGTGGCGAGCTCCTGCGGCTGCTCTACAGGCTCGGTCACACGTCGGCCTCTGGCGTCCTGACGCTGTCGTCGCGCGCGACGCGCGCCGAGGTGTTCGTGCTCCGCCGCGGTCACGTGATGGTCGGCGACGGCGAGCTCGCGAAGAAGGCCCTGCTCGCACGGCTCGCGCGCCTCGTGACGCTCGACGAGCTGCACGGTGCGTTCGAGGGTGGCATCACGGCGTATCCGCCGGGGGCGACGAACCAGATCTCGCTGATCGCGTGGACGCGCCAGCACCTCGAGAGCCAGCTCGACGGCACGCTCGCCGAGGTCATGGTGAAGGAGCTGGCCGGCGTTCGCCTCTCGCTGCGCAACGAGCTGGCGCCGCCGCCGACCGACGAGGCCGATCGCCGCATGCTCGCGGCGATGGTGATCCCGCGGCGGCTCGACCAGATCTGGCCGCTCGCGCGGACGCCGCGGTTCCGCCTGCTCGCGTTCCTTCACTTCCTGCGCGGTGTCGATGCGCTCGAGGGGCTCGGCGTGGTCGCGGAGCGGAGCGCGCCGCACCGGATCGTCGACGTTCGCCGCGCGCGCGCGTTCGAGCTGCTCGGCATCGAGGAGGGCGCGGATCTCGAGACCGTGAAGCGCGCGTATCGCCGCCTCGCGCGCTCGCTGCACCCCGATCTCCAACCGGAGGCCTCCGGCTCCGAGCGCAAGACGCTCGAGCGCCGCTTCGCCGAGGTGACCGCGGCGTACGAAGTGCTGATCTGAGCGCGGCGCTGGCCGGTGCGATGAGGACGGTCTGGATCGCGGCGGTCATCATCGGCGTCGCGCTCGGGCTCGGCGCGTTCACGCGGTCGCCATCGGGAACAAAGAAGCGGAACCGGAACGCAGAACGGGAGCGGAACCGCCTCACGGCGGCGCGACGATGAAGCCGTCGGCGTCGAACACGCCGTCGGCGCCCTGCCAGCCGTCCTTCGCCCAGCGATACGCGGTGTACGCGCTGATGACGGCGTCGAAGCAGTGGTCGTTGCGGAGCACGTCCTCGCGCGCCATGCGCGACTGCGGCGCGAACGTCAGGTCGCCGAGCTTCTCGAGCACGAGCGCGCGAGAGACCCACGGATCGGCGTCGCGCTTGTAGCCGCGGGCGAGGCGCGGACCGCAGAGCGCCGCGATCGTCGCGGCGGGAGAGACCTCGATCAGCGACTCGTGCAGCTGGTAGCCCGCGCCGCGGAGGCGGCGCCGCAGCTGGCTCGCGCGCGCGGCGACCGCGCCCGTGGTCGCGCCGAGCTGGGTGAGGGGGAGCAGGCCGCGTTCGTAGGTCATCACGATGTCGGTCGCGCGGTGGGCGTACGGGGTGAGCCGCGCCTGGGGCAGGCCCGGGATCGCAGAGGCGCGCCCGTTGGCGGTCTGTGCGGAGGCCTGCTGGATCAAGGCGCGGCCGGTGGTCCGGAGCCAGACCACGGCGGGGTCCGCGCAGGCCTCCATCCCGGGACAGACCGGGCGCTCGCAGCGACCGCACGCGGTCTGGGTGAGGGGCGCGTCGATCGCGATGACCACGGAGGGATCGAAGCGCTCCGCCAGGCGGCCCATCAGCGTGTCATCGGTCCACGCCTGGCGCTGAGCCCGCGTCGCGACCTCGATGACCTCGGCGCCCCCGCCCGCGCCCATCCGGAGCTCGGCGAGCGCCGTCGTCTTACCTCGGCCACCCCCGAGATCGACCCCGATGAACCGTGTAAATGAGCGCTGCACCCGGCCTGAATCCCACCGTAGCACGTCCCGAACGACGAAAATCGGCCTTAGTAACTGGCATTTGGCCCAAAGGCGCGCGAATGTCCGGCCCCTCTGTAAGTCCTGCCGACCGGCTGCGTTATGCACCGGGGCCTCGTTTCGCTTTGCTTGTCATGGATCGCATCGGCACCTTCAAGACCTTCATCACCCGCTCGCCGGCGGACCCGTTCCCCCGGTACGGGCTGGCGATGGAGTACAAGGGCTCCGGCGCCCTCGACGAGGCGTGGCTCACATTCGAGGAGCTCCTCACGAAGTTCCCCGACTACGTCCCGACCTACCTGATGGCGGGCCAGACGCTGCTCGCGCTGGGCCGGACCGAGAAGGCGATGGACGTCCTTCGCAGCGGCATCGAGGTCGCGGCGAAGAAGGGAGACCTGCACGCCAAGAAAGAGCTCGAGGCCGCGCTGGCCGAGCTTGCCCCCACCTGAACGCGCAAAAAGGAAGTCGTCATGAAGAAGCTCGTTGTCATCGCCCTGCTCGTCTCGGCCCTCGCTGCCTGCAGCAAGAAGAAGGACGCGGCCACCACGCCGCAGCCCGCGCCCGAGGTGAAGAGCGACGGTACGGCCGCCCCCACCGGCGGTGCCACCTACGGCGGTGCCGCGTACGGCACGCCGGCTCCGTGATCCAGTTCCCGTTTGAGTTACGGGTTTGCAAACCAACGAACGACCAAGAGAGAGGACTACGACCATGAAGAAGATGTTGATTGTTGTTGCGACGGTTGCGATGGCGTTTGCCGCGTGCGGCAAGAAGAAGGACGCGGCGAAGCCGACCGGCGACGGTTCGGCGACGATGCCGGCCGGCTCGGACGCGGGCTCGGGCGCGGCTCCGGCTGACCCGGCGGCTCCGGCCGACCCGGCGGCTCCGGCCACGCCCTGATTCGAGCACCGTCTCGAACGTGGTGACGCGTCGCGCACTCCATCCGCGGATGGAGGGCCGGCGCGTTTCTGCGTTTCGGCAGACGTGCTAAGCATGCGGTCCGCCACAACCTGGGCCGGCGTGGAGAAACGGTAGACTCGGGGGTCTCAAAAGCCCCTTCCCGCGAGGGAGTGTCGGTTCGAGTCCGACCGCCGGCACGTGTCACACTGAGCGTCGTGGAGGCCGCGACGTTCTGCTGCGTCCAGTGCCGCTTGCTCCAGCCGCCGACCACGGCGTGCGTCGAGTGCGCGGCGCCGATGACCGCTCCGGTCGAGCTGGTGCGCGAGCTCCTCTACTACCGGGACATGCGGTTCAACAACCACCGCGACTGGGGGATGCTGACGGCGTTCCTCGCGGGCAGCTCGCTCGCGCTGCCGATCCTCGCGCCGCTCGCGGTCGGCAGCATCATCGCGCTCGGCGTCCACAAGCTGCGCGGCGAGGCGCGCAAGCGCCGGTTCGTCGGCATCGCGCTGCCGAGCGTGGTCCCGCCGCCGGGCGCGACCACGCTCCACGGCATCGCGCGCAAGTTCCGCGGCACGGTCGCGTCGGTGCTCGACGAACAGCCCGTGCTCGTCGAGCACGCCGTCGTGCGCGACCGCCGAGGCTCGGTGCTACTGCGCCGGTCGGACGCCGCGCCGTTCCTGCTCGAGGTCGAAGGGCAGGGGCCGGTGCTGATCGCCGGCCCCGCGCGCGTGGTCGCGCCGAACATGCTCGCGGCGCCGCTGCGGGTGAAGCGCGGCGATCCGCGGCTCTCCCGCATGGGGATCCCGGCCGACCTCGGTCTCGCCGGAGAGCTCGAGGTCTCGTCGATCGCCGATGGCGGTACGCACCTCGCGGTGACCGGCGTCGTCGAGGAGGAGGCGGTCGTCGAGCTCGCGTTCCACCGCGACGGCGGCCGCATCCCGGTGATGCGCGGCCGCGCCGGGGCACCGGTGCTGGTGTCCGATCGCCGCCTGATCGCGGCGGGGCTGCTGTAGCGGCTACTTCCAGCCCCAGCGATTGAACACGTTCGAGTAGACCGACAGCGACATGCCGGCCATCCACGAGCCGCCGGGATCCGCCCCGAGCGTCGCGCCGAACGAGACCTTCTCGCCGAGCCAGACGCGCCCGTGCGCGCGGCCCTCGACGGTCCACTCGCGCACGTCCTCGCTCTCGAGGTCGGCACGGAGCCAGCGCCGGCCGCCCGCGAGCTCGATGCCGAGCGCGCCGCGCGCCAGCGGGAGCTCGAGGCCGGCGACACCGTAGCCGGCGGCGTAGTTCGAGCCCGATGTGCCGAGAGTGCCGGCTTCGGCCTCGACGCCGAGGTAGCTGCCGTGGCGGTGCGCCATCGTGAACTGCGCGTCGAACGTCGTCGCGTGATCCGCGACGAGACCGCCGTTGGCCGGCGGTGTCGTGGAGCGCGCCGCGAACCCGTCCCCCGCCGGCCTGGCGAGCTGGCGGCTGTTGACGCCGACCTGGAACCGCGCGGGCCGATCGAGCCGGCGCGCACCGTCGAACGCGCAGCCGGAGAGCACGATCGCCGCGAGCCCGAGCGTCTTCATCATGCCGCGCAATGTAGCAGTGCCGTCGTCGACGGGAGCTGGCAATCATCCAGCTCGCGGTCAGCAGGCGAGGCGACGAGCGACCTCGTCGCGAACCGCCTGTGCGACGGCGCGCGTCCCGGCACTCCCGCCGAGATCCGAGGTCAGCGGCTGGCCGCGCTCGACGAGCGCCGCGACCGCCTCGGCCACGGCGGATGCGCCCCGGGCGAGGCGATCATCGCCGAACCGGTGACCGAGCCAGGCCAGCGCCTCGCCGGTGGCGAGCAGCATGGCCATCGGGTTTGCCTTGTCCTTGCCGGCGAGCGGCGGCGCGGAGCCGTGGATCGGCTCGAACATCGCGTGGTGGTCGCCGACGTTGCAGCCCACCGCCATGCCCATGCCGCCCTGCAGCACGGAGGCGAGGTCGGTGAGGATGTCGCCGAACATGTTCGTCGTCACGCAGACGTCGTAGCGCTCGGGCTGGGTGAGGACGAACATCGCGAACGAATCGACGATCGCGACGTCGGGCTCCACGTCGGGGAAGTCCTTCGCGACCTCGCGGAACACATCGAGGAACAGGCGACAGCCGGTCAGCACGTTGTGCTTCACGATGCAGGTCACGCGCAGCCGGGCGTCCGAGGGCGCGCCCTTGCCGCGGCGGCGGGACACTTCGAACGCCTTCCGGATCACGCGCTCGGACGCGCGGCGCGTGATCACGCGCAGGTCGGTCGCGCGCTCGGCGCTGCGCTCGCCGATCCCCGAGTACAGCCCTTCCGTGTTCTCGCGGATGATGACCATGTCGACGGTCTCGGGCGACCACACCTCGCGGAACCGTCCGGACAGCCCGTGCTTCGTGCCGGGGAGGCAGCGCACGGGGCGGATGTTCGCGTAGAGGTCGAGCTTGACCCGGTTGCCGATGACCGGCGACCAGCCGGCCATCTTCCAGCCGCCCTTGCCGTCGGGCATGTTGACCGGCGCACCGTCGGCGCCGTTCCAGCCGACCGCGCCGAGCAGGACGGCGTCAGCGGCGGCGCACCGCTCCTCGGCGCCCTCCGGCCAGTCACGCGTGCCGTGCTCGAGGAAGAACTTGCCGCCGCACGGAATCTCGTCCGTGCGGAACGACACCCCCGTGCCCGTCGCGACGACGTCGATCAGCGCCCGCGCCTCGGCCATCACCTCCGCGCCGATACCGTCGCCGGGGAGGAGCACGAGGTCATAGCTGGCCTTGGGGCTTCCCGACATCGCCGAGACCCTATCAGTGAATGCCGTTAGCCGTCATCCGTCATGGTCCCGACACATCCGCGGGTTCCGTGCGGTGCCGAACTATCTTTGCTGACGCGCGGTCAGTAGGAGCTGACAGCACGTGATCGGTGGCTGGCAGTGGAGTCGCGCCGCGGATCGACTAGGGTGCGCCGCATGCCGCTTCCCGCCCTCGCTGTCGTCGAGAGCTGGCAACTCGCCGTGAACGAGCACGACCTCGAGCAGCTGGTCGCGCTGACCGCGCACGACGTCGAGATCATCGGTCCGCGCGGGGGTGGCCGCGGCCACGACGTGCTCCGCCAGTGGCTCGCGCGCGCGGGCTTCACCGCCGTCCCGCTGCGGTGGTTCTGCGGCAACGAGGGCGTCGTCGTGGTCGAGCAGGTCGGGCGCTGGTTCCAGCCCCAGTCGATGGGCGCGAGCGAGCGGATCATCGCGTCGAAGTTCACGGTGCGCGCCGGCCGCGTCACCCGGTTCGAGCGGTTCGACGACCTCGAGGACGCCCTCGCCGCCGCGGCGCTGACCGACGACGACGAGATCATCCATCGCCCGCGCGCCGGGACCGAGTCCTGAGCGCTATACTCGGCGCGTGTCGACGCGCGAGGACTGGCAGCGCCGTCTCGGCCCGCTGTACGGCGGCGCACTCGCGCTGACGCACTCGACGCCGTGGCGCTGGCCCACCGAGGTCGGTGACGAGGCACGCAGCGCCGGCTGGATCGTCGCGCTCGGCGTTCCGTGCGGCCTCGTCGCGTGGGCGTTCGCCTGGCTGTTCGGCGCGGCCGGCATCCCGTCGCCGCTCGCCGGCATCGCCGGCCTCGGGATGCTCACGCTCGCCTCGGCCGCGCTGGTCGAGCGCGGGCTCGTCGACAGCATCGACCGGTGGACCGGCCACGCGCGATCGCCCGGCGTCGCCGCGACGCTGGTGCTCGTGTTCGTGACGCTGCTCCGGGTCGGGGCCGTCCTGGTCGTACCGCCGGAGCAGTGGCTCTGGCTGTTCCTCATCACCGCCGTGATCGGCCGCTGGGCCGCGGTGTTCCTCCAGGCGATCGGCGATCCGGTCGCGGTCGACGAGACGCAGCGCTCGCTCGTGGCGACGCCGGCACCGGCGTGGCTGATCGCCGCGATCAGCGGCGGCGTGCTCGCGCTATCGGTCGTCGCGATGGGGAAGCTCGGCGTGGTCGCGATGGCGCTCGTCGCGGTCGGCGTGTTCGCGGTCGGTCTCGCGAGTCAGCGCCGCGACGGTGGTCTGTCCCCGGCGATCGTCGCGGTCGCGGCGGCGCTCGGCGAGCTCGTCGTGCTGCTGCTCGCGACGATCGGGCGGTGAGCTGCGCACCGGCTTCGCCGGTGCAGTCAGCGCTGTGGCTTCGTCGGGCCGCCGCCCGCCGGCAGCGTCGGCTCGGCGCCGGGCGCGACCGGCGGGCCACTCGGGTCGGGCGGCTCGTCGCCGGGCAGGCCGTTGTAGCCATCGCGGGTCTCGCGGATCAGCCGCTCGAAGTTCGCGATCGTGTCGCGCCGCTCGGGCTCGTCCCACTCCGCGGCGGAGAGCTCGGTGTGTGCATACCCACGCGTGGTGAGCGTCTTGCCGTAGACGAAGTAGAAGTTCTGCTCGTCGGTGTCGACGAACCGCCGCATGCCGCGCATGTCCTTCACGACGTACGGGCCGTCCTTGCCCTTCTCGACGAACGCGCGGCCGAACATCACGAGCTCCGCGGTGCGCTTCCCCGGCTCGAGCGTGTAGCTCTTCTCGCCATACACCAAGGGCGTGCCGTCCTGCGCGAACACGTTCGCGTCGAACGTGTAGAGCCCCTGCTCGACCACGTCGACCTCGAGTGTCACGACCAGGTGGCCGCCGCGCAGCTCCTCGCGCGCGCCGGTGATCTCGGCCGCCTTGCGCGGCGCGTACGCGAAGTCTCGCGTGACCGGCCGCGCGACACCGCCGGCCTCGATGGTCGCCTCGATGTGCACCTGCTGCGCCTTCTTCCCGAGCGCCGTGATCTCCGACGGCACCACCCGGTTGGTGTACCGGAGGTCCCCCGCGACCTCGTCGCCGTCCTTGCCATCATCGCGATAGGTGAGCCCCGCGGCACGGCCGGACGAGAGGCCCATCAGCTGGGCGTCCTTGATCACCACGGGCAGGCGCTTCGCGTCGGGGCCGACGGTCAGCACCTCGATCCACGACACGAACGGCTCGCCGTGCGGCACGTTCCAGCGGTTCGCGCCGAAGTGATAGATCGTCTTGATGCCGTCGCGGTCGTCCATCGGGTTGTCGGCGACCACGGTGCGGTTCCAGTCGAGCTTCTCGACGGACTCGTCGGAGTGCGGCCGGGACCAGTGCGGATACACGCTGACGGCCTTGTAGTCGGCGAGGGACTTCTCGAGCAATTCGACGTTCGGCTCGCCGCCCTCGACGAGACCCTTCGCCCGTGCCACGGCTGGCTTCTCG
The DNA here is from genome assembly GCA_016794545.1 of Myxococcales bacterium. Lineage (GTDB taxonomy): Bacteria > Myxococcota_A > Polyangia > Haliangiales > Haliangiaceae > JABFXX01. Next base: position 11,379 of record JAEUJX010000548.1, read on the forward strand.
CTCGGCGCCGCCGGCGCGTACGTCTCGACGGCCTTGGGCGCACGCGGAGGCACCTGCGCATCCTCGCGGCCGCCCCGGAGCAGCAGCACGATCGCGAGCGCGGCGAGCGCCAGCGCCGCGCCGATCGCGAGGCTACTGTTGCGAGTTGAAGACATCACAGCGCGCCGTGTTCGCTGTGCACTCGGTGCTGTTCAGGCCGCGGCCCGTGCACACGGACGCCGAGTAGTCGCTGCAGCAGTCGCCGTTGGCCACGCATGACGCATCACAGTAACAGCGCAGCGTGCCGCCCGTGCGGTTCGAGCCACCGCACTTGCCGCCGCAGCTGAAGCGCCAGCCGGCGCCCTCGGCGGTGTCGTCGCCGTACCGCGCCGGGCCGGAGATGTAGCGACTGTCCGTGTAGAGCGTCGTGTTGGACGACTGCGCCGCGACCGACGTCGCGATCGACGTCAGGTCGACCTTCTTGCTGTAGTTCTGGCCGGTGCTGGTGAACTTGTCGTCGCAGCTGGTCGTGCTCGTCGAGCACGCGGGGTTCGACGTGGCATCGCTCCACGACACGATCGGCGCCGAGCCGGTGCCGGCGAGCGCCGCACGCGTGATCTGGCAGCCGGAGTTCGCCATGCCGAAGTGATCGAAGTTCTGCCCGGTGCACGACACGCCGGACACGCGCGTCTCCGACGCGTGATACGGGTACTTCGTGCAGTTGCAGTCGGTGCCGTTGCCCGCGGCGTTGCAGCCGAACGAGCTGTGCCACGGCACCACGCCGTCGCCCTTCCCGTTGTATCCGACGTAGCTGTTGCCGCAGATCTTGAAGAGCCAGAGACCCTTGCAGATGTCGTTCTTACCGGACACGTGATACATGGTCCGGCCGAGGTTCGAGCGCGGCACCGCGCGCGCGGCCGACGGCGTGAGCGAGAAGTCGATCTTCTCCTGCTGGCCGATGACCTTCGCGATGACCTTCGTCCAGCTCGCGGTCGACAGCTCGGCCATCCCGGTGCCGCCCGCCGCCGACGCCGCGGCCTCGATCCAGAGCAGGCCGGCGAGCGACCACCCCTGGGCGCGAAGATCACCGACCGCCTTGATGACGCGGAGGCAGCCGGCCGAGTAGCACAGCACCACGCAGCTGTTCGCCGTCGTGTTGCAGTTGGTCTTCAGGTAGTTGTTGATCTCGGAGGTCGTGGTGGTGTTCGTCAGCGACGAGTTGCCGTCGTAGTTGAAGTAGACGTTGGTCCAGCCGGGGGCGCCGACCGAGCGCATCGAGTCCCAGCCCTTCCAGCCTCGCCCCTGCATGTGAATGGCGAGGTTCCCGGCATCGGCGGGGGCGGCGGCGAACAGCACCAAGGCGGCGACCACGATCCCCAGGAGGCGTTTCATCGCGGGGAGCGACGAGCAATAAGCCCGCCACGCCCGGAACCGAGATCGCGCGTGCTCAAACCACGAGAACCATGGCTCGTTCCTCGTGCCTCGGTGACTCCGCGCGAAAGCGGATTGCTCAACAGTTGGGCAATCCGCGCGAGCCCCGCGCGAACCGCCTCGCGCCTTTCCGACGATTAGCCGAGTATCGTCGACACGTTAGTCGGTCTTCACGAGCTCGACGAGCGTCGCGCCCCAGCTGCCGCTGCGCTCGTCGCCGAGCGCGAACGACGCCACGTTCGGGTGCTTCTCGAGCACCGAGTGAACCACGCGGCGGAGCGTGCCCGTGCCCTTGCCGTGGATGATGCGGACCCGCGTCAGTCCCTCCTCGGCGGCCGCGCGGACGTACTCGTCGACCACGTCCGCGCACTCGCGCGGCAGGAAGGTGTGGAGGTCGAGCTGATCGTCCATCGCTATCCGGGCCAGTGGCCGTCGTCGGGGACGAACGGGACGAGCCGCCGGCGCAGGGCGGGCGGAACGCGGCGATCGAGGATCTGCGCGACCTCGTCGGTCCGGTAGAGCTGCGAGCAGTGCATGAGCACGACGTGCTCGTTCTCGAAGCGGTCCGCACGCTCGATGAGCTCGTCGAGGTGGATGTGGCAGCCCGCGCGCGCCGCCTCGAGCGACTTCCGGTCGTCGAGGAAGGTGCACTCGATGACGAGCACGCGCGCGCGCAGCAGCTCCGGCGAGTGATCGAGCACCGAGACCAGCGTGTCGGTCGCGTAGGCGAGCTCGAGCCGGTCCTCGATCTCGGTGATCTCCTCGCCCGCGCGCTTCCGCGCGGCGATCTGGGGGCCGGCGAGCCCGTGGAGCTCGGGCAGGAGCTTGGCGACCTTGCGCACGAGGAGGTACCCGAGCGACGGCACGGGGTGGAACGTCCGCACCGCCCGGAGGTGGAGGTCGCCGCGCAGCGCGAGCTCGTCGCCGGGCGACATCGGCAGGGCCTCCACCTCGAGCGGCCAGCGCTGGAGCCTGGACAGCGCCGCGAGCGCCGCCTGGAGGTCGCCCACGATCTCGCGCGGCATCACCACCCGCGGCGGCCTGGTCTTGCCGTGGAGCGCGCGGATGCCGAGCAGCGCCGGGAGTGCGCCGATGTGATCGGCATGGCCGTGCGAGAGCAGAATCGTGTCGACCGCGCCGAACGAGCGCGGCGAGATGCCCGCGTCGAAC
>JAEUJX010000577.1 GCA_016794545.1 Myxococcales bacterium
AGTGGCCCCGAGCGTCCCGAGTCCTCGCCCTCGTCGTCGGCGCCCTCCTCGCCGGTCCAGATCGCCTTGCGCGCGACGCCGAAGTCGAGGACGCGCACGCGCCCGTCGGTCCCGACGATCACGTTGTGCGGCTTGAAGTCGCGGTGGACGAGCCCGGCCGCATGTGCCGCCGCGAGCCCGCGCCCCGCATCGACGAGGTAGCCGACGAGCGTCCGCCAGTCGGGCTGCGTCTCCTTCACCCACTCGTGGAGGTTCTTGCCCTCGACGAGCTCCATCGCGATGAACACCGTCTCGCCGAACTCGCCGACGTCGAACACCTGGACGATGTTCGGGTGCGAGACCTTCGCGAGCGCCTGACCCTCGCGGAGCAGCCGCGCGGTGGTGTCCTTGCTGACCGAGCGCACGAGCTTCAGCGCGATGCGGCGATCGAGGTCCGGATCGAACGCGCGATAGACGACGCCCATGCCGCCGAGCCCGAGGCGGTCGAGGATCACGTAGCGCCCGACGGTCTCGCCGCGCGACAGCGCCGGCAGCGGCCGCTTCATCGGGCGCTGATCGGCCGGTAGGGTCTCCGGTTCCTCGCTCACGGTGCTGCGAGGTGGGCCTCGAGGAGCGGGATGCGGTCGTTGCCCCAGAACAGCGCCTCGCCGACGAACATGCTCGGCGCGCCGAACGCCCCGCGCGCGACCGCCTCGTCCGTCGTCGCGCGAAGTCGGTCCTTGGTGCTCTGGTGCTCGATCGCGCCGAGGATCGTTTCGGCGTCGGCGCCGGCGACACGCGCCGCGGCGGTGATCGCGGCATCGGTCGTGGGATCCTGGTCCTCCGCCCAGTACGCCCGGAACAGTGACAGCGCCATCGCGGGGATGGCCGCCTCGGGCGCCGCGGTCAGCGCGCGCTGGGCGCGCAGCGTCAGCACCGGGAACCGCGACGGCAGCTTGAACGGAACGCCGTAGTGGGCCGACCACCGCGCCATGTCGGCGAGCAGGTAGCGCGCCTTCGCGGGGACGCGGGCCGGCGTGTCATTCGTCGTCGCCTTGAACACCGCGCCGAGCAGGAACGGCCGCCACCGCACCGGGACACCGGTGCGGGCGGTCAGGCCGGCCATCTGCGTCGCTGCGAGATAGCTGTACGACGACCCGATGTCGAAGAAGAGCTCGATCTCGCGTGCCACCGGGCCGACCATACCCTAGTCGGCGACGACGACGATCGTGTAATCGCCGGCGTTTCCGGCGTACGTGTCCGCGACCAGGTAGTAGGTCCCGGGAGCGAGCTGGCGCTCGACGGTGGTGTCGCCTCGCGCGAGGCACGCATCGGCCGTCGGGGTGCCCGCGAGCAGGTGGACGTCGACATCGGCATCGGCGTCGATCACGTAGGCGTGGATCATCGCCGGCGCCGTCAGCTCGAGCTTGTAGTAGAGCTCGTTCCCGCGCTCGTCCTGCGTCGCGCACCCGTACATCGCGATCGCATCCGCGCCGTCCGTGCGTGTGTCGCGCCGGTCCGCGAACGGCAGCGCGCCGATCACGAACGGATCATCGGCCGCGCCGCGTCCCGCGAGCCGCGGCGCATCGGCGTCCGGCGCCGCCTCGCCGGCGAGCACGGTGCGCCGCACGCGATCGAGCGCCTCGAGCGTGGCGAGGTTCCGGACGTTGTTGCCCTCGGTGAGTCCCGCCGTGGTCAGCTTGCAGGCGCCGCCGCTCGCGGTCTGCAGGTGAACCCCGTCGCCGGCGAGCCCGTGGTCCGCGAGCGGCAGGAGCTCGCGGTGCAGATCGACGAGCGGCACGCCGCGCGTCTGCGCGATCCCGCGCGCGACCGCGTTGTAGCGCGGCACCTCGGCGTCCGCCCCCGCATCGTCGTCGCGCGGGGGGATCGTCGAGAACACCGGGATGATGCCCTGCGCGAGCAGGGCGTCCGCGATCGCCGCGAGGTTCTGCCCGTAGCGATCGATCCGGCCGAAGCCGATGTCGTTCGTCCCGAACATGACCGTCGCGAACGCGGGCTGGATCGCCGCCACCTCCTGCGCGAGCGGCGATGGCGATCCGGCGAGCACCGCGAACGCCGACCACCCTACCTTCGCCGCGATCGACGTGCGCTGGTACGGCGTGGTGCCGGCGGCATCCCCGGCGGCGAAGTGCGCGACCGTCGCTCCGAGGTCGCGCCCGCCGAGATCCACGGAGGTCCCCGCGAAGCACTGGAGGTAGCCGGTGGACACGGTGTGCGAGTCGCCGACCTTCGCGAACACCGCCGCGCTGCCGGTCGCCTTCGCGTGCAGCGCGCGCAGGTGCTCGACGAGGTCGGGCGTCAGCGGCGACTGGGTGCGGCCCGTCGGATACTGGACGGAGCCGAGCGCGGCGCCGGGAGGCGCGTCGACGCCGCCGTCGACCTCGCCGCCGTCCGCGGGCGGCGTGCTGCACGCGGCGGTGACCCCACCGGCAAGCACCCAGGCCAACGCGACGCTCCGCACGGCGATCGCTTAGCACGGTCGCGGTCCGACCGATCCGGATTTCGCGGTGCGGTGCCGGCCGATGTCGAGCGTCTCAGGGCACGGGCATGCCCGAGAGCTCGATCGTGTACGTGTGGTGCTGGTCGTCGAACCGAGCCGCGTCGAGCTTCAGCTTCCACGCGTTCTCCGCGAGGCAGGTCGCGAGGCGGCCCGGCGTCTGCGCGCGCACGTCGACGACCTCGGCGAGCGTGGTCTCGAGCTCGAGCGTGATCGTCCACGGCGCGGACGGCCTCTCCGAGGCGACGCACGACGCGCTGTCGATCAGGCGCTGCCAGTCGATCGGCGGGAGGCCGAAGCCGGCACCGGAGCCGGACCCGTGGCCGATCGTGCCGTAGCGGCCCATACCGATCGTGCCGAACCCGCGATCGAGGCCGATCGGCGACGGCCGCGTGCCCGGCTCGGCCGCGACGTACGACGTCACCGGCGAGACGGCGCGGCCCATCATCGCGACGGTCATCTGCTCGGCCTCCGAGAGCGACTGGTGCAGGTCGCCGCCGAACACGAAGGCGGCGGTCTGCACCGAGAACGGCGCCGACACGCGGAACACCTTCTCGACCGGATCGGACCACAGGGTGCCCGTGAGCGTGACCGTGTCGGGGGCGGGCTTGCCCTCGTTGTCGAGCATGAGGCGCAGACCGTCGCCCTCGCGCAGGAACGGCTGCTCGAGCTCGAACCCGGTGATCGCGGCGCGCTCGATGCGCGTCGGGCGCACGAGCTCGAGGACGGTCGGCGCGAGGTCCTTGACGGTGCTCGCGGGGAATCCCCCGAGGTCGGCGTAGATGCCGTGGTGCGTGGTCGCGAGCTGCGCGAACGCCGCGTCGTCGCGGCGCGAGAGCGTCGGGCGATCGTCGCCGTCGAGCTTCGGCACCACCACGTGCACGACGGTGTCGGGCGACAGGGAGGAGAGGGCGCCGAGCGCGACCACGCTCGTCAGCGCGTCCCGGAACAGCTCGTCGGTGGCGAGCACGACGCGCCGCGGCCCCGTGCGGGTCGCGAGCGCCTGCGCGGCGAGCCGCGCCCCGAGGTCCAGGTTCGAGCCGTTGCCGAGCGCGAACCGGCCCGCCTTCCTCGCCGAGGCGATCGAGCGCTCCAGCTCGCGCACCGGGACGAACCGCCCGAACACCCGCTCGGCGGTGCGGCGGAACGTCACGAGCTCGATCTCGGCGTCGGGCACGTGCGTCGCGTAGGCCAGGACCAGGGCGAGCTGCGCGTCGAGCCCGGCCTCGAGCATCGAGTACGAGGTGTCGACGACGAACACCACCTGCGCGCGCTTCGGCGTGGGCACGAGCTGCGGCGCGAGGTCGAGCTCGAGCCGCGAGAACGCGTGCGCCTTCGAGGCGACGACCTTGCCGAGCCGCCCGGCGAGCATCGCGATCGGCGGCGGATCGATGGCGATCGTCGCGACGCCGGCCTCCGACGCGTTCGCCGGTGCATCGGGCACGAACATCGGCGTGTCGGCCGCGGCCGCGATCGTGCGGTCCTTGCCCGCACCGAAATCGATCGACCAGCGGTCGAGCGAGCCGGTGTCGAGGCCCGCGTGATCGGAGACCAGGAGGCGCCACATGCCCGCCCCGGTGGTGCCCTCGGGCAGGTCGAGGGGGAACGTGCCGCGGAGGTCGTTCGCACCGCCCCCGCCGCCGCCGAACACCTCGACGCGCTGGTTCTGCGGCGTCAGCAGCTCGACGCGCAGGTCGGACTTGTACGTGTGCCGGAGGTCGAGCGAGAGCTTGACCTTGGCGATGCTCCTGTCGGTGTGGCTGTTGCTCGGCACGACGATCTTGCTCGCCACGTAGCTCGCGCTCCGGTCGTACTCGACGAGCTCCTCGAAGTCCTGCTTCGGCGGAGGCACGAGCGCGACCGGCGCGTCGCGCCGCACGTCCTTGTTGTCGATGGTCACGCGCGCCTTCGCGTCGCCCCAGCCGAACCGCACCGTGACCACCGGCGTCGCCA
>JAEUJX010000580.1 GCA_016794545.1 Myxococcales bacterium
ATCGCCACCGTCACGTACGGCAGGCCGTGCGCCGGATCCCGCGCGTAGCACACCAGCGCGATCGCGAACGCGGCCGCGCCACCCTCGGGTGTGCGGGCCACGCGGTCGCGCATCACCAGGTACTCGTCGATCGTCGCGGGCAACGGCCCGATCTCGACCACGTGCTCGATTGCCTGTGAGCTCATCGTGCCCCGACAATACCGCGGCATGGGCGCACGGTTGGATTGCGAAGAGGCGTCCCGGTACGGCGCTTGGTGTTTCGCAGTGACTTCGTACGTCACGAGGGGATTCGCGCGACGGGCGTCAGTTCACGCAATGCAGAACGAGCGAGTCTTGCTTGGCGAAGTAGAGCTGGTTGTTCCAGATCACCGGATCCTGCAGCGTGGACGGGCTCGCGTAGATCACATCCGTTGCGGTCGTGACCCTGTCGACACGCCGGATGCCCGCGCCGCTGTCGGTCACGTAGAAGAAGTCCGCCGTCGCCGCGAGGCCGCCGAAGCGCGTCGGTCCGCTGATCTGCTTGACGAGAGCTGCCGGGCCTCCTGGGATGGGGATCCTGTAGAGCTCGGCATTCGGGGAAAGGTTGGTCACGTACAGATCCGTGCCGTCCTTGAGCATCGAGCCGATCGGATACGTGACATTCCCGATCGAGACGGCAGAGCCGCCCGCCTTCGGCGCGCGATACACGCTCGGCGCGATCGGTGCGCAGTACAGGTCGTTGCCGTCGATGATGAGGTAACGCGCGTCACTGCACGTCGTGATCGTCTCGACCGTTCCGCCCGCGAGCAGCCGACGATAGACGGTGCCCGAACCCTCCGCCCAGTACACGTGCGTGGTGTCGGCCGTCGCGGCGCGTGGCTGGCTGCGGCCTGTGACAAGCGCAACGGGAGCGGTGTTCGGTGCAAAACGCCAGATGGTCCCGGCGGCGTTATCGACCCCGTAGACGGTGCCATTCGCCGGTTGAAGCCAGGGCGAGCCCACGGTGGACAACGTCGCGCCGGATTGTCTCGTCGTCAGGTCGATCGGCGTGATCCGCGCGTCGGTCACCATGCCGGAGATGTCGAGCAGGTACGAGCCCACGTACAGCATGTCCCCGGCGCGCGCGATATTGCCGACTCGGTGCGGCGCGACATCGATGAGAACAGCGGGAGCGGTCGCACACGTCGGAGACAGTGATGGCAGCGGTGCATCGGGCGCTGTGTCGGGGGGCGCGTCCGATGGCGCATCCGGCGCCGCGACATCCGCGACGATATCCGGCACGACATCCGCGTCGTGTGCCGTCATCGGCGACTCGCCGCAACCGACCACCAACATCGCCGCCAACCAGCCGAACTGCATCGGCAGACTATTCGAATCCGCGCATCGCCCGTCAAGTCAAATGCGCGACATGGCGCGCTCGCCGGCATCGGGATGAGTCTCGAGACACGCTTCTCGAATCGCCTGCGGCGCGAGCGCGATCAGGCTCACGTCGGCCGAACCGCGATGCGATCGCGCCAAGCGCGCTATCGCGTCGAGGGGGCGGCTGGCGCGGAAGCGTTGAACTTGACGACCTTGAACTCGACGCGCCGGCTCAGCCTGCGCTGTGCCTCCTTGGTCTCGGCCGCCACAGGCTTCTTGGCCCCGAAGTGCAGCACCTGGAGCCGGCGTGCCTCCACGCCGCTCGCGATCAACGCGTCCGCCGTCGCCTGCGCGCGCTCCTGCGAGAGCTTCTCGTTGCGGCGCGCCTCGCCGTCGCGCGACGAGTGTCCCTCGATCGACAGCAGCTCGATCTCGGGTGTGGCCTTGAGCAGGTTGGCGACCTCGCCGATCACGCGGTTGCTCTCCGGCGTGAGCACGGCCTTGTCGTACTCGAACAGGATCCGATCGGTGAAGGTCTTCAGGATCTGATCGAGCGTGGGCCGCGGGATGGTGTCGGGGCAGCCGTCTTCGTCCTCGTAGCTGTTGACGTTCTCGGCCACGAGTGGGCAGCGGTCGGAGGCGTCGGCGATCTGATCGTGGTCATTGTCTGGGTCGGGACAGCCATCGCCGTCCTCGAAACCGTCGATGTCCTCCCGCTCCGGGCACTTGTCGACAGCATCCGCCACCTTGTCGCCATCGTTGTCGGGATCCGGGCAACCATCATCGTCCTCGAAGCCGTCGACGTCCTCGGGTTCGGGGCACTTGTCGGCAGCGCCACGGACACCGTCCTTGTCAGGATCGTCGTCGACCGGCTTCGGCGGTAGTGGTGGCCGGTGCCGCGCGCGGCCCAGCTCGAGGTAGCCCGAGACCATGAGCTCGACGTCGAGGGTCGACTTGCTCTCGGTCGGGCTGCGCTGCGGGTTGTCGGTGCTGGGCAGGGAGATGAGCCGGGCATCACCGCGCACGCCCCACGACGTGCCGCCGCGGTACTTGAGTCCGACGCCGCCGTACAGCATCGCGTCGGTGTCCTTCGTGATCTGTCGCGGATCGGTCTCCACCTGCGGGCTCGAGGCGATCACCCCGAGCGCACCGCCGCCGGCTACGACGAACGGGATCAGTCGGGCATCGGGGTCGGCGGCGCGAAACTGCGCGACCAGATGGGCGCGATACGTCAGGCCGGTGACGGAGTAGCCGAGCTCCCGCGAAGACGTCGGGATCAACCCGACCTCGCCCTCGACGCCGACCACGTGGCCAAAGAACGTCCCGACACGCAACCCGAGCAACACCGAGTTGCTCGGGCTGTGTGACTCCGGAAGGTCATCCACGCCGAGCTCGCTGTCCTCGCTGAACACGTGCACGCCCGCCATCCCGCCGATCTCGACATTGGCGCTGCCCAC
>JAEUJX010000628.1 GCA_016794545.1 Myxococcales bacterium
CAGCGCGGCCGACAGGAACTTGATCGCGACCGGCTTGCCGAGCGCGACGTGCTCGGCCTCGTAGACCACCCCCATGCCGCCCTTGCCGAGCTGGCGCACGATGCGGTAGCGGCCGTCGATCGTCTGATCCTCGAGCGGCGAGAGCACGGGCCCGCCGTCGAGCGAGCAGAACGCCTCGCCGCCGCCGTAGGTCTTCCCGCACACCTGACAGCGCGGCTCGGGCTCGACGGCGTGTCCGCTCACCGGAGCTCGAGCAACAGGTCGTGGAAGTAGGTGTTCTCCGCGGGCGTCAGGGTCAGCGGCGCCGTGCCCTTTGTCCACGGGAGCTCGATCGACGTGCCCGGGCCGTCGCGGTCGGTGTGCTCCATCACGACCTTGTAGTCACCGGCGGGGATCTCGCACGCGGTCTTGTCGGCGAGGTTCCAGGTCCGGTCGTGGGTGGTGTGCGCGCCGAGCGTCGCGCTCGTGATCGCGTCGACCACGTTGCCGCCCGACGACGCGTTGAACCGCGTGAGGTACCGCGCACGCGTCTTGCCCCACCGTTCGACCGTCTTCACGAACGCGCCGGCCGACGTCTCGATCCAGATCGCACCGATGTTCTTCGGCGCATAGCGCCCGCCGAACGGCGTGGTGCGAACCCGGATCCGGAGGGTCGACAGCGGCGAGCTGTCGGGGTTCGAACATCCGACGTTGACGCCACCGTCGGCGCCGAACAGCCCGCCGGGCGGCTGCGCGCCCGGGCCACCCTCGTCGGTCCCCGTCGTCGGTGCGAAGCACCCGGACGCCGCGATTGACACGAGCATCAGGCACGTCATCATGCCGCAGCGATGTCGTACCGCCTGCTCGCGCTCGTGCTGATCGGCTGCGCCGGTCACGCTCCGAGGGTGACAGATGCTTCGTCCACGGTCTACCTCCGGTCGGACACCGATGCGACGACGATCCTGTCGCCGACGGTGCGGGTCGCGGGCGCGATGGACGGCGCGACGCTCGCGGGGACGTACACCGTCGACGCGTGGACCGGCGCGTCCGTCGACGTCGTGACCGCCGCCACCAAGGCGATCACCGAGCGGCGCGACGAGGTCGACGCGACCGCCGGCTACACGCGCGGCATCGTCAACGTCACGGCAAATTACCGGTACTCCCACGAGCCCGACTATCGTTCCCACGGCCTCACGCTCGGAGGAAAGGCCGAGCTCGCCGGGAAGAACACGACCGTCGCCGTCGACCTGCTCGCGAGTGATGACACCGTGGGCCGGTCCGGCGATCCGTCGTTCGGTCTGCCCGTGCGCACGGTGGGCGCGCGCGCCTCGGTCGCGCAGCTCCTCGATCCGAAGACGATCGTCGAGGTCGGCTGGCAGACCACCCTCATCGACGGGTATCAGGCCAGCCCGTACCGGTTCGTCGCGATCGGCGACCTCGGCACGTGCGCGTCGAGCGCGCCGTACTGCATCCCGGAGCAGGTGCCCGACACGCGCGTCCGCAACGCGGCCACGCTGCGCGGGCGCCGTGCGCTGGGCCGCCGGATGTCGCTCGGGCTCGAGTACCGGTTCTACTTCGACGACTGGCACGTGCTCTCGCACGCGGTACAGCCCGACCTCGCGCTGCGCCTCGGCGAGTCGTCGATGCTGTCGCTCCGGTACCGCTACACCACGCAGAGCGAGGCGTCGTTCTACCGCCCGCGCTACTTCGACCTGATGGACAGCTCCGGCTACGTCACGCGCGACCGCAAGCTGAGCGCGCTCGTCACCAACGAGCTCGGCGCGCAGTACCTGCGCACGCTCGAGAGCGACGACGGCGACAAGGTGCTGACGTGGGGTCTGCGCTCGACGCTCTCGCGCGCGGACTACCTCGCGTACGTCGGCCTCGACCACGTGTGGGCGGTCGAGCTCACCGCGCTCGTCGGCGTCGCGATGCCGTGACCACGAGCGCGGCGAGGCCGGCGAGCGCCCCCGCGCTGCCGCCCCCGGCGTCACAGCCGCCGCCGCTCGCGACGAGCGTCTCGCCGATCGCGGTGCGGAGCTCGAACGTGCCGTCGCCCGCCACGGTCCCGGAGGCATCGCTGCGGACGCCGGCGATCGCGAGATCGATCGGCTGCCCGGTGCCGATGAACGAGAGCACGAGTGCGCTCGCGTTGCAGTCCTTCACGCCGACGATCCGGCGCGGCCCCTCGTCGAGCACGTACTCGGCGGGCTCGCCGGTCGCGGCCTGGTCGCAGCGCGCCTCGGCGGGCAGCGGATCCGGGATCGTGACCGAGGGGTGCCCGCCCGCCCGCTTCGTCAGCTCGAGCTGCACGGCGACCGGCGTCTCGGGGCGATCCCAGCTGACCCGGATCTCGTAGCGCGCGCCCTCCGCGGGGATGCCCTCGGGCACGCCGGTGACGTGAAGCTCGAGCGGCGCGCCGCCCTCGTGGCACACGCTGCAGGCGAACTTGTCCGCGCGCGAGCCGGTGAAGTAGCGGTGATCGGCCCCGCCCTTGTCGACGCCCAGCGTGAACAGCTGCGGATCGGTGAACGCCCGAGCGGTCGCCGGCACGGAGATCGCGAGTGCAACGACTGCGCGCCTCACCGCACTCCTTGCGTCGTCGCCCAGCGATAGAGCGTCACGTACCGCGCGTCCGCGGTGCTGAGGTAGACCGGCGCGCCCCACACGTCGTCGCCCTCGTGCCCTGCCCCGCCCTCCGCGAGCGGGACCGGCTTGCGCACGAGCAGCGAGGTCTGTGGCCCGCCCGGGCCGAACAGCATCGAGCGCGCGCGCGTGTAGGAGAGCGCGATCTCGTACGGCGTGGCCGGATCGTAGATGTCGGTCGTGTCGGGCTCGAGGCGCACGCGCCCCGGGCCGAACACGGCGAAGAACCGCTTCGGATCGCCGTGGCAGGTCGTGAACCCGCAGTCGCGGAGCAGGATCGGGTAGACCCGGTCTCTGAACACGGTCGGATCGGCCGACGGGATCGCGAGCTCCTGGGTCGGCTCGGCGGCGCAGCCGGCGACCACGACCGCGACCGCGATCGCCGCGCGCAGCGTCGGGTGCGCGGCCACCATCAGTTACATCCGCAGCCGCCGGCCTTGCTGGTCCCACCGCCCGTGGCGCCCTCGCGATACCCGCGCGCGTGCTCCTCGCCGCTCAGCAGCTCCGGCGCCGCGCCGAGCTCCATGTCGGGCCGCGCGAGCGTGCCACGCTGGTTGGCGCTCACGCGATGACAGCCGGCCGCGAGCACGAGCGCGAGCAGGACGTACAGCCTCCGCACGGCGGCACCTTAGCAGGTCAGGGCTTCGGGATCACCGCGACGTTCGTGATCGTCCCCGCGACCACGGGAATCTCTGTCTCACCGGTCCCACCCCCGGCAATTTGCAGCTTCACGTTGCCGACGGCGACGTTGGGGAAGAACACGTTGGCCCCCGCGTCGCCGGGCGCCCAGCCCGTCGCCGTGGTCACCTGCGGCGGTCCGTGATCCGCGGCGAGCGTGATCTTCGGCTGCTTCATGCCGTTGACGTGGACGACGACGTGGCCGCGCGTCGGATCCATCGTCTGCTGGATCTCCTGGAAGAAGCTCGCCTGGCGCGCCATCGTCATCGCGCGCGCAGTGTAGAACCCGCCGCCCTTGATCACCCCGTGGTCGGCGTACACCACGACCGGCATCATGTAGCTCGACGGCGTCTGCGTGCACTGCGAAGGCGCCGTGTCGAACAACACGGAGAGCTTGTCGAACTTGTTCGCCCCGGGCAGGCACAGATCGAACCGGCCGTTCGGCGCGGTCGTGTCCATCGACCCACCGGGGTTCTCGAGCACCGCACCCATCACGCCGCAGAACCGCGTCTGGGTGTCCCAGTCCATGAGCTCGCCGGTGAACCGCAGCTGGTCGCCGCACGAGCCGTTGTCGATGTCGACCGTCGCGTCCTGTGGCCCGTCGTCCCCGCAGGCAGCGAGGGCCGGGGCGAGGGTGAGCGCGATCACGGTGGAGCAGCGCGGCATGGCCGCAGGCTAGCACCGCGGCCGCTACTTCTTCGTGACGGGCCTCGCGATCGGCTGCGGTTTTCCGCCGCTGGCGATCACGTCCGGCAGCGACAGCTCGGCGAGCGCGTCCTGGAACTTCACGCGCGACAGCATGATCTTCTCCTCCTGGTCGACGAGCTGGATCGTCGTCTTCTGCACCCGGTCGGAGATGTCCTTCATCTTGCCCTTCAGGTGGCTCATCAGATCGTTGCCGGTCTTCACCGCCTGCAGCGTGACGATCTGGGCGTGGAGCTCGTCCATGCGCTCCTTGTAGTCGTCGAGCCGGCGGCGCAGCGACACGCGCTCCTCCGAGAGGTCCGCGAGCGAGCGGTGGAGCGCGAGCAGCTTCTTCAGCTGATCCTTCAGCTCGGGCGGTCCCTCCGGCGCCTCGACGTACACCTTCATCATCTCGAGCGTGACGTCGGCGTTGAGGTCGAGCGTGCGCTCCATCGGGGTCGCCTCGGCGATCTCGACGCTCCGCGTCTCGAGCGGCTTCAGGTCGACCTGGAACAGGTGCGCCTCGCCCACGCGCTCGAACGCCGGCGGCGCCTCGAGCAGCGTCCAGCCCTTGTTCACGGTGTGACGGATGAAGACCTTGGCCGGCTCGCGCAGGCGGTTCGTCAGCGTCAGCTTCTGGCGCCGGATGTGCTGCACCTCGGCGGTCAGCACGCCGCGCTGGAGCGTGACGAGGCGCGACAGCTTGTTGTCCTCGCCGTCGTTGCGCTCGACGACGACCTGGCGGTCGAGCGCGTACGGCACGACCGCGGACGCCTTCGGCGGCACCGGCTCGGTCAGGCCCTCGCCGATGAACTTCTCGTTGCCGTACACCGTGACCGGGCCGGTCTCGAGCGTCGAGTCGGTCGGGTTCTTGAACCGCACGGCGCGGAACGCGAAGCTCGCGTTCCCGCGCTCGCTCTCCGCGTCGTAGAGGTAGACGACCTCGCCTTCGGTCTCCTTGCGCATCATCGAGACCATCGCGCTCGCGCCCTTGTCGACCGTCATCGGCATCGGGTTCGTGAAGTGACTCTCGCCGACGGGCTGCGCGTCGACCGTCATCCCCCTCGCGCCCTGCTGGGCCTTCGCCTCCTCGGGCGACGGCGCCTGGGCGACGAGCCGCACGCGCTCGGGCACGTTCGGCTCGACCTTCGTCACGACCTTGATGCGCGCGGGAGCGACGCCCTGATCGATGAGCTGGTTGCGCACGATGTTCGCGCGGTCGTTCGCGCGGCGCGTGGCGTCGGGGCGGTTCGCGTCCGCGTAGCCCTCGATCACGATCGTGTTGTTGTTGTTCTTCAGCTGGTTCTGGATCGCGCGCATCTTCGAGTCGCCCTGCGAGACGCGGGCGTCGGGAGGCGGCGCGGGCTGGTTCGCCGTCGGGCGCGGCGGATCGGCCTTCGCCACCTTCTTCGCCGCGCGGATCTTGCGGCCGCGGCCGCCGCTGCCGC
>JAEUJX010000630.1 GCA_016794545.1 Myxococcales bacterium
ATCAGCGCCGCGCGATTGTCGCGGATCGCTTGGGGCTTCTCGGTCTTCTCGAGCTGGTCGGCGAGGCGGATCGCGACGTCGACCGTCGAGTCGGGGTGGGCTCGCCGCTGCGCGTCATCGAACCGCGTCCACAGGTACTCCGCGATGCCGTCGTCGTCGCCGAGGTGGCGCAGCGTCGACGCGTAGAGCTCCGCGGCCTCGAGGTTGTCGGCGTCGTCCTGCAGGCAGTCGCGCAGGACGTCGAGCGCGTCGTGGTAGCGCTTCAGGTTCTCGATCAGGAACCGCGCGTGCTCGAGCCGGAGCGCGTTGCGCTCCGCCGGCGTCACGAGGTTCGGCAGCGTCGAGGAGATCACGCTGCCGAGGCGATCGCCGTCGCCGAGCTCGCGATAGATCGTGAGCAGCGGCTGCCACACGGCGCGCTCGGCCGGCGAGCGCTCGCGCAGGAACTCGTAGACGTCCGCGGCGAGGTCGACCTTGCGGTGCGCCAGCGCGCGCGTCGCGATCCGCATCGCGAGGCCGTCGACGTGCTCCGGCTCCGCGATCGGCGCGATCTCGTACGTCAGGTCGCGCGCCTGCGTCAGGTCACCGGCGGCGAGCCGGCGCTCCGCGAGCGCGAGCACGGCCCACGGCGCGGAGCCGAGGCCATCCGCGGTCTCGCGCGCGGCGGCCACCGCACGGACGAGCAGCGCTTCGGCGCGCTGCTCCTGACCGCTCTCGACGGCCAGATCGACCGCCTCGCGGATCTGCTGCGGCGTCGCGGACGGCAGCCCGGCGCGCCGCTCGAGGAAGTCGAGCAGCAGCTCGTTGTCGCCGCCGTTGCGCGCGACGCGCTCGTACATCGCCATCACCTTCTCGTCGTTCGCGTCGTGCGCGGCCGCGGCCTTCAGCAGGCGGCCGGCCTGGCCCCAGCGGGGCTCGGCCTGGAACGCGCGCTCGAGCAGGTCGAAGCCCTGCTTCCGGCGCGCCTCGCTCGCGAGGAAGATCTCGGCGAGGCGATACAGCGCGTCGACCTGCGCCGGCGTCGGCTCGACGTCGGTGCCGGCGAGCTCGAACATCTTGTCGAGCGTGCGCGCCTGCTCGGCGGTGTCCCCGAGCGCCGCGGCGACGCGCGCCTGGGCGTAGAACGCCTCGGCCAGCCGCTCGCCGAGGATCTCGACGCGGCGATACAGCGCCTGCGCGCCGCGGGGATCGTTCGCGTCCTGCTCGAGCGCTTCACCGGCGCGCATGAGGAGGCTCGCGATCAGCGGCGGATCGTCCTTGCGGCGCAGCTTGTCGACCACCTGCTCGACCGCCTCGACGAACTTCGTCGTCGCGCCCTGCTTCTTCGCGAGCAGGCGCGCCCGCTCGTGCAGCTCGGTCTTGTTCGGCGCCGCGTTGATCGCCTTGATCAGCGCATCGAGCGCCTCGGCACCGCGACCCAGCGAGTCGAGCGTGTCGCTCATGTCGCTGAGGAGCCGCGCCTGGCTCTGGTGCTCGGGGTTCGTGTCGAGGCGCTTGGTCAGCACCTTCAGCAGCAGCTCGCCCTGATCGTGCGCGAGCAGCGACCGGCGCAGGCGGCGCACCTCGGCGTCGCTCTGGATCGCCGCTTCCATCGCCGACTCGAGCAGCTCCTTGGCCTGATCCGTCTCGCCGCGAGACGCCGCGAGCGTGTGCAGCTCGAACAGCACCTCGGAGGACCCGACGGCCGCCTCGTCGTCACCCGGCGGCTGGCGCCGCACGACGAGGAGCAGCGCGCGGTAGGTGCGCTCCGCCTTGTCGAGCTGACCCGCGGTGCGCGCCATCTCGGCGAGCTCCTTCTGGATCGCCGCGTTCGACACGTCCATCTTCGACGCGGACTCCATCTCGGCGAGCGCCTCGTCGAGCTTGCCCTCCGCCTGCGCGACGCGCGCGAGCTCGACGTGGAGCGCGGCGCGCTCGGGCGAGCGGCGGCGGCCGAAGTCGTTGATCAGCTCGGTCAGCGCGGCCCGCGCCTCGGGCAGCTTGCCGGCGACGCGCTGGCCGGTCGCGAGCGCGGTCCGCAGATCCTTGTCGGTCGGATCGAGCGAGAGCGCGGTCTCGAGCGCGGGGATCGCCTTGGCCGGCGAGCCGAGCCGCGTCAGGTAGATCGACGACGCCTCGCGGGCGAACTCGCGCACGAGCTTGTCGTCCTTGATCAGCGGCAGCGAGCGCGTGAGGTGCCGCGCGAGCGGCTCCCACATCTCGGCCTTGCGATACAGGTCCGCGAGCAGCGTGCGGAGCTCGATCGCCTGTTCCTTGTCGTCGAGGTTGACCTCGATCGCGGCGATCGCGCGGTCCGGCTGGCTCGCCGACAGGTGCGCCTTCGCGAGCTGGCTCACGACGAGCAGGCGCTCGCCGGGCGGCACGGTGCCGAGCAGGCTCTCGAGCCACGGCACTGCCTGACCGGCGTGACCGCGCTCGAGGTTGAGGCGCGCGAGCGCGCGCAGCGACTCGCTGGTCGGCGCGAGCGCGACGACGCGGCGGTGACCGCTGATCGCGCGCTCGACCTCCTTGGTGTCGGTCTCCGCGACGCCGGCGTAGCGCGCCCACAGCTTCGCGGCGCGCGCGAGGTCACCCGCGGTCTCGAGCCGCTGGGCCTGGCCCTCGAGCAGGTCGGCGAGCGCCTTGTGCTGGCCCTTGCCGTGCAGCAGCTCGGCGACGGCGTCGATCGACGCCTCGTGGCCGGGCTTCTCCTCGAGGTTCGCCTTGAGCGCGTCGAGCCGCCCGCCGCGCTCCTCGACGATGCCGACGAGCTTCGCGAGCTCGAGGCGGAGGATCAGCTTCTTGTCGGGATCGGCCTCGAGCCCGAGCTGGATCTGACGGAGCGTGAGCAGCTCGGGCACGCGGTCCTCGAGCCCGAGCAGGTGCGCGAGCCGCTCGATGACCTCGAGGTCGTTCGGCGTCTGCGCGAGCACGCTGCGGTACATGTCGATCGCGGCGGAGTTGTCGCCGAGCTCGACGGTGGCGAGCTGCGCCGCGCGCAGCCGCATGTCGCGGCGCGTGTTCTGATCGAACGGCAGGCGCGCCGCCTCGATCAGCGTGTCGACCGCGGCGCGGGCGCGGCCGCCCGTGCGGTAGAGGTCGACGAGGGCGTCGATCGCCCAGCGCGCCACGGCATCGACCGAGCGGGCGCTCTTCACGCTCGCGGTGCCCCGCCACGCGGCGGTCGCGCGGCCCAGGACCGCGGACAGGATCTGCAGCGCCTGCTCGCGGTCGCCGAGCTTGCTCGCGACCTCGGCGGCGCCGACCAGCGAGTCGAGATCGCGGCCGTCTGCGTCGGACAGCCGGCGCAGCGCCTCGAGCAGCTGCGGCGTGGAGCCCTGATCCTTCTCGAGGGCGACCAGCTCGCCGAGCCACGCGGCGCGCTCGCCGCCCAGCTCGAGCGCCTTGCGGAGTGCCCGGGTCGCGCCCGCCTTGTCGTGGCGGTGATCGCGGTGGAGCGTCGCGAGGCGGTAGTAGTACGCGGCGCCGACGGAGGTCGGCAGCTTGTTGTGCTCGAGCGCGGAGCCGAGCGCCGTCGCGAGCGCGTCGTAGGCGTTGGCCTTCGCGGCCGCGACCTCGAGGATGCCGAGGAGCTCGTCGTCGAACGCCTCGCGCACGCCGGTGTAGCGGACGATCACGGCGGCGGCGTCGTCCCAGCGGCCGAGGCTGCTGCCGAGCGAGGCGAACGCGTGCACGGCGCGCCGGTTGCCCGGCTCGACGGTCGCGACCTGCGCGTACGCGTCGGCGGCGCCCGGCGGATCGTTCAGGTGATCGCCGACCATGTCGGCATACGCGAGCCGCAGCCGCGCGGCCTCGCGGGCGTCGTCGCCGAGCGCGTCGATCGCCTCGCGGTACGCGAACGCCGCCGTGAGGTAGTCGCCGGTCGACTTCGCGACCGACAGCAGCTGGTTCTCGATCAGCTGATCGCGCGGCGCGAGCGGGAACGCCTGCGCGAGATCGGCGAGCGCGCCCTTGGCGTCGTGCTTGTGCTCGAGCCGTAGCTGCGCGGCCTCGCGCAGCAGCGCGAGCTTCGTGCGATCGTCCCTGGCCTCGGCGAGGCGCGCGGGCAACAGATCGAGCACGCCGCCGAGGTCGCCGTTGATCCGCATCGCCTGCGCGAGCGCGTCGGCCGCGCCGAGCCGCGTCGCCGGATCGTCGAGCAGCGCCGTGAGGCCGGCGCGGGCCTCCTTGCTCGCCGGGTCGATCGCGATCGCGTTGCGGTACGCGGTGAGCGCGCGGGGCGCCTGGCCCAGGTGCTCGCGCAGCGCATCGCCGAGGCGCACGAGCCGCGCGACGGTCCGCGCGGTCGAGCGTCCCGACGAGCTCTCGAGCAGGTCGGCCATCTCGGCCCACCGGCCGGTCTCCGCGAGGAGATCGGCGAGCGCCGTGATGCCCTCCTCGTCGTCCTTGTGGTCGGCGACGACGCGCTGCCACGCACCGATCGCGGACGCGGGGTCCTTGCGCTGGTGGTGGTGCACCATGGCGGTGCGCACGAGGTCGGCGCGCTTCTGCATCGGCGCGGTGACCTTCGCGGCGCGGCTCTCGAGCGCGGCGACGAGGTCGTCCCAGCGCTGCTGCGACTCGAGGATCTGGATCCGCGCGTCGAGACCGGAGAGGTCGCTCGGATCGCTGTCGATCCGGCGCTCCCACAGCGAGAGCGCGCGCTCGGTGTCACCGAGCGACTCGGCGAGCTTCGCGGCCTCGGACAGCAGCGCGCTCTTCGACGCCTCGTTCGGCTCGAGCTGCGCCTGGCGCTCGAGGACGGCGAGCCGCTCCTTGGGGCGGTTGGTCTGCGCGTACAGCGCGGCGAGCCGGCTCGCGACCAAGAGCTGCTCTCGATCGGCGGCGCCCTCGACGGCCGAGGCCTCGACGAGCAGCCGGATCGCGGCCTCGGTGTCGTGCAACCGCTCGAGCCGCGTGCGGGCGGCCTCTCCGAGCAGCTCGACCTTGCGCGTCGACTCCGCGCGGCGCGCGGCGGTCGCGACGCCGTCGGCGTAGCGCTCGTGCTGGCCCCCGCGCTCGGCGAGCGCGCGCAGCTTCTCCTCCGTCGCCGCGGAGCCGGGCGACTGGGCGAACAGCGCCGCGAAGTGATCCATCGCGGCGGGGATGTCCTCGAGCTCGGCGAGCCGGTTGCCCGCCTCCTCGTGGAGCGGCCCCGAGGCCGACGGATCGAGTGCGATCACGCGCTCGAGCACGCGGATCACCTCGCGCGAGCGGTTCGTCGCGTCGAAGTGCGCGCGCAGCAGATCGAGCGCCGCCTCGCGGACGGCCGGGGTCGCCGCCGGCGACTCGATGATCCGCTCGAGCAGCTGCGTCGACTCCTTGTCGTCGTCCGCCTCCGCGAGCAGCGGGCGCGCGGCCGCGAGTGCGCGCGCGGGATCCTTCAGGTTGTCGAGCCAGACCGAGGCGATCCGGGCGCGGCTGCGCTCGCGCTCCTTCTTGCCCTGGCTCTCGAGCCGCGACTCCCACAGCGCGATCAGGTCGGCCCACCGCTCGTGGCGCTCGAGCAGACGCTCGAGACCGGTCGAGACCTGCTGGTCGTCGGGCGTCAGCGGGAGGAGCTGCTGGTAGTACGCGATCGCCTTGTCGGGCTGGTTCGCGACGTCCTTCGCGAGCTGCGCGCCCTCGCGCAGCAGCCGGATGCGGCGCGCCTTGTCCTTCGTCGCCTCGACCGCGCGGTCGTACAGCGAGAGCGCGTCGTTCCAGCGCTCGGCGACGGTGTAGATCACGGAGAGGCGCTGCAGCGCCGTGTCCGACGACGGTGCGAGCGACGTGACGCGCACGAGGATCTTCTCGAGCACGCCGGGGTCATCACCGAACCACTCGTCGCAGAAGCCGCCGGCGCGCTCGCCGATCATCTCGGCGACCTGCGGTTCCGGATCCTTCGCGAGCGTCTCGTTGTACAGCGCGACGATCTCGTCGGGCTTGTCGAGGTCGGCGGCGAGATTCTCGACTTCTTCCCACGCGCTCACGGCGTGGGGAGAGTGCTTGACGGCAGCAGCGGCATCCGCGAATTGAGACAGATCGGCCATGGCTCCTCGCTCCCCGGGAGGCAGAGAATCGTAACCTGATCAGAAGGAACGGTGGACGCCGAGGACCGCCGAAACCGGAATCTGGAGCCCGGTCGGGAAACCGAACGCGGGCCGCCGACCGATCTCCTTGCCGGTGGTCGTCTTCGCCCACAGGAGATCCTCGTACCCACCGCCCTCGATGGCCCGGGTCTCGGCATCGGTATAGAGCTCGTCGACCGCGGTCGCCTGGCCGCGGTCGAACGCGTTGAACACGTCGAGGGTGACGTCGAACCCCTGCCAGCGGGCCGCCACGCGCACGTTGGCCTGGGACAGCATCGCCCCGCGCCCGGCACCGCCGCGCGGGAGCAGCGCGATCACCCCGATGTCGGTGTCGCCGAACACGTTGCGGGGCCGCCCGCTCGCGAGCGTCAGCCGGGTGGACACCGACAGCTGCACGGGCCCGACCGTGCCGCGGCGGTCGGCCTCCACGTACAGGCGGTGCCCCACGTCGGTCGGGAGTCGTCCCATCTCGTTGCCGGAGGTCAGGATGTCGTCGCCCGTGCCGTTGAACTGGAGGCCGTCGTACAGGATCGGGCCGGTGCGGGGATCGAACGGTCCGAGGTAGTTGCCGAGCGTCTTGCCGGCCAGGTACCCGGCGCGCAGCGTGAAGGCCCCGGCGGGGTCCGTCGCGACTTCGACCGCCACCAGCTCGGAGGCGCGGCGCGCCGGGAGGCCCGCCTCGCGGCCGGGGTTATCGAAGCCGCGGCCGGTGGTCTCGATCCCGTACCTCAGCCAGCGCGCCTGGACCCACGCGGTCACCCGGAACGTCCGGGCGAGCCCGACCTCGATCCCCGCGGTCAGCTCGTCCTGCGTCATCGGCGAGATGTCCTCGGCCACCGAGTAGGACGGTCCGTGGTCGACGCTGCGCCCCCGGGCCGAGTCGTCGGGGCCGGGGCCGAGCGTGATCGTCGTGTCGGTCACCGTGGGATCGCGCCGGATCACCGTCGGCCCCAGGCCGGCCGGCAGCGCGACGTAGCTGCGACCGTAGCTCGCCCACGCACGCGAGCGGCCGCCGCCGAGCGGATCCCACGCGATGCCGCCGCGCGGCGCGAGCTGGTTCGAGAAGTGGAGGCGCGGCCCCACCCACATCAGCTCCCAGCGCAGACCGCCGTCGACGCGCAGGTCCTTCTGGGGCGCCCACGTGTCCTCGAGGTACGCCGCGGCGTAGCGCGTGCGATAGGTCAGCTCGGAGCTCGAGGCGTAGTTGCACGGCAGCTCGGGCGTGTCGCCGCACTCGCCGTGGAAGTAGCGCTGCTCGGCATTGAAGAATGTCTCGCCGAGCGAGCGCAGCTGGTAGCCGCCCGTGTAGCGCGCGCGCGTGGCGAGCCGAGCGTCCTCGAGCGTGGCACCGGCGAACACGGTGTGGCGCGCGCTCGCGACGTGCGTTACGTCCGCGGTCACCGTCGGTCGATCGCCGACGAGATCCAGCAGCGGGCCCGCGCCGCCCGAGGCGAAGTAGCCGAGCGGCACCGCGCAGGCCTCGATCGTGTCGGCCGCTCCCGACCCACGGCACAGCTCGACGAGGCCGGGCTCGTCGGGGACCATCGACGGGATGTACGCGGTGAGCCGCTGCGGCAGCGACGCGGCCGCGTCGTCGTGCGCGCGCTCGCGGTGCACGCTGCGGTGCCACGCGGCCTGCGCGACGAGGCGAGTGCGCGCGTAGGTCGCGCGGTACGTCGCGATGCCGTCGAGCACCGTGTCGTCGCGGTCGAGCCCACCGGCCTGCTGGGTCGCGTTCGCGAGGAACCGCGTCGAGTGGGTGCGCTGGCCATAGAGCGTGAGCTCGAGTGCGTGCGGACCGCGGTCGAGGCCCGTGCGGAGCATCGCCGGTACGACGTAGTCGCGGGTCGTCTCGTCGGTGACCAGCACGGTCTGCGTCACCGGTGGACCGGGCAGGCCGTCGGGCGTGCCGTTCCGGTCCGCGTCGATCAGGCGGGCGGTGGTCCACGTGAACTTCGTCGGGGACAGCGACGGCGCGACGCCGGCCGCGTACCACAGCTTCCCGCCGAGGGCGCGCGCGAGCGGACCGCGCGCCACCACGGACGCCGTGATCGCCGGCTCGGAATCGACGACGAGCCGCCGCAGGAAGAACAGCTGCCGCGCGAACGGACGCCGGCGCGTGTCGTCGTACAGCGTGCCCCACACCGTCGCATCGACGTCGTGGGTGTCGCCACCCTTCACGAGCGTCGCGTCGATCATGCCGCCCGTGCTCGTGCGATCGCGCGCCGCGAAGCCGCCCGCGGTCACCGTGATGCCGGCGAGGAACGTCAGCGGGATCCGCGACTCCGCGCCGCCGGTGCGGATCGACTGGATCGGCGCGCCGTCGAGCGACCACCGGTTCTCGAGGCCGGTCGCGCCCGCGAAGCTGAGGCCCGCGTCGTCGCGCGAGGCACCGAGCGCGTAGTGCGCGACCGCGTCGTGGTTCGCGTCGGCGACCGGCAGCCGGCGCAGGTACGCCGCGGGGAGCCAGGTCGACAGCGCGAACGGTTGCCGCGCGAACGCGTCGTCCTGCCACGGGCACCCGAACGAGCCGGGCTCGCTGCAGTCGGCGCGCTTCGCCGGCTTCTTGCCGACCCCGAACAGGTCGTGCGGGTCCTCGGCGCGCGCGGTGGAGCCGGCGAGCAGCACGGCGAGCGCGACGCTTCGGCGCACGCGTAACCGTAACACGCGCGGCGGCGTCAAATCGTGAGGCCATGGACGTCGATGTTCGCGCGCTGCGCGTGACCGCGGTCAACGCGGCGCCGGTCGTGGCGCGAGGCCGCTACGTCCTGTACTGGATGATCGCGGCGCGGCGCGCGGCGCACAGCTTCGCGCTCGATCACGCGATCGCGCGCGCGGTCGAGCTCGGGCGGCCGCTCGTCGTCGTCGAGGCGCTGCGTGTCGGGTACCCGTGGGCGAGCGATCGCATGCACGCGTTCGTGCTGCATGGCATGGCCGACAACGCGGCCGCGTTCGCGACTGCGGGCGTGACCTACCTGCCGTACGTCGAGCGCGTCGCCGGGGAGGGCAAGGGCCTCCTCGCGGCCCTCGCGGCGAAGGCGTGCGTGGTGGTCACCGACGAGCAGCCGGGCTTCTTCCTGCCGCGCATGGTCGCCGCGGCGGGCGCGCAGCTGCCGGTGCGGCTCGAGCAGGTCGATGGCAACGGCCTGCTCCCGCTCCGCGCGTCGGCACGCGCCTGGCCCACCGCGGCCTCGTTCCGGCGCCACCTCCAGAAGACGTTGCCGCCGCACCTCGTGGCGCGGCCGTCGGCCCGGCCGTTCGCGCGCCTCCCGCGCGCGCTGCGCGATGCCGACCTGCCGCGCGCCGTCCTCCGGCGCTGGCCGGCGGCGACCTCGGCGCTGCTCGCCGCGGATCGTGCGGCGCTCGCCGAGCTGCCGATCGATCACGCGATCGCTCCCGCCCAGCGCGGCGGCCCGGAGGCCGCGGAGGACGTGCTCGACGCGTTCCTCGAGCGCGGCCTCTCGCGCTACGGCGACGGGCGCAATCACCCCGACGACGAGGCGGCGAGCGGGCTCTCGCCGTACCTCCACTTCGGCCACCTGTCGGCGACCGCGTGCTGGGATCCGTCGCGCGTCGCCGGTGCGAAGGCGACGGGCTCGCGCGAGGGCTGGTGGGGCCTCCCCGCGCCGCACGAGGCGTTCCTCGACGAGCTGGTCACGTGGCGCGAGCTCGGTCACGTGTTCTGCTTTCACCGGACCGACTTCGATCAGTGGAGCGCGCTGCCGGAGTGGGCGAGGCGAACGCTCGACGAGCACGCGCAGGATCCTCGCCCCGAGCACTACACGCCCGCGCAGCTCGCCGCCGCCGCCACCGCGGATCCGGTGTGGAACGCGGCGCAGCGGCAGCTCGTCGCCACCGGCCGCATGCACAACTACCTGCGCATGCTGTGGGGCAAGAAGGTGCTCGAGTGGTCGCCGTCGCCGAGGCGCGCGCTCGCGACCTTGATCGAGCTCAACAACCGCTACGCGCTCGACGGGCGGGATCCCAACAGCTACTGCGGGATCCTGTGGACGCTCGGCGCGTTCGATCGGCCGTGGGCGCCGGTGCGCCCGATCTTCGGCAGCGTGCGCTTCATGTCATCCGCCTCGACGCTGAGGAAGCTGCGGATGAAGAAGTACCTCGCCCGGTGGTCGTGATCAGTGGTCGTGATCGCAGCCGGGGCCGTGCTGGTGCTCGGCCTGGTGCTTCGCGATCTCTTCCTTGACCTTCGCCATGTCGAGCTTCTGCGCCTGCGCGACCAGCTCGTCGAGCGCGGCCGCGGGCAGGGCGCCCGACTCGCGGAACAGGAGCACGCCGTCGCGGAACAGCATCAGCGTCGGGATCGCCGAGATCTGCGCGGCACCAGCGAGCTCCTGCTGCGCCTCGGTGTCGATCTTGCCGAACGTGACGTCGCCGTACTTCTCCGAGGCCTTCTCGAACACCGGCGCGAAGGCGCGGCACGGACCACACCACTCGGCCCAGAAGTCGAGCAGCACGATGCCGCCCTTCTCGATCGTCTGCTGGAAGTTATCGGCCGTGATCTCGACTGTCGCCATATCCGGGGACCATGGCCGGTCACTCGACGGTCCGCAAGCCCGAGCGGCAGCGCTCTCACCACGCACCCGCGCCCGCTCCGGGGCGCCGAACCACCGGAACGGGCAGGTGGCACGCTGCGTGCCACGACACCGCGCCGGGCCGACGTTCCGTTTCACGTGCACGCGCGGATCGGCAAGCCCGCCACCGAGCTCGTCGCGCTCGAGGCGAACTGCAGCGTCGAGGTCGTGAAAGGTGAAGCGACGCACGGGCGTGCTAGCCTTGATTCGTGGCGAAGCTCCGGATCACCTACAACGCCCCGGTCGTCCTGACCTTCGCCCTGATCTCGCTGGTCGTCACGTTCCTGCCGGTCGAGACGCGCGTCCACTACTTCTCGGCGCACCCCAAGCTCTACGACTGGACGAGCTACCTCGGCCTGTTCACACACATCCTCGGCCACGGCAACTGGGATCACTACCTCGGCAACTTCATGCTGATCCTGCTCCTCGGGCCCATCCTCGAGGAGCGCCACGGCTCGCTCTCGCTGCTCGTGATGATGTTGATCACGGCGCTGGTGACCGGCCTCGCGAACGTCGCGCTGTCGAGCAATCCGCTGCTCGGCGCGAGCGGCATCGTGTTCATGATGATCCTCCTGGCCTCGACGGCGAACATCAAGCAGGGCGAGATCCCGCTGACGTTCATCGCGATCGCGCTGATCTACCTCGGCGGCGAGATCTATCGCGCGTTCGCGAACGACGACAACGTGTCGCGCATGGCCCACCTGGTCGGCGGCCTGTCCGGAGCGGCGTTCGGCTTCTTCGGCGCGAAGGGCGGCGGCACCGCGAAGCCGGTGAAGGATCTCGGGCTGCCGGCGGCCAAGGCGGCCGAGATCCAGAAGCTCAAGCCGAAGCTCCCCGCGTGATGCCGGACGACGAGGCGCCGGACGACGAGGCCGGCAGCTTCCTCGACGATCTCGAGGAGCTCGCCGCGCACCTGGCGCGCGGCAAGGCGATCGCGCACCTCGCCGAGTTCGTCCGCGACAACTGGGACCCGGAGAGCGAGGGTCCACCGAAGCTCGAGCCGATGTCGTCGCGCGACCTCGCGTTCTTGCTGCTGGTGTCCGATCGGTGGGACGACCTCGTCGAGTACCTCCAGGCGATCTGGGACCGCATGTTCAACGACGCGCCGACCCGCGGCGACGATCAGCCGCGCGTGATGATCGGCGCGATCCACGCGATCCAGGTGCCCGCGGAGGGCGCCGACACCTGGGAGCTCTCGCTCGCCGTCGAGAACGCCGACACCGTGATCACCCACGCCTTCCAGGGCTGGGAGGTCACGGGCACCGGCGGAACGTTCTAACCCTTCTTCGGATCGACGAAGAAGTCGGGGAGCAGGGCCGCGCCCGGCACCATGTTGTACTCGGAGAGGTCGGTCTTGCCCTCGGCCGCGAGCACCTCGTCGTCGATGAAGAAGTTGCCGGTGACCTCGCGGCTGTTCTTCGTGAAGATCGCGTAGGCGGCATCGCCCATGATGCGCGGGTCGCGCGAGCCCTTCATCGCCTGCTCGCCGCCGAGGAGGTTCTTGATCGCGGCGGTCGCGATGGTGGTGCGCGGCCACAGCGCGTTGAACGCGACGCCGTCACGCTTGAACTCGCCGGCCATGCCGAGGACGCACATGCTCATCCCGAACTTCGCCATCGTGTAGGCGACGTGCGGGGCGAACCACTTGGTCTCCATGTTGAGCGGGGGCGACAGGTTCAGGACGTGCGCGTTACCGCCGGCGGCCGCGGCCTTCTTGAGGTGCGGGACGCAGTGCTTGCTGCAGAGGAACGTGCCGCGCGTGTTGATGCCGTGCATCAGGTCGTAGCGCTTCATGTCCGTGGACTCGGTCGGCGTCAGGCTGATCGCCGACGCGTTGTTCACGAGGATGTCGATGCCGCCGAACGTCTCGACGGTCTTCGCGACGGCCGCGGCGACTTGCTCCTCGAACCGGATGTCGCACTGGATCGGCAGCGCCTTGCCGCCGGCCTCCTCGATCTCCTTCGCGGCCGAGAAGATCGTGCCCGGCAGCTTCGGGTTCGGCTCCGCGGTCTTCGCGATGATGGCGACGTTCGCGCCGTCCTTCGCGGCGCGCAGGCCGATCGCGAGACCGATGCCGCGGCTCGCACCCGTGATGAACAAGGTCTTTCCACGCAGAGACATGGGCGGAGCCTATCAGGTGATAGCCTCGGAACGTGGGCTCTCAGCGGGGGGACGACCCGAAGATCGAGACGGCGCCGACGGTCGCCGGCGCGGTGGACGCGGTCGCCGCGACGCACATCAGCACCGAGACCGGTTCACCGTCGCGGCCGGGGACCGACGCCACCGTGGCATCGGTCGACCGCGGCCTCGCCGCGGTGACGCCGGCTCGACTCGTCCAGGTCCAGTCGGACCTCTACGAGCGGCTCGGGGAGCTCGCGCGCGGCGGGCTCGGCAAGATCTCGCGGGCGCGCGACCTGCGCAGCGGTCGCATCGTCGCGATCAAGGAGGTGATCGGCGGCGGCGACGACATCGCCGTGCGGTTCGCGCGCGAGGCGCTGATCACCGCGAACCTCCAGCACCCCGCGATCGTGCCGGTCTACGAGGTCGGGCGCTGGCCGAATGGCGAGCCGTTCTACGCGATGAAGCTCGTGGCCGGCCGGCCGCTGAACCAGGTGATCGACGACGCGGCCGACCTCGACGCGCGGCTCCGGCTCGTCTCGCACGTGCTGACCGTCGCGGACGCGCTCGCGTACGCGCACGGCGAGCGCGTGATCCACCGCGATCTCAAGCCCCACAACGTGCTGTGCGGTGCGCACGGCGAGACCGTCGTGATCGACTGGGGCCTGGCGCGCCGGCTCGACGACGTGGAGACCAGCTCGCAGTCGCTGCACCGCCGGATCAGCGCCGAGCCGGGCCAGACGTTCCTCGGCGCGATCATGGGCACACCGTCGTACATGCCGCCCGAGCAGGCGCGCGGCGCTCGCGTCGACGAGCGCGCGGACGTGTACGCGATCGGCGCGATCCTCTACCACCTGCTCGCCGGCGCGCCGGCGTACACGGGCCGCACGCTCGACGAGCTCCTGGACAAGGTGAAGGCGGGGCCGCCGCAGCCGATCGCCGAGCGAGCCCCGGGCGTGCCCGCCGATCTCGCCGCGATCGTCGAGCGCGCGATGGCACGCGAGCCGGACCAGCGCTACCCGTCGGCAGTCGAGCTCGCGCACGACCTGCGGCGGTTCACGACGGGCCAGCTCGTGCTCGCGCACCGCTACACGACGTGGCAGCGCGTGACGCGATTTCTCGCGCGTCATCGAGCCGCGAGCGCCTCGATCGCGGCGCTGCTGATCGTCGCCGTGGTCGCGTTCGTCAGCGTCGTGCGTGCGCGCGACGATGCGCGCCGCGAGGCCGCGCATGCCGAGCAGCAGCGAGCGCGCGCGGATGCGGAGCGCGACGAGGCCCGGAAGCGTCTGATCGACGCGCACTACGATCGCGCCCGGGTCGAGCTCTCCGCCGAGCACCCGCACACCGCGCTGGCCTATGTGGTGGCGGCGGCGGAGCTCGCGGGCCTCGACGCGATGCTGTCGTTCCTCGCGGCGCGCGCCCTCGAGAACCTGCCCGCGGCGAAGATGCTCCCCGGGGTGCTCGCGGGCTTCGTCGGAGTCCCCGGGTCGCGGGACTTCGTGGTCTCGATGGAGGGCGCCATCGTGCGCTGGAACCCCGACACTGATCGCCGCCTGTGGGAGGCGCCGGGACCGGGCGGCGACGTCGAGATGCTCGACGCGGCGCGGGTGTTCACGGTCAGTCACCCCGGCGTCCTGATCCTCGACGCTGGGACCGGCAAGACCCGCAAGCTGCTCGCCGGACCGAACCTGCTCGAGGGCCGGTTTTCGTTCGATCGGGCGAAGCACTGGGTCGCCGCCGTCACCGCAGCGGGGCTCGAGCTGTTCGACCTCGAGACCGAGACCCACGTGGCGACCGTGCCGGTCGGCAAGGTCTCGATCGCCCCGGCGGTCTCTCCCGACGGCCTGCGGCTCGTGGTCGGGTTGCCGAGCCCGTCGGAGAAGGATCGCAGCGCGTTCGTGGATCGCGCCGTGCTCGTGGATCGCTCCGGGAAGGAGCTCGCGGTGCTGTCGCGGAACTGCCGGGTCCTCGCACCGCTCGGCGATGGCTTCGTGCTCGGCGAGTACCGCCCGGGAATGCCCCCGCGCGTCGCGATGCACGACTGGACGGGTGCGCTCCGCGGCGAGATCATCCCGGCGACGCTCGCAGAGGTCGGGCACGTCGCGTCGTCACCCGATGGCAA
Organism: Myxococcales bacterium; assembly: GCA_016794545.1. Lineage (GTDB taxonomy): Bacteria > Myxococcota_A > Polyangia > Haliangiales > Haliangiaceae > JABFXX01. The sequence continues at coordinate 14,883 of JAEUJX010000630.1, forward strand.
GCTCGTGGCGATCTTGCTCGCAGACGGGATGGTCGAGCTCCACGAGATCGGTCAGGGGCTGCGCTGGCGCAACACCATCAGCGCTCGCGGCTACGAAGGGATGTTCGACTCGCGGGGACGGCTCTGGGTGTTCGGTGCCTACGCCGGAGTGCACGTCTACGACGTCGCCAGTGGGATCGAGCTCGACCACTGGACAGGGGAGGGCATCGGCATGCGGCTCGGCGGCAACGAGGACAGCGTCGCGATCGGGATCCCGACCGGCGTACGGGCATGGAACCTCGGGACGCCGACCGTGGTGCCGATCGCACCGACGCGCGCGCGCGTGCGGCACGTGGTCTTCGCGGACGGCGGGCGCGTGGTCGCGAGCTCGGACGACGGGGTGGTCAGCGTGTACGAGCCCGACGGCCGCGTCCGCGAGCTGGGGCGCCACGGCCAGCGCGTCCCGTCGCTCCAGGTCACGCGCGACAACCGCGTCGTCACCTCCTCGCGCGACGGCACCACGGTGGTCCGCGACCTGGTGTCCGGCGCGGAGGTCGAGCGTTACCCGATCGGTCCGTTCGCGGAGCTGGCGCCGGACGGCGTGCACCTCGCGTTCGCCGACTCCGAGGGCAACGTGACGTTGCTCGATCGCACCACCAAGCAGCGCCGCGTGCTCGCCACGATGGAGCCCGCGAGCTCGCTGCGGTGGTCTCCAGATGGTTCGAAGTTCGGTGTGGTCGACCAGACCGGCACACTGATCCTGTGGTCGGCCGACGGCACCAAGCTGAAGGAGTGGCCAGGGGCCGGCGTCGGGCTCGATCTCGTGTTCTCCCACGACGGGACGTGGGTCGTCCGCACGGGCCAGAAGCGGCTGGAGCTGCTCTCGACGGTCAGCGGGGTGCCCGATCGCATGATCTCCGACGAGAGCGAGTACCGGACGAGCTTTCAGGTCGCGTTCTCGCCGGGCGACAAGCACGTCGCCGTGGTCGGACAGGGCCGCCTCGAGGTCATCGAGATCGCGACGAGCCAGCGCGTGCTCGCTCCCCCGGCGTCGACCGATGTCATCGCCGTCACGTTCTCTCCGGACGGCCGGCAGCTCTACGTCGGCGGGATCGATCGCAAGATCCACGTCTGGGACCTCGCACGCGGTCAGCATCAGACCGAGGTCACGGCGCTCGGCGAGGTCTACGGCCTGCGATTCGACCCGGCCGGCACGCGGCTCGTCGTCACCACGCTCGGCCCGGCGCACCTCTGGAACCTCGCGCCGCTCGCGGCCGATCTTCCGAGGCTTCGCGCGATCGTCCGCTGCGCCGGCACCCACGACCCGCTGACCGGGAAGACGTACGAGCGCGACATCCCGGGCTGCAACGCGCTCGTGCGTTAGGCCAGCTGCGCCATCGCCTCGACGAGGTCGGGATCCTGCGGCTTCGTCAGCTTCGCGAGCATCTGCGCCGTGGCGATGCCGAGCACCGCGCCGACGCCGTAGGCCCAGAAGCCGTAGGAGATGCCGACGAAACCGGCGCCGCCGGGCTTGGTCGCGACGAACACGCACGCGGTGACGAGCGACAGCATCAGGCCGAGCAGCGCGACCGTGGTCGGTGCGATCGGCAGCGCGCGGCGCTGCTTGGTGTACGCGAGGAACGCGGCGGCGAGCAGGCCGAGCGCGGACACCAGGCACAGGCCGAACGTCGCCCAGCCCATCGGCGCGAACGCGCTCGACGTGGTGCGGGCGGCGTCGGGATCCAGCTCCCGCACCGCCGCGATGAACGCGCCGTTCGACATGTTGCCGCCCTCCTGGCCGGCGATCAGCGCGCAGCCCGTGCAGCCCATCGGACCGAAGCCGATGTCGACGGGCGCGGGCCGCGCGACCCATGCGCGAGAGACGGCGGCGAAGATCAGGAGGCCGGCCGCGAGCGCGGCGAGCCCGACGGCGAGCATGCGGTGATCGCGGGGCGTTCCATCGGTGTTCAGGTTCATGACCTCGATCCGGACGGAGCGAGAATGCCTGGAGTCGCACTCAGGAGCGGCGCGGGAGCGCGGGCATGACCTTGCCCATCTCCACGTATTCATTGTGCGCGCCGGTCCACAGGTCGTCGGCGGTGAGGCCGCGGCCCGCGCGGGCGGCGATCACCGCGGCGCGCACGACGGCGTTCTTGATGTAGCCGCCGGTCATGTCGAACCTCTCCGCGAGCGCGTGGAAGTCGATCTCGTCGTGGAGTGCGGCCTGCGGCGGCAGGAGCTGGCGCCACAGCTTCTCGCGCTCCTCGACCTCGGGCTCGGGGAACCGGATGCGGAAGTTGAGCCGGCGCTGGAGCGCGGGGTCGATGGCCGACTCGGCGTTCGTGGTCAGCACGCTGACGCCGTCGAACGTCTCCATCCGCTGGAGGATGTAGTTGACCTCGAGGTTCGCGAACCGGTCCTGCGCGGTCTTGAGCTCGGTCCGCTTGCCGAACAGGCTGTCGGCCTCGTCGAACAGCAGCATCGCGTGCGCGTCCTGCGCCTCGTCGAAGATCTTCGCGAGGTTCTTCTCGGTCTCGCCGACGTACTTCGACACGACGCTGGAGAGATCGATCCGGATCAGCTCGAGCCCGAGCGTCGACGCGACGACCGATGCGGCCATCGTCTTGCCGGTGCCCGGCTCGCCGGAGAACAGCGCCGACACGCCGCGCGAGATGCCGAGGTGGCGCTGGTAGCCCCAGCGCTCCAGGATCTGCGCGCGCTCGCGGACCATCGCGATCATGTCGTGCAGCGTGTCGATCACGTCGTCGGGGAGCACGAGCTCGGAGAACCGCGCCTTGCGCGAGACCGAGTTGCCGTAGCTGCCGAGGCGCACGCTCAGGCGCCGCGCGACCGCGGCCTCGAGCCCGGCCATGTCGACGGGGAGGCCGGCCGCCGCCGCATACCGCGAGGCCTCGGCGACGACGTCGGCGATCGCGCCCGGCCCGATCACGTAGCGCGCCGCCAGCTCGATCGGATCGGTCGTCGACGCGTGCTGCGCGAGCGCGGCCGTCCACGCGGTCTCGCGGTCGGCGAGGTCGGTGCGCGGCATCGGCACGACGAGCGCCGGCCGGTGCAGCTCGAGGTGCCCGCCGCGCCCGGTGCTCGCCGCGATCAGGAGGCCCGGCGTGTTCGCGATCGCATCGCCGTGCTCGGCCGACAGCTCGCCGCGCTCGTCGTACAGCGCGTCGGCCTCCGCGAGCAACGGCACCGCGTCGCGCAGGCGAGCCGCCGCGAGCGCGTGGCCGAGCAGCGACGCGCGCAGCCGCTGCTCCGTGGCGACCACCTGCGGGACCGGGATCACGAGCAGCGGCCGGCCGAGCGCGCGCGCGAGCCGGTGCGCGGCGGCGCGGCGGCCCGAGCCCCGCGGTCCGCGCAGCACGACGGCCACCGTCGCCGACAGGCGCGGCACCAGCGCATCGAGCTGTTGCGCGGTCGGCGCCGGGAGCAGCACGCCGAGCTCGGCGGCCGGCGCGATCAGCTCGCACGTGCCGGCGAGCGGGGGCTGCAACGCCTCGTCGCCGCACAGCCACGCGAGCGCGCCGTGCGCGAGCTCGAGGCTGGCCGCGAGCCCGTCGCCGTCGACGCTCAGCAGGCGGCCGCGGCGCAGCGGGGCGCCCGGGGCGGTCGCGCGGAGCAGGGCCGCTGCGTCGGTGCCGAGCACGTCCGCGCAGGTCTCGAGGTAGAGCTTCGCGGCGCGGCGAGGAGCGAGCGCGTGGCACAGCTCGCGCGTGTCGAGATCGATCGCGTACGCGAGCGTCGCCGCGAGCACGCCGCCGGCGACCTCGTCGAGGCCGATCCGCGCGATCATCGTGCCGAGGCGCGTGGTGCTCGGATCGCCCGGCGCGGCGGCCTCGATCGCTCGCGCGAGCTCGGCGAGCGGCTTCGCGTGCGTACCGCGCGGCCGCAGCGTCCCACCGGCGACCCGCGCGAGCGCCGCGGCGTCGCGCAGGTAGATCTGCGAGGGCACGCGCGGATCCGCGAAGCCCGAGCCGGCGTCGAGACGCCGGAGCAGCGCGGCTTCCGCGTGGAGCCGCACCTCGGCGATCACCGCCGTCAGGGCGTCAGCCAAACGGCCTCCGCCACCACGGCGTCTTCTGCACCTCGGCGATCTCCTTCGGGTCGCCGAGCGTCGACGGAGCCTCCGGATCCTCCTTCGCGGCCGGGCCGTCGGAGAGCGTCGACTTGGTCTCCGCGCGCTTCGCCTCGGGGCCCGCCGCGAGCGTCGAGGGTTTCTCCTCGCGCTTGGCTTCGGGACCGCCGGTGAGCGTCGACGCCGGTTTCGGCTGGTCGGGATCGACCGGGTCCGGCGGCTTGCCGGGCTTCGGCTTCTCGGCGAACGCCGCCTTCGCGTCCGCGCCGATCAGCTCCTCCTGCGCGTCCTCGAGATCGCCGAGCACGTCGCGCAGCTCGCCGACCGACTTCGTCAGCTCGTGCATGCTGACCGGGATCTCGGCCAGCTCGGCGGTGGAGCCGCTCGTCAGGTTCGGCTGGAGCACCGCGAGCGCCTGCTCGAGCAGCTCGCGGCGGTCCTCGGCGTGGATGAACGTGCCGATCTGCGTGCGCCCGAGAACGGCGTTCTCGAGCGCCTGCAGCGCCTTCGCCTCGCGCTCGGGCAGGCCGAGCTCGGCGATCTTGAGCGCATCGGCCGTGCTGCGCTTCTCGGAGTAGCCCTCGCGCGAGTCGAGGATCTGGCGCATCGCATCGATCAGGCGCGTGCTGCGCGCGCGCTCGATGTCGCGCTGCGCCTCGCTGCCGAACTCGGGCAGCTCACCTTCCGTCCACGATCTCGCGTCCTGGTCGCGACCGAGAGACACCTTGTGCTGGCGCTCGGCGAGCTCGAGATCGAGCCCGTCGACCTCCTTGTCCTCGGTCCGCACGTGCGGCTACTCCTGCTTCTCCCACCACTGGCACCACCACGGACCTCCGACGAGGATCCGCAACTTCGGATGCCAGCAGTAGCTGATGTCCTTGTCGGGATTCAGGTAGTAGAGGCAGTTGTCGCAGCGCTCGTCGCCATACGGCTTTCCCTTGAGCACGTTGTCCTCGATCATGTGCTGGAGCTGAAGCGCCAGCTTCTCGTCGACTTCCTTCGGCTCGGGCTTCGGCAGATCGTCGTCGGCCATGTGCCGACGAGTCTACCAGATCATGCCTCGGCAGCCGTCGGGTGGCGCTTCTTGCGGCGCAGCCGCTGCGCGAACCAGTCGACCGTCTCGGCCATGCCGTCGGCGACCTGGTGCGTGGGCTGGTAGCCGAGCGCGTTCGTGATCTTCTCGATCGACGCCTGCGAGTGCGCGATGTCGCCGGGGCGCGGCGCCTCGAACGTGGGCTCCACCGTCGCGAGCTCCGGGATGTCCTTCGCCAGGTCATCGCGGATCATCGCGAACAGCTCCTTCAGGTTCGTGCGCCCGTTGCAGCCGCAGTTGTAGACGGTGCCCGTCACCTTCTCGTCCTCGGCCGTGCCCGCGAGCAGATTCGCCTGGACGATGTTGTCGACGTAGCAGAAGTCGCGGCTGTTCGTGCCGTCGCCGAAGATCACGATCGGCTTGCCCTCGAGTAGCGCCGAGATCCAGCGCGGGATCACCGCGGCGTACGGGCCGTTCGGGTCCTGGCGGCGCCCGAACACGTTGAAGTAGCGCAGGCCGATGTTCTGCTGCCCGTAGGCGTCGTGGAACACCTGCGCGTAGATCTCGTCGACGCGCTTGGTCACCGCGTACGGCGACAGCGGCTTGCCGATCTTCTCCTCGACCTTCGGCAGCGCGGCGTGATCGCCGTACACCGACGAGCTCGAGGCGTAGACGACGCGGCTGACGGCCGCCTCCTTCGCCGCCCACAGCACGTTCAGGAACGCGTCGACGTTGTGCTGGTGCGATGCGACCGGATCCTTCATCGAGCGAGGCACCGAGCCGAGGGCGGCCTGGTGCAGCACGATGTCCACGTCCTTCATCGCCTCCTCGGCGACCTTGCCGTCGCGGAGGTCGCCTTCGATGAACCGGAACTGGAGCTTCTCGTCGGGGTGAATCGCGAGGACGTTCTCGAGGTTCTTCTTGTGGCCGGTGATGAAGTTGTCCACTCCGACGACGGTCTGGCCGAGATCGAGCAAGCGCTCGAGCAACGCCGAACCGATGAACCCCGCCACACCGGTCACGAGCCAGCGCCGCGGCCGGTTGACCAGATCCTCGCAGACCTCGTCGTAGCGGCTGCGCCTCATAGACTCCAGAGCCGGAGCCCGCGCGGCAGCTTCGTGTTCGGCGGGATCGCGCTCTTCACGTCGATCACGGCGCCTCCGTCCTTCACGCGCTCGAAGATCGAGGCGACGTTCTCGACGTACTCCTTGTGCGCGACCGCGAGGATCACGGCGTCGAGCTGCTGGAACTTCTCGAGCGGAGTGATCTCGATCTTGTACTCCTCGTGCGCCTCGCGCGGATCGCCGAGCGGGTCGTGGACCATCGCGTCGATGCCGTACTGCGCCAGCTCGTTGACGATGTCCGGGATCTTCGAGTTGCGCAGGTCGGGGACGTTCTCCTTGAACGTCAGGCCGAGGATGCCGACCTTGCTCTTCTTCAGCGGCACGTCGCCGTGCTGGACCAGCATCTTGACGGTCTTCTGCGCGATGAACGGGCCGACGTTGTTGTTGATGCGGCGGCCGGCGAGGATGACCTCGGGCAGGTAGCCGAGCTCCTGCGCCTTCGTCGTCAGGTAGTACGGGTCGACGCCGATGCAGTGACCGCCGACGAGGCCGGGCGAGAACTTGAGGAAGTTCCACTTCGTCCCGGCCGCCTCGAGGACGTCCGCGGTGCGGATGCCCATGCGGTCGAAGATCAACGCGAGCTCGTTCATGAGCGCGATGTTGAGATCGCGCTGGGTGTTCTCGATGACCTTCGCGGCCTCGGCGACCTTGATCGACGGCGC
>JAEUJX010000639.1 GCA_016794545.1 Myxococcales bacterium
CGTCGTCGACGCGCTGTCCTACGTGTGGTCCGCGCTGTGGCTCGGCCGGATCGCCGCGCGTCCCGAGCCGCCGGCGGAGCCCGCGGCGGAGAAGCACCTCGGCAGCGACCTGCGCGTCGGGCTCCGCGTCGTGTTCGGCCACCCGTACGTGCGGTGGATCGTGGTCAGCCACATGGTGTGGTCGATCTGCGGCGGCTTCTTCATGTCGCTGTACTCGCTGTTCTGCCTGCGCGAGCTCGAGCTCTCGAAGTCGCTGTTCGGCGTGATCATCGCGATGGGCGGGGTCGGCTCGCTCGCGGGCGCGCTGCTCTCGCGCTCGCTCGTGCGCGTCCTCGGCCTCGGCAGGACGCTCGTGATCGCCTCGGGCATCAGCCTGCTGTGCGCGGTGTTCATCCCGCTCGCGGGCGGCTCGCTCGCCATGATCGTGCTGCTGCTCGTGGCGCACCAGCTGATCAGCGATGGCTTCGCGGTCGCGTTCATCATCCAGGCGGTCACGCTGCGCCAGGTCGTGCTGCCCAGGGAGGTGCTCGGCCGCGCGAACGCGGCGATCCACGTGTGTACGGCGAGCCTGCTCCCGATCTCCGCGCTCCTCGCGGGCATCCTCGCGGAGGCGATCGGGACGCGCGAGGCGGTGTGGGTGGGCGTGTCGATCGGGATCCTGCCTCCGCTGCTCTTGTTGCCGCTGTGGAGGCTGCGCGACATGCCGAGCGGCCACGCGTAGTTAGAGGCCTTACACGGCCCTTACGCGACGCGTAGACCTCCGCCCGGGGAGCCGCGTTTGTACCGGCATCCACCGCGATTTCGAACGCTGCCTCGAACGCAGCGGTCGCTCGCCCTCCCCGCCGTGGAAAGGACCCGTCATGTCTCGCTTCTCGACTCGCCTGTTCTCTCGCTTCGTCATCGCCGGTTCGTTCGTCGCCGCGCTCGCCACCTCCGCGTTCGGTGCGGAGCCCCGCTTCGCGCAGCCGCCCCCGGGCGCGCAGCCCGCTGCCGACCGCATCGTCGACACCGACCCCATGATGCCGCGCGACCGCGGCATCACGGCCCGCAAGATGCCGTCGCGCGCGGAGGTCCGCGCCAAGCTCGCCGCCGCGCGCGCCGCGAACCTCCAGCGGTTCCGCGCGTACCAGACCAAGGGCGTGTTCCCGAGCAACACGTTCGACACGCGCAAGCTCAACGTGTGGATCGATGACGCCGGCAACCTGTGCGCGGCCGCGACGATCATCTCCGCGTCGGGCAAGACGCAGCTCGTGCAGCAGGTCGGCGAGCAGAACAACTTCATCCGCCTCGCCGACGTGCGCCAGGGTCCGCTGATGGACTGGATCCTGACCTCGGGTCTGACGCAGCAGGAGATCGCCGCGATCCAGGAGCCGTTCATGCCCGTGTATCGCGAGCAGCCGACCGTCGAGCCGGACCTCCGCACCGCCGAGAACCAGCGCCTGATGAAGAAGTACAAGGCAGTGGAGGCGCAGATCGTGAAGAACCAGAAGCGGAGCCTCGATGTCGCCGTCGATCGCTTGATGAAGAACCCGGCCCTCGCCTGGTCGTTCGTCAACGGCTGATCCGGCTCGCGCGGCGGCGCGCGTCCGGCAACACGCGCGTCGCCGCACCCCTCTCTCCCCCTCTCTCTCCCCAGCCATTCACTCTTCTCACCACGGCGCGCCCCGCGCGCGCCCAAGGACCGTGTCATGTCTCGTTCTCGTCTGTTCGCCTCCCTCGCTCTCGTCTGTTCCCTCGCCACCTCCTCGCTCGCGTCGGCGCCCCAGTTCGCGCGGCCTCCGGTGCAGGCCGACCGGGTCGCCGTGACGATGCCCGCGCGCACGCTCGACCGCGCGACCGTCCGCGCGAAGCTGCTCGAGCGCCGCAAGCAGAACCTCGAGCGGTTCCGCGCCTACCAGGCCAAGGGCATGTTCCCGCAGAACACCTACGTGAAGGGCTCGCTCAACGTGTGGATCGACGAGGCCGGCAACCTGTGCGCCGCGGCGACGATCATCAACGCCGACGGCCACGCCGAGCTCGTGAAGATCGTCGGCAGCCGCGCGAACTTCATCAAGCTCGCGGACGTCACGCAGGGCCCGCTCATGGACTGGATGCTGACCTCCGGCTTCACGAAGGAGGAGATCGTCGCGATCCAGGCGCCGATGGTCTTCACCGGCGACGAGCAGCGCTGGCTCGAGGAGCAGAACCGGATCGACGAGCAGCTCCGCCTCGCCGAGACCGCGCGTCTGAAGAAGGTCTACAAGGGCGTCGAGCGCTCGATCGTGAAGAACGAGAAGAGGTCGCTCGAGGTCGCCGTCGATCGCTTGATGGCGAATCCGTCGCTCGCCTGGAAGCTGATCGACGCCTGAATCATCCCGTCGCGGCGCGCGTGCTCACGATCCCGCGAGCCCGCGCCCGTCAAACCGCCGAGTGCGCGCCGGTTCCTCCTCCTTGTCGGCGCGCCTCGGCGGTGACGTTTCGCGCTCGCCCCGGGGGGCGCTACTTCTTCTTCAGCTCGATGTTGACCGCCGTCGTGAGCTTGCTCCGGGCCTGGACGGTGCGCGTGAACGTCTCGTACCCGCTGGCCTCGGCCACGAGCTCGTAGGTGCCCGGTGGCAACTGCGGGATCCGGTAGGTCCCGCCCTTGTCGAGGGAGATGGTCCGCTCGCCGACGAGCCCGCCGCCGCGCACGGTCACCAGACCCTCCTCGATCGGCTTCCGCGTCTTGGCATCGACGACGACGCCCTTGAGGACGGCGTCGCCATCGGCCCGGGCGCCCCGCGGGACACCGAGCACGAGAGCGAGAGCGAGGAAGGTCACGACCGCGAAGACCGGATGAGAGGCACGCATCCGACCATCGTACACGGACCGCCGCCGCCGGCCTATATGCTCGTGGCATGACGACGGATGCCCACCTCGCCCGGCTCGAAGCTGCCCTCGACGACCTGCGCCGCGAGCTCGACCGCCTTCGCACGCAGCGGCGCCTGCCGATGCGCCAGACCCATCGCTGCTCGGCGTGCGGTGGCGGTCGCGTGCTCAACATCACGATCCTGGCCGACATGACGAGCGGCGTCTCGTCGGTACCGCTCTCGCTCGTGAAGGAGCATCCGCTGTTCGGCACCAAGCACCTCGGTCCACTCGAGGCGTTCGTCTGCCGGTCGTGCATGCTCGTCGAGCTGCACGCGTCCGACCTCGACGGCATCGCGCCCGACGGCAAGACCGTGATCGAGCACGAAGCACCCGCGGAGCCGGCGCCGGAGTCCACCCCGTACCGTTGACCGAACTGCGCGGCGGTATGCTCGGCGCATGTCGAGAGAGACCGCTCGCCTCGCGCAGCTCGAAGCCACCGTCGACGATCTCCAGCGCGAGCTCGAGCGCCTGCGGAAGGAGCGCCGGTTGCCGATGCGGCAGACGCACCGTTGCTCCGCATGTGGCGGCACGCGCCTGTTTCACATCAAGACGGTGAGCGACATGCACCACGCAGCGACCGTGCCGCTTTCGCTGCAGAAGGAGATCTCGGCGTGGTGGGGGCTGCGCAAGAGCCTCGGGGTGCTCGAGGCGTTCGTGTGCCGGTTCTGCATGCTCGTCGAGTGGCACGCCTCGTCGCTCGACGGCATCACCGCCGACGGCTCCACCGTGCTCGAGGTCGAGGGCACGCCCGACGCGGACACCCCGGAGAGCGGACCCTACCGCTGAGGATCGAGTACGCTCGGGCGGTGTTGAGGGGTTACTCGACGGCGCGCGAGCACGTCACGGAGGTCGTCGCGCTCGTCGATACGATGTTCGCCTGGCGCCGCGCGCAGTCGTCGGCCGACAGCGAAGGCGAGCTCAGGGGCATCGCCGAGCTCGAGTTCGAGGTCGCACGCCAGGAGGATGTGATCGACGCCCGACTCGCGGCCACCACGCCGCCCCTACCCCTTCAGGTCGCCGGCGACCGGTTCGCGCTCTCCGCCACCGAGCGGCGCGCGCTCGCGCTGCTCGTCGCGCTCGAGGTGTCGACCGCCGAGGGCCGGCCGCCTCCCACGCTCGGGTTGCTCGACACCCTGATCTATCGCTCGCGCGAGCAGCGCGAGCACGCCGTCCACGAGCTCGCGCGAGATGGCGCGCTGTTCGCCGATGCGCTCGTCGAGCTTGCCACGTCTCGCGACGTGCCATGGCTGTCCACACCGGTGCGCGTCGCGCCGCGCGTGGTCGAGCTCGCCCTCGGCCGCCTGCGGCTCGATCTCGAGGTCGCGCGTTACGCCAGGCTGGTCGACGAACCGCGGGCATCGACACAGCTCGTGCTCGAGACCGAGGCACGCACGATGATCGACGACGCCGTGCGCCGGGCCGACGGCACCCAGCCGGTGCCCGTCCTCGTCGGCCCGCCGGGCTCGGGGCGCACCACGCTCGTGCACGGCGCCGCCCGCGCACGTGGAGTGCCGGTCCTCGAGGTGCACGGAGCCGCACTCCCGCGCGACGTCGCCGAGCTCGATCGCGCGCTGCGCGCGCTGAGGCGCGAGGCGATGTTGTTCCGCGCGCTCCTGTTCGTGCGCGACCTCGACACGCTCGCGCCGGCGGCGGGCCAGCCCGATCTGATCCCGCGCGTCGCCGACGGGTTCGCGCGCTACCCGGGCCCGGTCGCCGCATCCGCGGCGCACGAGTGCTGGCCCTCCGGCTCCGCACGTGTCGGGATCTCGATCGACGTGCCGGTGCCGGGCGAGATCATTCGCGCCGAGCTGTTCGCGCGCGCGCTCGACGACTTCGAGCTCGCGGAGCAGGCCGCCGCGCGGTACCGCCTCACCGGCGGCCTGATCGAGCGCGCGAGCTCGTCCGCGAAGGCGCGCGCGTCTGCTCGCGGGACCGCGATTCAGCTCGACGACCTCCGCGTCGCGATCCGCGGCCTCCTCGACAGCGAGCTGTCAGCGCTCGGCCGGCGCGTCGAGTGGCGCCAGACCTGGGACGACCTCGTGCTCCCGCAGGACATCCTCGACGAGCTGCGCGAGCTCGTGAGCCGCGTGCGCAACCGCAAGCGCGTGCTCGACCAGTGGGGCTTCGGCCGCAAGGTCGGCAAGGGCACGGGCCTGTCCGCGCTGTTCTCGGGCCCGCCCGGCACCGGTAAGACGATGGTCGCCGGCCTGCTTGCGACCGAGCTGAAACTCGACCTCTACCAGATCGACACCTCGCGCCTGGTCTCGAAGTGGGTCGGAGAGACCGAGAAGAACCTCGCGAAGCTGTTCGACGCCGCCGCCGCGGGCCACGCGATCTTGCTGTTCGACGAGGCCGACTCGCTGTTCGCGAAGCGCACCGAGGTCAAGTCGAGCAACGATCGCTACGCGAACCTCGAGGTCAACTACCTGCTCCAGCGCATGGAGCAGTTTGACGGCATCTCGATCCTCACCACGAACCTCGAGTCCGCCATCGACGAGGCGTTCCAGCGCCGCCTCGCGTTCCGCATCGCGTTCCAGCTCCCCGAGCTCGAGGAGCGCGAGCGGCTGTGGCGCGCGATGCTCCCGACCAACGCCGCGATCGGCGGCCCGCTCGACTTCCGCGCCCTCGCCGAGCGCTTCGTGATGAGCGGCGGCTACATCCGCAACGCCGCTCTCCGCGCCGCCTACCTCGCCGCCGCCGACAACTCGCCGATCACGCAGCGCCACCTCCAGCGCGCCGCCACGCTCGAGTACACGGCGATGGGCAAGATCATCCAGCACGGCGGCAGCTCCCTCTGATGTCGACCTGGTTCGACGAGCAGATCACGTGCCCCGGCTGCGGCCTCGAGCAGACCGCGAAGCTCGCGCGCGGCATCCACGTCTCGCGCGCCCCCGAAGCCCGCGACCAGGTGTTCGACCGCACGTTCCACCGCGTCACCTGCCGCGGCTGCGCGCTGCGCTTCGTCGCCGCGCGCCCGCTCGTCTACACCGACATGGAGCGCAAGCACTGGGTCCACGTCGCCCTCGCCGGCGAGACGCCGCGCTGGCCCGAGATGGAGAAGCTCGCCTCCGACGTGTTCGAGCGCGCGTTCACCGGCTCCCCCCTCGCGGCCGAGATGCGCGACGGCTTCCGCCTGCGCCTCGTGTTCGGCATCGAGGAGCTGCGCGAGAAGCTCGTGATCTGGCGCGCCGGCTACAGCGACGCCGTCGTCGAGTGCGCGAAGCTGCAGCTGATCGCGAAGGACACGTCGCTCGCGCTCGCCGAGCGCCTGCTCGTCGACGAGATCGACGACGCCGGTGCCGCCCTCCTCGTCGTCGACGCCGACGACAAGCTCATCCGCCAGACGCTGATCCCGATGTCGCTCCTCGAGGAGCAGAGCGACGACGACGACCGGCTGCGCCGCTACCTCCCCGAGCTGTTCGGCGGCGGCTTCGTGTCGTGGCGCCGGATGACGAGCCCGCGCTACCGCGCGCCGATGACGCGCTAGGCGTTCTTTCGCGGCTTGGGCGTGTTGCTCGCACTCTGTGACGGCGGTCCATCGGCGTCCCCGTCGCCCGCGTCGTCCTTCACGTATCGCTGCGGGTTGAGCTCGATCTTGTCGACGTTCGCGTCGAACCACGACCGATACTTCGGCGGGAGGTTGCCACCCTTCTTGTCGTTGGTCTTCGCCGTACCGTCGTAGCCGCGGTAGTACTCGACGTAGCACTCCGCGAAGAACTCGCCCGGCGCCGACATCGAGTACTGCGATGGTGCGACGTCGGCGGTGGCAATCGGTACCGTGGCGATGGTGCCCTGATTGGTGCCCGTCACCGCCACCCGGTCACCCACCTGCCGCCTCTCGCGGTAGTTGAACAAGGTCCCGTCGAGGGCCGCCTTCACGAGGGGGACGTGCGCGAGGTCCTTGTCCACGGCCGGATGATCCGGCGGCACCATGTTCTTCACCGGCTGCACGGCGCGCAGCGCCTGCCGCCAGGCTTCGACGATCTGTTGCTTCTGCTTGCCCTTGACGCCCGCGAGGGCCCCCATGTCATCCGCCCACTTCTCCACCTCGTCGACGCCGTGATTCTTCCAGCCCGCGATGTCGAACACGAGCTCCGTACGCTCGCCGAGCAAGGAATCGATCGAGTGCCCGACCTCGTGCAGCACGGTCGACTCGAACGTGCGCACGTGGACCTTCTTGACCTTGTAGCTCGCGCCCACCTGCTCGATGAAGCCGTTCTTCTTGTCGATGGCCTTCGTGAACGCCGCCTCGTCGAGTCCGTAGTAGCTCATGATCTGAGCCTTCGTGAGCGCGGGCGTATCGTCGTAGCCCTCGTCGTCCTTGTTCAGCATCGCCTCGTCGGTGTTCATGACGATGTTCGGATCGGACCACAGACCGGGGGTCGTCGGACCGAGCTCCTTACGTACGAATGACTCGATGCGCTTCTGGTTCACCTGTGCGGGTGGCAGGCGCCGCAGCGCATTCCAGAGATCGGTCGTTCGGGTCAGATCATAGGTGTCCTCGATCGTCACATCGAAACGGATCTGGAACAGGCGACGCAGCCCCGCATCGGTCTTCACATGCGCACGCAGGTTGTCGAGCGTGGTCCGTTCGGAGGCGTCGAGGCCGGCACCGCGAGGGAGGCGATCGAGCCAGCTCGTCGTCAGCTCGTCGGATGCGTCGATCTGCTTTCCGAGGAGTCGCATCGCGCCCGCGTCCTTCGCCGCGAGCTGCAGCACGACGAAGGCGGCCTCGTATTCGAACAGCCACGTCCGCGCATTGGCGAACGCGAACAACTGCATCGGAGTGACCTCGGGGAACACGATCTGGGGTCCCAGGAAGGTCTTGTCACGCAAGGTCGCGATCGCCTTCTCGTGATTGCCCGCGAGGATCGCGAGGTGGTCCTTGGGATACGCACGGACCAGCGCGAGCAGCGTGTTCGCGTCCGGATCCGCCAGCGCGTTGATCGCGTGCCAGAGCTGGTCCTCCTGCGCCGCCGCGTGGACGTTCTTTCCGTCCTTCGCTACCTCCTGCTCCGGAGCCTCGCCCTTGTTCGCCTGATAGTCCTTCAGCTGATCGCGCGTCTCCTCGTCACTGACGCCCTTGGCGATCGTGTCCAGTCCTGCTCGGCCTTCGGGCAGCAGGTACTTGTAGCGAGGAAAGCGCTTGGTCGGCTCGGCGAGCGATTCCATGGCCTCGATCGCCTTCGCCTTCGCCGGGTCGCGAGATAGCACCGCCAGAGCCTGGTTCGGCTCGGCCTCCTCGAAGATCCATTCGAGCAGCTTGGGATTCTTGCCCACGGCCTTCGCGAGCGCGCCCGGCTCGAGGAGCGCCGGAAAGATGATGAACGGGCTGCGGGCGAACATCTCCGCGGCGAGCTTGATCAGGGCCGGGCTGGACGCGGCGTCGATCTCCTCGCTTGGTGGTCGCGTGCGCAGATAGGACAGCAAGCGCGTCTCGAATCGCAGCTTGGTGGAGAGCAGGGCCGAGATGGTCGGCTGGAGCTGGAACACCGCGCGTGCGAGGTTGTCGCCGTTCAGCTTGCCGAGAGCAGCCTCGAGGCTTGCTGGCGTCTTCGCGATGTTCTCGCGCTCGTCCGGTTCCAGATCCGACAGGCGGGCGAGCACGTCTTCCTCGCTGGACTCCGCCGAACGCGATGCGATCGCGAATTGCGCGACATCGTCGGCATTTCTCGTCGCGGGATCGATCTCGGTCGAGTCCCAGTCGCCCTTCTCGTAGGTGATGAGCCGATCGCCGATCAGCGTATCGACGTGCTTCTTGTACTTGCCGTCGATGATCAGCGAGAGCCGCCGCAGCTGTTCCGTATCGGCGTCCGCGGGAAGCTGGAGGATCCAGTCGAGCCCTCGATCCGCCTTGACCGCGCGAAGGCCGCGCCGCTCGCCCGCGGCGCTGCCCGCGGCGATCCACAGCGACTGGCGGGCGTCTTTCACGTCGAGCGCCCAGGTCGCGAGAGCCTCGTCCTTCACGATCGCTTCGTGCTGTTCGCGCGCCTCGATCGGATCGGGAAACAGATCGCGAATCGGGGTGCTCTTGCCCAGCAGCTTGCGCACCTTGGGCCGCAGCTTGTCGCTCTGGATGATCTCGAGCCGCGCGCTCGACGAGTAGCGGAACATCGCCGACATGACGTGATCGCCACTGACGTCCGGAGCCGTCAGCAGGAGCTCCATCATCTTCAGGGGCTCGTTGATCGCGACTGTCACGTACTGCAACAGATCAGCCGCTGGCTGACCGCGCATGCGCTTGTCGAGCTTGGCGTCGGGGAGCCCGGCGACATCGGACGCACGCGCCGTGGCGTCAAGGACTTCCTTGTTCGTGAACGTCGGGTCCTCGACCTTCGCCTCGATGGTCTCCTTTGCCTTCTGCTCGATGTCGGGAGCGTCCGTCATCGGATCATCCGGATAGCCCTTCGACATCTCCGCGATCCGCGCCTTTGCCTTCGCGTTCGTCGTCTCCTTGAGCTGGCTCAAGGAGAAGCGATTGGCGGCACCCACATCCACGTGATCCAGCCACCCCCAGCGGTCGATCGCATCGAGCGACTTCGCGAGGTCCGAAGTTCCCAGGTTGATGAGCTCCAGCGCCGCGACCTCGACCGGCGTGGAGTCGATGTACCAGCGCAGCAGATTCTGCTTGGTGTCGATGGCGAGCGGCAAACCGGCGAACGCCGGCAGCTCGCGTCCGAGCGGCCCGGGCATGATCTTCCGGAGCTGCGCGATCACCTTCTCGTCATGGTCGAGCTCGAGAAGGTCGCTGAGCTCGCGCCGATGAAGAAACGCCTTCAGCTGGTCGCCCGGGACAGCTGGGTTCGCCTTCTCGAGCGCGAGCTTCACCGCGAAGTGGGTCGGATATCCTGCCGCCCCACAGCACTCGAGAAACTGCGTCCCGCTCATCCGCTCGGCGAGCGCCGGGAATTCGAGATGAATCGCCCCCCTGTCGCGGTTCGCGACACGGCGCATGTGCAGCGGCATGTCCTTCGCGCTGCCCGTACCATTTCGCGCGAAGTCCTCGATCGCCTTCTTCGCGGCGTCACTCGATTCGATGCTGACCTCGGGAGCTCGCGCAACGTCGCCGCCATCCGCATGGGGAATGCTCCCGCGTTCCGCGTGCTCGCGACTCATCGGCGCCTCATGGCGGCGTCATCCTGACGCGGGTCTGTGGAGGCGGAATCCGGGTCGCCGCCGGGAACCGGATACGGCACGAATCGCGGCCGACATCCGAGATCACTGCGGCCCCACCCGGAATCACCTTGCCGTCCCGAGCCAGGAGCACGGCAGACCACCGCACCGAGACCCCATCGCGAACCCCGCGATCCACCACGACGACGAGCGCACCGTCAACAATGCGCTCGCTCACGATCCGCGCCTCGGTGGCCTGCGGCGGAGGCGGGTTGCAGGTTGGCCCACCCGGATCCAGCGAGCCGTCGCACGGGTCGAGCTTCGTTGGAAGACCCGTTCCTGGTATCGCGGGCTCCAGGTTCGGTGCATCGACCGCTGCATCCCGAGCGAGCGCGATGGTCTGGGGCGCATCGACGGACGCCTCCGCGGCACCCGCGAGAGCCGGCTTGACCGGTCCGGGCTCCGTTCGCGTTCCACCGCCGCTGCTGCACCCAACGACCAGCACGAACGGCGCCGCGAAGCTGTGTCTCGTCCTCACTCGCACCGTAGGTCGAGCGTAGCGCGACTCGGGATCGAGATGCCGATGCTTCGAACACCGCGGCCGCTTCGTGGTGGAGTCGACCGAACCCGGCCAATGGTCGCGAAGAGTTGCTCGTTCTGCAGGTCGGTGAAGGACGCCGGCGCGGTGGTGCGACCGGTCGCCGGCCACTTGTGGTTGCTCCCGCGTTCGCACCCTGTCAACGTCGGTGGATGTCCTTGTGGGGTGACGCCTGGAAGGGTGCTCGGTGGCGAAACCGGAACGTCCCGCCGGCTCTCGGGCTGGTGCTGTTCGTCATCGTCGTCGCCGCGATCCCGCTCATGAAGTGCCTCAAGGACCACGACGACAGCGAGCGTCACGAGCAGTTCATGGCCGAGCAGGAGCAGGAGGAAGCGGAGGACGCGCAGCTGATCGCCCGCCTGCGCCCGCGGTTCGCGAAGCTCGTCGAGGTCGAGACCGGTCCGGACGAGCGATGCGGATCGGAGGTCAAGCGCGTCGCGGTGGTCCAGCAGGCGTGGCTCGCGTACTTCCTCGCGAACAGGAGCTACGAGCAGCGGCCGCCCGAGCCACGCATGGGCCAGTCGCGGTCGCTCGAGCAGCTGACCACCTCGATGCGGATCTCGGGGCGGGACCGCATCGCCCGCAACCAGCGCTACCTCGAGCTCGAGCAGGAGCCGTACATCGCGGTGGTGATCGCGAAGAGCGTGACGCCGATCGTCGAGGGCAAGGGCGAGCGAGGGCCGTCGCAGTTCAGCGCGGGGCGGCTGGAAGGACAGATCGTCATCGTCGACGTCGCGACCAATGCTGTCGCGTGCCGGATGCCGATCGTCGTGGAGACCCCGGCGTTCCAGTACGATCGTTCGAAGGAGGGCGTGCTCGGCGACTGGACGGTGATCGAGACACCGTGGTCGGAGCCCTTCTGGAAGGCGGCCGATGCCGCCCTCGCGAAGGCCTCGATCCACGGCGCGTCGTTCGCGCGCGATTGACCGCGGCGCCTGCGGCTCACCGCCGAGCCGCGATCATGCGACGCTGATCTCGCGCACGACGGCGTCGAGCACCTCGGTGCCCCACGCGAGGCCGGCGACCGGCACGCGCTCGTCGTGGCCGTGGAACATGTCGGCGAACTTGAGGCCGGCGCCCTTCTCGATCTTCACCGGCGAGAAGCCGTACCAGCGCGCGCCGGTGCGCGTGAAGTACTTCGCGTCGGTGAAGCCGGGGATCAGGTACGGCACGACGACCGCGTCGGGCTCGCGCGCCGTGATCTGGCGGCAGATCGCGTCGTAGACCGGCGACGCCACCGGCTCGGTGACGACCGGCGGCGCGCTCTTGATCACCTCGAGCTCGACCTCGGGGCCGAGCACGGCGCGCAGCTCGCGGAGCAGATCCTCGTCGGTCTGGCCGGGCAGCGTGCGGCCATCGATCTCGAACTCGGCCACGCCGGGGATCACGTTGGTCTTCGCGCCGGCGCGCACGACGGTCGCGGCCGCGGTGTTGGCGAGCAGCGCGGAGAAGCTGCGCGACAGCGACGCTCCCGGCACGAGGCGCGCGACGCGCGCGAGCAGCTCCGGCCGCGCGAGCAGCTTGAGCAGCGGCTGGACGAGCGCGGGCTGCCGCGAGCGCACGGCGTCGAGGAACTTCTCGACGTACGAGGTCGCGTGGAGCGGCAGCTGCGCCTTGCCGAGCGCGGTGAGCGCCTCGCCGAGCCGCGTGACCGCGCTGTCGTGGCGCGGCATCGAGCCGTGGCCCGGCTCGCCGGTGATCCGCGCGCGCACCCAGCAGAAGCCCTTCTCGGCGACCTGCACGGGATAGAACGTGGTGTCGCCGAGGTGCAGCGAGAACCCGCCCGACTCGCCGATCGCGTACTCGGCCTCGACGAGCGGACGGTGCTTCTCGACGAGGAACCGCGACCCGAGATCGCAGCCGGCCTCCTCGTCCGCGACGGCGGCGAAGATGATGTCGCGATCGAGGCGCGCCTTCTCGCTCGCGAGCCGCTTCAGGATCGCGGTGCACATCGCGGCCATGTTCTTCATGTCGATCGCGCCGCGGCCCCACAAGCAGCCCTCGTGCTCGTCGCCCGAGAACGGCGGCCGGCGCCACTTGGTCGGATCGGCCTCGACGACATCGAGGTGCGCCGTGAGGAGCAGCGGCGGCAGCTTGCCGGTGCCGCGCAGCCGCACGACCATGTTCGTGCGACCGGGCTGCGCCTCGAGCAGCGTCGGATCGAGCCCGACGCCGCGCAGCTCGCTCGCGAGCAGCTCCGCGCAGATCCGCTCGTTGCCCGGCGGGTTCGTGGTGTCCATCCGCAGCAGCGTCTGGCACAGGCGGCGGGCGTCCTCGGCGAGCGACGGCATCGGCATCGCGCGGACGCTACCACTGGAACGATCGTCCGGTGCGACTGGTCGGTGCCACGCGCTCGCGCTGTCCGGTCTTGTCCGGTTGCCGGCCGCCCTCATCCGGTGCATCGGACATTTCGGACAAGCCCTCCAACCTTCTTCGCCACTTGCCCTGGCACGGCCCCTGCTCGTGGCTCTCCCCGTCGCGCACCTCGCTGCGCCTCGAAAGGAGCTTCCCGTGTCCACTTCGTCCCCGTCTCCGTCTCTCGCCCCGTCCCCCTCTCCCTCGGCGTCCACCGGCGCCGCTCGTCGCTCGTACAAGGTCCTCGCCGCGGTCCAGCGCTACGACGGACAGGGTGAGTGGATGATGCGCGTCGGCAGCGCGTTCCAGAACCGCGACGACTCGATCAACCTCTATCTCGACGCGCTCCCGCTCGCCGGATCCAACGGCAAGGTCAGGCTCCAGATCCGCGAGCTCGACGCGAGCGACCTCGCGCGCCGCGAGCAATACCGCGCGAGCAACGCGGCCGCCGCGCGCGGCCACGATCCGGCGGCCTTCGGCGCGCCCTCCCCCGCCGCGCCCACCACCACCGCGAACGACGGCTTGTCGTTCTGACCGCTCGTCCTCGAAAGGAACCCGTCATGTCCTCGTTCTCGTCGTTCTCGTCGTTCGCACGCGCGCTACGCGACCGCGCGCACGCCTCGAGTGGCCTCGCCTCGCGCGCTCTCACGGTGATCGCCGCCACCGCGCTGCTCGTCGTCTCGATGGGCGGCACGTGGTCCACCTCGGCGTCGGCGGCTCCGAGCGGCGGCGCCGCGGCAGCGTCGTCCTCGTCGAGCTCGCTCGATCCGGATGCGCGACCGCGGAAGAAGCCAGCCACCGGCAAGCTCAACCTCAACACCGCCACCGCCGATCAACTCATGATGCTGCCGTCGGTCGGCCCCGCGAAGGCCGAGCGCATCATCGAGTGGCGGAAGAAGAACGGCGGCTTCAAGCGCATCGCCGATCTCCGCCGCGTGAAGGGCTTCGGCTACCGCACCTTCAAGCGGCTCGAGCCGCTCCTCGACATCAAGGGAGACACCACGCTCGCGCAGCGTTGATCGCCAGCACCTTCGGTCGGCGCGGTGGCCCGTGTTGCTCGCTTCCCCACCACGCCGACCACCCTCTCTCGGCCGGCGCGACGCATGCCGTCTCCCTTCGGCGTCGCGCCGGCCGCCTCTCTCGTTCGTCCGATGTCTTCGCCGGTGCGGCGGAACCACCACCTCACGACCGTGCCGATCCGGCCCGTTCGCAACGAACGCGTTGCTCTCTGGTGAACCGGACAACGTGTTGATGAGGCGTCCGCCGCACCGGCCCTTGTTCGCGATCGCGATTCCTCGTCGAGAAGATGCGATTTCGATGTCAGACCCAGCTGCTACAGATCGTGAATGGACGCGGCGCGCACTGACGAAACGCACCTGAGTCACGAGCAACTCGACCTGCTCGCCGATCAGATCGCCGAGCAGGCCATTCACCTCGACGCGGCGACGCACCGGCTGCTGACCAACATCCGGATCTTCGATCAAGCGCGCGGGTGGGCGCGATGGGGAAGACGGAGCTGCGCCGACTGGCTCACGGTGCGTCTCGAATGCGATCCGGGCACGGCGCGCGAGCACGTACGCGTGGCGCACGCACTCGCCGGACTGCCGAAGATCGACGACACGCTACGCCGCGGCCGGCTGTCGTACGCGAAGGTGCGCGCGATGACCCGGATCGCGACACCGGCGAACGAGGAGCTTCTGATCGAGGACGCGCTGCACTGCACGTCGCCTCAGCTCGAGCGAATCGTCCGGAAGTACGCGGCCGTCAAGCGCGGCGTCGTCCCGACGCCGGGTGACGACCGGGAGCGGCGCCGCATCACCCGGCGAGATCTCGACGATGGGATGGTCAGCATCAATGCGCGGCTGCACCCCGACGAGGCGGAGCTGGTGTGGGCTGCGCTGACCAACATCGCACGCGACCGCGAGGCCGCGGAATTCTCGCGTGTCGATGCGCTGATCGAGATGGCGCAGGAGGTCGCACGCGGTACGAGTCCCGAACGCGCGCCGACGGAGATCGTCGTCACCGTTCCGGTCGAAGCGCTCGCCATGGACAGCGCCGACGACGGCGCCGACGACGGCGCCGCCGGAACGACGACCGACGGCTCGTGTCTGTCGAAGCAGAGCGTGTTCCGCCTGGCCTGCGACGCGGGCCTCGTCGCGATGCTCGAGGATGCGGCAGGCAACTGTCTGTCCGTGGGGCGGAAGACACGCACGATTCCGGCGGCGATGAAACGCGCGTTGATCAAGCGCGACCAAACCTGCCGGTTCCCGGGCTGCTGCAACCGCGTCTTCCTGGACGGTCACCACGCGAGGCACTGGATGCACGGCGGAGAAACGTGCCTCGAGAACCTGGTCTCGCTCTGCGAGTTCCATCACCGGTTCGTCCACGAGTACGGGTTTCGCGTCGAGATCGACGAGCGCCAGCAGCCGCACTTCTTCGACGCGAAGGGGCGTGCCGTGCCCGAGGTCATCCCACGCTCGGAGGTCGTCGATGCGTGTGCGGTGATCGAGCGAGCCAACGCGCCGCTGGCGATCACCCCGATGACGGCGTATCCGCGGTGGGATGGCCGCCCGCTGAACTACGTCTGGATCATCGATGACCTGTGGAGGGCCGACCGGCGCGGCGACGACGACCTCCGGAGGGCCGACCTGTGCGGCGACGTTTCCGTGGAAACGTGCGGCGAGCGGGACGAGGCATCGACGGCGCGGTGAACGCGTGGGTGGACCAACGCGCCCCGGTACCGGCTGGCCGGTGAGACGAACGTGGATGGCTCGCGCCCGGTGCCACGGCGGTCACGCGGTCACGCGGTCACGCGGTCACGCGGTCACGCGGTCACGCGAGGCAGACGGCTTCGACGTTGTTGCCGTCCGGATCGATGAGGAACGCGGCGTAGTAGGTCGGGCCGTAGTCGGCACGAAGGCCGGGCTTGCCGTTGTCCTTGCCACCGGCGGAGATGCCGGCCGTGTGGAACCTGTCGACGAGTGCCCGTTTCGACGACGTGAACGCGACGTGGACGGAGGTGGGCCTGGATTTCGGCGCGGCGTAGAGCCAGAGCGCGGGTGCGCCCTTCGGACCGAAGCCGGCCGAGGTGTCGTCGCGCGAGCACAGGACGAAGCCGAGCGGGGCAAGCGCGGCGGTGTAGAACGCGATGCTGGTGGAGAGGTCGCGGACGTGAAGACCGATGTGATCGAACATGCGGTCAGCGTGCCGAAGTGGCGGTCAGGCGCGCTTGGAGGATCTTGCGGTGGAGCGCGCGAACGCGCGGAACGCGCGCGGCGAACGCCCGGCGGCGCGGTGGAAGGTGCGGACGAAGTTGGAGAGATCGGCGAAGCCGACTGCGAGCGCGACCTCGGTGATCGGCATGGACGGAGCATCGGCGAGGAGCCGGGCCGCGCGGCGCAGGCGTGTGCGAACGAGATACTGGTGCGGTGTCACCCCGAGGACGGCGCGGAACACGCGGAGGAAGTGAAACGGCGAGAGGTCGGCGAGCGCGGCGGCGTCGTCGAGCGAGATCTCCTCGTCGCACCGCGCGTCCAGCCAGAGCGCGACCTCGACGGCACGCCGGCGGTCAGCGACACCCGTCTCCCGGATCGACCCACTCGACAAGCTCGACCGGCTCGATGGGCTCGACGGGCTCGACGGGCTCGACGGGCTCGACGGGCTCGACGGGCTCGACGACGCGCTCGATGGGCTCGACGGAGCGCTCGACGGGCTCGACGGGCGCGACGACGCGCTCGACGGGCTCGACGACGCGCTCGACGGG
>JAEUJX010000651.1 GCA_016794545.1 Myxococcales bacterium
CGCGGTCCTCCGCGCCGGGAGCCACGCGCGGCTGCTTCCCGGGGGCGAGCTCGCGGCCACGGCCGACGCCGACGGGACGCTCGTCGTCTGGCACGTGCGAACGGGCTCGCGTCTCCTGACCATCGAGATCGGCGCGGGCGCGCTGACGGGACTCGCCGTGCTCGGTGCGACGGCGGTCGCGCCGGTGCAGCCGCTCGGAGCCACCCGCGCGTGGGACCTCTCGGCCGCGCTGCCGGCGCCGCTCGAGCCGCGCAGCGGTGCGCGCCTCCTCGCGTTCGCCGCGGATGGGCGCCTGCTCTCCGTCGGGATCGACCGAACGCTTCACGTCCATGGCCGCGGCCGCGAGCCGGCGCGCACGCTGCCGGAGCCCCTCCTCGATGCGAGGTTCACCACCGGCGGCGAGCTCGTGACGCTGGACCGCCGCGGCGAGCTCGGCCGCGATCGCCGTCATCATCGCGGTGGAGACGTCACCGTGCAGGGCGCGCTGTCGGCGGACGGCGAGCGCGCGCTGATCATCGGACCGCAGACGCGCGTGCTCGACACGCGGTCGTTCGCGGTGATCGCGGAGCTCCCCGTCGGATCGGCGCCGTACCGCGGTGCGCTCGCGCCGCGTGGCGAGACCGCGGTGCTCGCGACGAACGGTCAGCTCGAGCTGTGGCGAGTCCAGCCGCCGGAGCGGATCGCCACGCTCGCGCGGATCGGCGAGGGCGGGGGCGCGATCGCGTTCTCCCCCGACGGCGCGCGGCTCGCGGCGGCGACCGGGGGCGGGGGCGTGGCGCTGTTCGACACCGCGACCGGACGGTCTCTCGCCACGCTCGGTCCGCACGTGGCGAAGGAGATCAGCGCGCTCGCGTTCGACGCGACGTCGTCGCGGATCGTGTCCGCCGATGCCGACGGCGTGGCGCTGCTCTGGGACGCGACGACCGGCGCGCAGCTCGGCGCGCTCGTCGGGCATGGCGATCGGATCACCGCGGTCGCGTTCGATCCGACCGGTCTCCGGATCGCGACGGCGTCGCTCGACGAGACCGCGCGGCTCTGGGTCGCCGCGACCGGGGCGCCGATGTCCGTGCTGCCGCACGGCGCACCGCTCTACGCGCTCGCGTTCTCGGCGGACGGCGCGCGGCTCGCCACCTCGACCGGCGACGCGGTGCGCGTGTGGCCGCCGGGCTCTCCCTCGGAAAACTGAGGCGGGCGGGCCGCAACCCGCGGAAACAGAAAGGCCGCACAGCTGGCGCGAGGTTTGCGACGATGTGGGCCATGCACCGCCTCGTCCCCCTCGCGCTGATCGCGATCGTGCCCGCCTGCTTCTGGGAGCACGGCAAGGGCGGCGGCGGCGGCGACGACGTCTGTGTCGAGCCGGCGGTGGACCTGCCGGCGATCGCGCCGGCGCCGCTGCGCGATCCGGGCACGCTGATCTGCCAGTCGTTCGGCAGCGGCTGCAACCCCGAGTGCGGGCCGTGCCCGGAGACCACGCCGGCGCGGACGCCGCCCATCCCGTCGTGGGGCGTCTGCGGGAGCCCGTGCGAGAGCCTCGCGCCGGCGCAGTGCGCGGCCGATACGACGTGCCGCGTGGTCAAGGACGCCGGCTGCACGATCGGCGGCAACACGTGCCTCACCGACTTCCTCGGCTGCTTCCCGACGGACACGCAGCCCGACCCCTCGATCGACTGCTTCATGGCCGACGCGTGGTCCTGCTCGCGCAATCACGCGTGCGAGGCGCACCACGCGCAGAAGGCGTGCCCGACCGGCAGCGAGTGCGCGCGCCCGTTCGCGACGTGTACGCCCACCGGCCACGATCCGGGGAGCTGCACCGGTCAGGTGACGTGCCGCGCGGCCACGCCGAGCTGCCCGCCCGGCACGACGCCCGGCATCGCGAACGGCTGCTTCACCGGCGCGTGCATCGTCACGAGCACGTGCCCGTGAGCGGCTCGAACGCGAGCTGATCGAACGAGATCGTCACGTCGGGGCTCGCCTGGTTGGTGTATGCGTTCGGCCCGACCTGGAGCGTCGCCGGCAGGTCCGCGCGCGTCACCTGGTAGTCCTGGGTCCACGTCGCGGCGCCGGGCATGCGGCGATACATCGTGAACACGGCGCCCTGGCGGCACAGCCGCAGCTCGGCATCGGGTGCGAACGGCACCGCGGCGTACACGCTCGCGCTGTTGGTCGTCGACTTGTGCTCGACGGCGAGGACGCCCTGCTCGCCGTTGCCGATCACGATGAACACGTAGTTCTCGGGCCCCGCGCCGGGCGCGCGCGCCATCAGTCCCCCGAGCTCGATGGGCTGACCCGGCGGCATACCGGCGTTGCTCGCCCGGCGCGCGTGGACGGTCGCGGTCGCGATGAAGTCGCCCGTGACACTCTTGAAGACCAGGCCGCCGCGGCTCGCGTTGTACCAGAGCGCGTTGGCAGCCGGCGTCAGCCGCAGCGCGCCGCCGCTGACCGCGACGCTCACGCGACTCGCGTCGAGCACGGTCCACGATGGATCGAGCGCGGCTGCCTCGAAGTCGTCGGAGGCGGGCAGGGTAGAGGGCGGCGCATCGCCGGCGGCGTCGCCGCCGGTCGCGTCGGTCGCATCGGCAGCGACCGGTGCATCGACCTGCGTCTTGCCCGGGGACGACGAGCACGCGGTCGCCGCCAGCAGCACCACCACCCGCCGCATCACAGCGCTCACTCCGGGTTGAAGACGTCCGACGCCTTCACCGCGAGCTCGTTCTTGCCCTTGCCGCCGACGATCTCGACCTTGCCGCCCGGCTTCCAGCTCAGCACGACGACGCGCGCGGCGAACAGCTTGAACGTGTCGTCCTTGTTCTTCAGGGTGAAGAACCCGCCGTCGACATCGACCTCGTCGACGATGCCGTAGTTCCAGAACGCGCCGTACGACGTCTCCTCGGAGTTCGGGATCCCCGTGTCGCGGCTCATCAC
Organism: Myxococcales bacterium; assembly: GCA_016794545.1. GTDB lineage: Bacteria > Myxococcota_A > Polyangia > Haliangiales > Haliangiaceae > JABFXX01. The sequence goes on from JAEUJX010000651.1 coordinate 2,923, forward strand.
CATCACCTGCGAGCCCGGCTTGATGTTGGCTCGGGTCGCCGGGACCGTGCGGTAGGCGGTGATCTCCTTGTTGTCCCGGTTCGTCGAGATCGGGCTGCGTCCGTTCCACGCGGTCGCGAGGTGGCCCTCGTGGTCGAACACGGTCCAGCCCGCGGAGGTCGGCATGTAGCGCTTCGCGTCGCTGTCCTTGACGATGAACCAGGCGTCGGCGGGGATGCAGTGATCGATCTTCGCGCTGCACACCGTCTCGGGCTTGCCGCGCAGCTTCCAGTGCTCGACCTGCTCCGCCGACCGGCGGCGCGGCTGATCGCCGTTGACCGCCGCCCACGGATCCGCCGGCGCGGTCGGATACTGCGAGGAGTTGGCGTAGAAGTCGCGCGACCCCGACTCCCCGCCGCCGCCGCCGCCGCTGGAGCTCGACGAGCCCGACGAGCCCGACGAGCCCGACGAGTTACCACCCGAGGAAGAGGACGACGATGACGAGTCGGACGAGAAGCTCGGACCGACCTTCTTGCCGTTGATCGTGCAGGCAGACAGCAGCAACGCGAGACCGACACCCCAGTGCTTCATGGGAACGGACGTTATCACCGGCGATGGATTCCGGGCTCGAGCGACATGGCTTCTGTCTCGAACGTCACGCCTCTCCGTGAGACGCTGGCGCGTGATGACGTGCAGTAGTTGTGGTGCGCCGCTCCCCCCGGGTGGGAGCTTCTGCGGTGCCTGTGGCCGGCCCGTTCAACCGCAGCCACACGCCCCGGCGTATCCGCCGCAGCAGGGCTACCCGGCCGGCTATCCGCCACTGCCGCCACAACCAGCCGGCTATCCGCCACCACCGCCGCACCAACCCGGCGATCCGCACCAGCCGGGCTTTCCGCCGCCGCAGCAGCAGCCGGGCCCGCAGCTGTTCGGCTCGCTCACGCCGTATCCGATCGTGATGCACCTCGGCCTGACGCGACTCACCGGGCAGCTCGCGGTCGCGCCGGCGCGGCTCTACTTCCTGTGCGAGAGCAACAAGGGCGGTCTCGCGGTCGCGCTCGGCAAGGGCATCGGTGGACTGGTCGGCGGTGTGATCGCCGGCGCCGGCGCTCCGACGCCGGGGCAGGTAGGCGCCGTGGCCGACGAGGGCGCGCTGTTCCAGCTCGCGCAACAGCACCCCGGCAGCCTCGTCATGGAGGCGCGTGGGATCACGTGCATCAAGGACACGTGGCTGACACACGCGATCTGGTACGACGGCAACACGTACGCGCTGCGCAGCACGCTCGACAAGGCGCTGAAGGCCGAGCTCGGTCACTTCTGCGCCGCGCACAACATCAAGCACGCGGGCCTCCTGCCGAAGTGATCGGCGCCTGGCCTCAGGGGATGCCACGGACGAGCAGGCCGCTGTAGACGAACGTGCCGACCTCGTGCGCGGAGAATCCGGCGGCCACCGGACGCGCGGTGACGACGAACGTGCACGACGCGTTCTGCACGGGCATCGTGCCGGTGCAGGTGTCGCTGGAGATCTGGAACACGGCCGACGAGCTGAAGATGTTCAGCGTCTGGACCAGGTTCGCACCTCGATTGACGATCGTGAACGTCTGGGGCGCGCTGGCCTGTCCCACGGTCACATCCCCGAACGAGAACGGCGTCGGGTGGATCTCGAGTCCCGGTGAGGTGCCGGCGGCGCCCCGGAGGTCGGTCGTCGCCGTGCTCGTTCCATCGGTGACGACGAGTCGCGCGGTGCGGTCTTGAACCACGGTTGGCTCGAAGCGGACCTCGACGGTGCAGGTGGCGCCGGGAGCGAGCGCCGTGGATGCGCAGGTGTTCGTGGCCGCGCCGATCGTGAAGTCGCCGGCGTGCGTGCCGCCGATCGTCGTCGCGAGAGGCGCGGTCGCGCTCGTGCTGATGTTCGTCACCTCGAAGCGCGCGTACTCGCTCTGCCCCGTGATCGGCACCGAGCCGAAGTGTCTCGACGGAAGGTCGATCCTCAGCCTCGGATCGAGGCCGACGCCCCGGACGCCGACGACCGCGACCCCGGGGTTGGACACGATCTGGATCTGCGCGGTCGCCATCCCCGAGGCGCTCGGGGTGAACGTCACACCGAACGTGCACGAGCCTCCCGGTGGGAGCGCGGTGCTCGTACAGCCGTCGGCGACCACCGTGAAGTCGACGGCGTTCGAGCCGACCTTGACGAGCGAGATCGCGGCGTGTGTCGTTGCCCCGATGTTGGTCACGGTGAACGTCCTGGGCGACGTCCCCGTTCCGATCGCGACGTCCCCGAAGTCGTGGATGCTCGGGCTGGCGATGTTGACGTCGTCGTTCGTGGAGGCGCTGGCCCCGAGAACCTTCTCGCCGCGCACGGTTCCGTCCTCGACGCGAACGCGCACGTCCGCGCTTCCGGTTCGCTGCGGCACGAACCGCACCTCGAACGTGCACTCCGCTCCGGCCGCGAGCACGGTCCCGTTGCAGGTGTCCGCACCGATCGAGAACTGCATCGGCGTCGCGTCGAGGCTCGTGGCGAGGAGCCCCGTCGGCGCACCGCCGGAGTTCCTCGCCGTGAGGTGGATGGGCAGCGAGGTCGTCGCCACCGGCGTCGTCCCGAACTCGTCGTGGTCGGAGGTCAGCGTCAGCTCGGCCGGGAGGACGGGACCATCGGGAGTCGCGTCACGCGGGCCCGCGTCGTGCGGGCTCGCGTCGGGGCTCGCCGGAGACGACCCACACGCGGCCACGACCGCCGCGAGCCAGATCAGACCTGCCCCTTCGCCCCTCCCCATGGAGCCGGGTGTACCACGCGGGGCTCGGCCCAGCGCTCAGAAGATGTCGCCGCCCGCGGGCAGCTCGGCCTTCGGAGCCGGGCGGACGAGCTCGAGCAGCTGGCGGCCGAGGCCGGCCACGGTGTCGACATCGGTGCGATCTTCCGGCGTCAGCGACGACCACTGGAGCACGAGCCCGTCGATCTCGTCGCTCAGGCCCGAGAGGCGCTCGGCCTTCACGAACGCCTGCTCGATGACGTCGCACGCGACCTCGGGCAGGAGCTTCGCGAACTTCACGGCGCGCTCGAGGTCCCCGCTGATCTTCCCCTTCAGATCCGTGTCGTGCTTGATCAGCACGCCGCGCTGGGACACGAACGAGAGCGAGTCGAGGTACTTGTCGAAGCCCTCGGCGTCGAGGCGGTTCTGCTTCGCGTTGCCGGCGGTGAGCGTCTCGCGGAGCGCCCAGAAGTCCCGGCGCGTGTCGGAGCGCAGGTAGTAGAAGACGTCGCTGTCGACGAAGCGGCTCATCGCGTCGGCGATGCGCCGGTAGTTGGTCTCGGCCACCTCCGGCGGTGTCGCCGGATCCTGCAGCCGGCGGTTGAGCCCGCGCACGCCGCGGCGCAGCTCCGCGATGGCGCGCCGGACCGCGAGGGCCTTGCCGAGGCTGTCGCGGTGGCCCGGGACCATGCGCTCCGGCTCGGCGTAGCCGAGGAAGCACTCGTAGACCGTCGTCATGACGGCGAACACGCCGTCCATGAGGCCCGTCGTCGCGTCGTTGAGATCGCGGACGGCCTGATCCTTGTTGTCGTTCTTGAGCGCGTTCGCGAACCGCGTCTCGAAGTGCTTGAGCTCGGAGGCGAGCCCGTACTGGAGCGTCGACATCTCCTTCGACAGCGCGTTCCAGCGCTCCTCGTCGGGGCGCTGCTTGTGGGGGACCATCGCACGCGCCGGTGCTCCGCCCGTGGCACGGACCGGGCCGCTGCCCTCGAGATCGAGCTCCCCCTCGGGCGCATCGCCGGCCGCGGGCTTCGGGGCGACCATCGCGAGGAACTCGAGCAGGCGGCGGAAGTGACTCAGCACCGCGTCCGCGACGATCTGGAGCTGCTCCTCGCCCGCTTCCTTCAGGTAGAGCGCCGCGTCGATGTCGCCGAGCGCGATCACGGCCTCCGCGCCGAACACGAGCAGCTTCTGCACGTTTCTGCGGATGCGACGATCCGAGATCGTGGCGAGCAGCTCGGCGAGAGCTGCGTTCTCGGGCGCTACGGAATCCAAACCACAAGCATACAGGCACGGCGCCCGAGATCGAGGGGTGGGGCTGCGCGATGCCGCGGTCGCGCCGAGTTGACCAGAATCGCTGGAGCTCTCCGGATCGTGCGGAGCCCGCACACCACGATCTCGTCGATTCCGTAATAGGAACGCGACCATGTGGGTTACGCTCGACTCCTCCGAAGGGGGAGCCAATGGCGAGTTTGCTCGACATCGCGGCACGCGTTTCGGTGCTGGTCGTCCTCGGCGGTTGCTGGGGCACGATCGGTGACCCGGAGAACCAGGCCGGACCGTGCGGCGACATCCCGGAGCCCGCGCTCAAGCGGCTCTCCCACACCGAGTACCGGAACACGGTCCGCGACCTGTTCCCGACGCTCACGCTGCCGAACCTCCAGCTCGCGCCGGATCCGACGCCGCACGGGTTCGACAACGACTCGGAGAGCCTCTACGCCGCGCCGCTGCTGGTGACCCAGTACAACGCGGCCGCGGGGACCCTCGCGCGCGAGGTGGCGCTCAAGAAGTCGACCGTGCTGCCGTGCATGGCGAGCGCGGGCGCGGCGTGCGGGCACCAGTACCTCGGCGAGCTCGCCGCGCGTGCGTTCCGCCGGCCGCTCGCGGGTGAGGAGCTCTCGGCGTTCACGGCGATGTTCGACATGTACCTCGCCGCGAACAACTTCGACGTCGCGCTCGAGCTGACGGTCCAGGCGATCCTGCAGTCGCCGCAGTTCCTCTACCGCGTCGAGACCGGCACGCCCGACAACCTGTCGAGCCCGTACGACGTCGCATCGCGGCTGTCGTACTTCCTGTGGGCGACGATGCCCGACAAGGAGCTGTTCGACGCTGCCGCGAACAACCAGCTCGCCGACGCGGACCAGATCGCCGCGCAGGCCGATCGCATGCTCGCCGATCCGCGCGCGCTCGACGGCTTCATGACGTTCACGCGCCAGTGGCTCGAGATGGCGCGGCTCGATCGGATCACGAAGCCGAGCGCGCAGGGCTGGAGCGAGGACGTCCGCGCGGCGCTGCACGAGGAGGCCGACAGGTTCATGTCGGAGATCGTGTTCAAGCGCGGCGGCACCCTCTCGGACTTCCTGCTCTCGAACAAGGCCTTCATCGGCCCGGAGACCGCCACGTTCTACGGGCTGCCGGCGCCCTCCACGTGGACCGAGATCACGCTGCCCTCCGATCGCCGCGGCTTCCTGATGCAGGCGCAGTTCCTCGGCGCGACCGGTCACCCCGATCATCCCTCGCCGGTCCAGCGCGGTCTGTTCGTGCTGCGCAACCTCCTGTGCGTCGAGCTCGGCAGCCAGCCGGCGGGCGTCAACATGTCGGTGCCGGCGCCGGCGCCGAACATGCCGCTGACGAACCGGCAGAACTACGAGCGAGTCACGTCCGAAGAGCTGTGCCAGAGCTGCCACGGCGTCATCAACCCGATGGGCTTCGTGTTCGAGCAGTACGACACGTTCGGGCGCCTCCGCGTCACCGACTCGGGGCTGCCGATCGATCCGAGCGGCAAGTTCGGCACCACCACGTTCGCCGGCCCGCACGACCTGCTCGACTTCCTCGTGTCGAGCGAGCAGGTCCACAAGTGCGTCGTCGGGAAGTTCCTGACGTACGCGGCCGGTGGCCAGAAGCTCACGAGCCGCGACCAGTGCCTCGTCGAGGACGTGACCGCCGACTTCGAGGCGTCGGGCGGCAGCCTGGCGGGCATGATGAAGTCGATCGCGACGCATCCGCGCTATCTCGGCCTCGCCGCCCAGCGCACCACGCAGACCGGAGGGACGCCATGAACATGCGCCGCCGCAGGTTTCTCCAGGCGACCGGCCTCGGGGCCGGCTCGCTCCTCCTCCCGTCGCTGTTCGAGCGCCGCGGCGCCCACGCGGCCCCGGTGGCCGGGGCTGTGCCGCGCATCGTGTTCTGCTTCGCGGAGCACGGGGTGGTCCGCGAGAACTGGGCGATGCTGCGCGGTAACCCCGAGGCGGGTCGCTGGGACTACGATCTCGCGGTGGTCCCCGACGCCGAGTTCTCGCAGTCGCTCGCGCCGCTCGCACCGTTCAAGGACAACCTGATCGTCATCGATGGCCTGTCGATCGCGACGGGCATCGGCGATCCGTATGGCGACGGTCACGCGAAGGGCTGGAACGCCGCGCTGACCGGCGCGATCGCGCGCGAGACGATCGAGGACGTGAAGAGCAACGCCTCGAAGCCGTCGCTCGATCAGGTGATCGGCAAGGCGCTGCGCGCGCAGGACCCGCTGCTGACGGACCTCGTCACGCAGGAGTTCGGCATCTACCAGTACAACTTCCACGCGCTCCTGTTCGGAGAGCCCTCGCCGGGCCAGCCGGTGGTCCGGCTCCCGCACCTCGAGCAGCCGAAGGGCGCGTACGACCGGATGTTCCCGAACGGCGATGGCACCGCGCCGCCGGATCCGCGCAAGGTCGCCCAGCCCGACGTGCTCGCGAAGGTCGCGGGCATGTACGACTCGATCCAGGGCCGGCTCTCGGCCGCGGATCGCCAGAAGCTGACGCAGCATCGCGATCTCGTGCGCGACATGGAGGCGCGGCTGCGCCGCATCGGCGGGCTGTCGTGCGGTCAGCCGCCGGCGATCAAGGACTACTACTGGGGGCAGGTCCCGCACTGGCAGCGCTGGGTCGATCACCAGAAGAGCTTCTGGGATCTGACGACGGTCGCGCTGTCGTGCGGCATGTCGCGCGTGGTCTCGATGCAGTGGGGCCAGGTCCCCGTCGAGCAGGTCGGCGGCACCGGCGATCTGCACGAGGCGTACGCGCACCGCTCGGATCCGAGCCACTCGACGGATCCGAACTACGCGCTCGCGAAGACCGTCATGACGAACTACTCGCGGACGTACTACGGCTTCGTGGCGAACCTCGCCTCGACGCTGCGGGACATCCAGGAGCCGACCGGCACGCTGCTCGACAACACGATGATCGTGATCCTCAGCGACATCGCGAACGGCAACCACGCCCACGAGCCGTGGCCGGTCGTCATCGTCGGCGGCAAGAACTTCCTGCGCAGCGGCCGCTACTTCCACATGGAGAAGGAGACGCTGACCACGACGACGGCATCGTGGGTCAACGAGAACACGAAGATCGGCTACCCGCACAACCACGTGCTCGTCGCGCTCCAGCAGGCGATGGGCGTCAACGTGGACTTCGTCGGGCAGTCGAGCATCCAGCCGAAGAAGACGAGCGCGCCCGCGATCGATCTGACCGGGCCGATGCCGGGGCTGCTGCGGTGATGCGGCGTCTCGGCCTCGTGCTCGCGGTGATGGCCGCGGGCTGCGCGGGCGAGCTCGACAATCCGGCGCGGTTCACGAACTGTCCGCCCGGCTCCGTCGAGCAGCTGTTCCAGGCGCGCTGTGGGTCCGCCGACGGTACCGGGTGCCACGGAAGCAACGCGCCCGATGCGGATCTCGATCTGGTCAGCCCGGGCGTCGGTGCGCGCGTGCGCGGACTCACGAGCACATCGCTCTGCGAGGGCCGCGTGCTGGTCGACGCGCCGGGCGGGTCGCACCTCCTGGTCGAGAAGCTCGACGAGCCCGACTGTGGTAGCCCGATGCCGCTCGGCGAGCCCACGCTGTCGCCGAACGAGATCGAGTGCGTGCGGCGCTGGGTCGACGGGCTCGCGGAGGCGCCGTGATCGCCCGCGCGCTCCTCGTGGTCGCGGTGGCCTCGTCGCTGGCGAGCGCGAAGCCGCGCAAGGCGAAGAAGCCGAAGCAGGCGCCGAAGCCCGCGCCGGCGCAGCTCGAGCCGGAGCCGGCGCCGGCGCCGGCGCCCGTGCCGGCACCCGTGGCCGTGACGCCGGCGCCGGTCGCGCCGGTGGGCAAGCCGCGTGTCGCGGTCGTCGGCGATCCGGTCGTCGCGAAGCCGTTCGCGAAGTCGATCGCCGACCGCGTCGAGCTGGTCTCGACCGGCGACGGAGAGCCGCGTGCGCTCGCCGCGCGTCACGGCCTGCACGCGGTGATCGTGGTCTCGGCGCCCGACGGCACCCGCGGTCTCGCGATCGTCTATCAGGGCTCCGACGGCAGCGAGCTCGGCCGCGTCGAGGCGAAGGCGGGCAAGTTCGTCGCCGGCAAGAAGCTCGGGCCCGAGGTGCTGGCGAGGCTCGGCGACAAGCTCGCGCGTTCGACCGCGCCCGCGCCCGGTGCGGCCGTCGCGGCGGTCGAGCCCGCCCCCGCGGCCGCGTCGTCGACCTCGACCTCGAGCTCGTCGTCGTCGTCGTCGTCGTCGTCGTCGTCGTCGTCGTCGTCCAGCGCGACCGTCTCGGCGAGCGGCGTCGCGGCGAGCGTGGAGCGGCCCGCGCGCGCGCGGCGGGAGCTCGTGATCTCCATCGAGGAGCGCCCGTTCTGGCGCCGCCTCCGCTACAACGACGATCTCGATCGGCGCCTGCGTCCCTCGGACCTCGTCGCGAACGCGGTCGGCATCGGTGCGAGCTGGCGGCCGTTCCGCAAGGTCCGCAACCTCGTGGTCGTCGGCCGTGGCGAGCTCGCGGTCGGCGTCAACGGCTCGCGCACGCCCGACGGGACCGAGTACTCGACCTCCTCGTCGGAGTGGAGCCTCGGCGCCGGCTTCGACGTCCGGATCGCCGGCGCCCGCGTCGGCGTCGTCGCCGCGTACGGCGAGCACCGGTTCTCGATCGGTGACGATCCGGCGATGGAGCTCGTCCCCGACGTCACGTATCGCTACGCGCGCGGCGGCCTGGTCGTGGAGGCGCCGCTCGGCGCGTCGTGGGAGCTCACGATCACCGGGGGCTGGCGGCAGATGCTCGGGCTCGGCGGCCTGACCGAGGCCGGTTGGTTCCCGCGCGCCACCGGCGCGGGCCTCGACGGCAGCGCCGGCATCGCGTTCCACATCACGCCGTGGCTCGACGTC
>JAEUJX010000660.1 GCA_016794545.1 Myxococcales bacterium
GGCCCGTACCGACGCCTTCGATGACGTCCTGGCCCGTCGTCCCCGGCGGCCCCGCCGAACCCTGCGCGCCCATCGGCCCCGCCGGACCGGTGTCGCCCTGATCGCCCTTGGGTCCGTCGGAGGGACCGCACGCGGCGAGCACGATCAGCAGCACAGCAGGTCGCATCACGCGATCCTACGACGTCACGGCGCGATGGCGTAGCCGAGCAGCGCGACGAACGTGAATCCGGGCCCGGGATGGCTGTTCGTGCTCGTGAAGTCGTCGCCGTTCCTGAACAGGCGGAACGGGACGCGATCGGCTCCCGCGGCCGTCAGGAGATAGCCCTCGCGCGCGCCCACGACGTGACCGGCGGTGATCGGGTTTCCTCCGACGAGCGGCGCGACCACACGGTCTCCGGTGGCCGGGTTGTACTGATCGAACACCTCGATCACATCACGCTGCGGATCGACGCTGCCCGGGAGGTTGCGCAGGAGGATCGCGTCGGAGCCGCGCAAGGTCGTGTATCCCGCGAACGGATACGACTCGACCACGTCGGTGACGTAGCCGTTGACGGACGTGACCCGGTCGCCGGCCGCGTTGCTCCAGCGGTACAGGGGCAGATCCATCGGCAGCGACCCGTTGACGAGCAGCGCACCGGCCGCCTGGAGCTCGGTCCACGTGTAGTCCTCGCAGAATCGAACCTCGGAATTGCCCTCGACGACGCGTGGGTCGGGGAGCTTGGCCGGGCAATATCCTCCGGGCGGGAGGCTCGCCCACCGCACCTTGCTCAGGCAGATCGCCGGGCCGTCCGGCTGCCACGCCGCTTCGAAGTAGAACCGATCGGCCGGAGGCCAGGTCGCGAGCGGATCGAGCCGTTCGAGCACGGGAGCATCGGTCGGCGCGGGCTCGGCGCCGGGGATGAAGTCGCGGATCAAGATCGGCGTGAGCTCGCGGGTGTACGAGCTGCCGTCCATGCAGATGTTCGCGCTCGCCATCTGCGTGCACGCCTGATGGTGATCCCACGCGCTGTCGCCGGGCCCCGCGGCCCCCGGGACGTAGCCCCAGTCGACGCACTTCGCGGCGACTCCGCTGCCGGTGCAGGCGAAGCTGAGCTTCGGACCTTTCACGTGGCGGCGATCCCGGTCCCAGAATCCCTTCAGCGCGACCGCTCCCGTCCCGAACGTGGGATCGCAGTAGTCCGACCACGCCGCGAGGTTGTTCGGCCGGTACTCGAGGACGTAACGCGGTGATGTCGTGCTCGCGAGATCGACGGCCTTCACGCGAAGCTCGCTGCCGCTCGCGCTCGCGAACACCATCGAGACGAAGTCGTTCGGATCCGAGTAAGTCTTCCCGGCCGCATCGGTCGCGACGAGGCTCGTGCCCGACACCGAGACAGTCACGGCCGCGCCGGTGCTCGGCAACGTCGTGGTATTGGCGACCGCGAGGAACGAGCCGCCGCCGGCGAGCGGATCGGCGAGGTTGCCCAGGAGATGGCTTCCCTGCAGCTCCTCGCCATACACGGGGCCGCGCGGGATCTCGTCGATCGGGGCCGGCGCGTCGATCGGGGCCTCGGTGGTACATGCCGTCGTCAGAAGCAGGCTCGCAAGGAACGTTGTTCTCATCGGGGTCGTCAGCTAGTTCACCCGCCATGCCAGGTCGGCCGGGCCTGGCGAGGCGGTCCGAGGCCCCCTGGTACGTGCAGGTTCCACCTCGCCCGGAACGGGCCTTTCGCGGTGGAACCTGCGGGTTCCGAGCGCCTCAACGAACGGAGGCGCAGACGCGCAGGCCGATCCGGATGTCCTTCTGGGTCACCTCGACCGCGTTGTGATTGCTGGACAGCGCGGAGATCATGCCCTGGTACCAACCTCCGCCCTTGGCCCACGGCTGGCCCGTCGGGCCCGCGACGACCTCCCACACGTTACCGGCGAGATCGGAGACACCGAACGGGCTGTCGGACGCCGGAAACGATCCGACCTCGTCCGGACCGTAGGCGAGCGGCTTGCGGCCGTAGGTCACATCGATGCTCGCCTCGTCGGGTGCCAGCGTTTCGCCGTGGGGATAGGCCCGCCCGTCGGCTCCGCGCGCGGCGCGCTCCCATTCGTGGTTGGTGCACGGCCGTGCACCGGGAACGCGGCCCGTGCGGTCGAGCCACGCGGTGTATGCGAGCGCGTCTTCCCACGAGACGCCCGAGACCGGCAGTCGCTCCCAGCGCACCGGCGTGCGGATCGTGCGTTCGGGATACGCGAGCGGCTCGCCCTCCACGGCTCGGTACGCTTGCTTGGTCGGTTGCAGGATCAGCGTGAAGCGATCCCCGGCCTCCTCGAGCTTGACGCTCCCGATCGCCCCCCCGCGCGACGCGGGGCGCCGGGCCTCGCGCTCGGGAGGTGAGAGGTCCCGCAGGTACTCGATCCATTGCGCGAACGTGACCTCGGTGCGCGCGATCAGATACGCCGCGGTCTCGATCGGATGGAGCGGCTGCGCGCCGAGGAAGTCGCGCCGGACCGCCTCGTCGTGCCCCGTGCCGAACAGGAACCGGCCCGCGGCGACATACACGAAGCCCGCCGGGATCGTGCTCGCCGCCGGGATCGCGAGCTCGCGCGTCACGCGCTCGCCGCGCTCGATCAGCACCGGATCGCGCACCACGGCGCCATCGCGCATCGTGGCCACGACGACGTACGAGCCCGGCGCGAGATCGGCCTCGAGCGTCGCTCCCTCGCGCTCGATCACGGGGCTCGCGTCGAAGTGCCCGGCGATCACCGGACCGGCGCCGGCGCGCCGCGCGTGCACCGCGAGCCGCACCGCTCCGGCGATGCTCACCACGAGGTGACCGGACGCGGCGCCGTGCGCGTGCTGCGGATCGTAGGTCGCCAGGCGTCGCTCGAGCTCGGCGGCACGCTGCCGATCGCGCTCGGCTTCGGCGAGCCGCGCGTGCGACGCCAGGACGAGCGCCATCTGCTCGCGCACCGCGCCCGGATCGAGGAGGTGCGCCGCCTCGAGCTCGGCGGTCGCATCGCCGTACGCGGCGTGGGCAAGGGTGCCCAGGCGCCGGGCCTCTGCCCATTGCCGTTCTCCGCCGGCGCTGTCATTCGCGTCGAACCGCGCGAACGCGGCCGCGCGCGCCCGAGTGGCGTCCGCGGCGAACGCATCGGCGCGCGTGCGGTGGTCGGCCGCTGTCGCGACACGCTCGGCGACCGCGCGATCGCGCCGCGCCGCCGCGTCGAGCCGGAGGCCGGCCCAGATCGCGAGCGCGAGGACCGGAAGCGCGGCGACCGCGGCGATGCGCCCGAGGCGACGGCGCCGGAGGTGGCGGCGCGATGCGCGCAGGAAGTCTTCTTCGTTCTGCGTGAGGTCGGCGACCTCGCGGGTCTCGTCGAGCTGGCGGCGGCTCCACAACAGCTCGCTGCGACGACCGAGCCGATGCCACTCCGCGGCGCTCGCGATCAGCCGGTTGCGCGCCGCATGTTCACCCGCCGCGGCGTCGAGCCAGTCGCGCAGCGTGCCCCAGCTGCGGATCAGCGCCTCGTGTGCGAGCTCGTAGCCCGGAGTACCGTCGACGGTATCGCGCGCCACGACGAGTCGCCCGCGGACGAGCGACTCGAGCGCGGCGGCCGAGACCTCGCCCTCGTCGATCAGCTCGTCGCGCTCGCGCACCGCCCGCGTGTGTGCGGCCGTGACGAGCCGCATCACGATCCGGCGCGCGGCCGCGCGCTGGGCCGCGCCGAGCTCGAGCAGGACTGCATCCGCGTGGCCGGCGAGGCCGCCCTCGACCCCACCGAGCACCTCGAGCGCGCGCTGCGGGATCACGGCGCGCTCGAGATCGCGCGCCTGCCACAGCTCTGCGAGCGTGAACTGCAGGAGCGGCAGCGCTCCGGGATTTCCCGCGACCGCCGCGACGAGCTGGTCCACCATCTGATCGCTCTCGAACCGGACCCCCGACGTCCGCGCTGGACCGACGACCGCCTCGCGGAGATCCGACGGCGACAGCACCCGCAACAGGTGCAGACCGCGCGTGATCGCGCCCCCGATCTCGGGCAGCGCGGCGATGCGCGTCAGGAAGTCGCCGCGCACCGCGAGCAGCGCCTTGATCGCGAGACCTCCGTCGGCGATGGCGGCGAGCATCTCCGCGATGCGCCGAGCCTGTCCCGGATCGGCCAGCGTGATCAGCTCCTCGAGCTGGTCGACGACGATCAGCAAGCCCTCGTCGCCGGCCGGCCGTGCCGCGCGCAGCAGATCGAAGGCTCGATCGTCCGCGTGCTCTCCAGCGATGCCGAGCGCCTCGCGCATCGTGTCCCACGGCCTGCGCCCGGGCACGATCGTCACCGCCCGCCAGCGCCGGCGATCCGCGAGCGCGCCCGCGATGACCGCAGGCACCACGCCGGCGTGACACACCGACGACTTCCCGATCCCCGAGTCGCCGACCACGACGAGCAAGGACTCCGTCCGCAGGCGATCGACGAGCACGCTGACGTCGGTGCCCCGGCCGAAGAACACGCCGCGGTGCTCGGCGTCGAAGGCGCGCAAGCCGCGATAGGGGTTGCCGGCCGGCACCGCCGGCGCATCCACGAGGATGGCCTCCAGCTCGTGCACGAGCTCCGCGGCCGAGGTGGGCCGGCCGGCGGGATCGAGCGCGAGACAGCGCATGATCAGCCGCGCGAACACCGGAGAGATCGTGAGGCCCAGCTCGTCGACGGGCCGCGCACCCCCGGCGAGCACGGCACGCTCGAGCTCGACCAGATCGGCCTCCGGATACGGCGGCACGGCGCTCGCCAGCTCGTAGAGCATCACGCCCAGCGAGTAGAGGTCGCTGCGTTCGGTCGCTCGCTCGCCGCGCCAGATCTCGGGCGCCGTATAGCGCGGCGTTCCGAGCACCGAGCCGGTGCGCGTGTGTCCGTTTGCTTCGGGCGCCGCTGGCACCTCGGTCGGCTCGCTGCCGAGCGCGACGATCGGCGGTGCGCTCGACGGGGCCGCCGCGCCGGGCCCATCGCGCGTCACGACGAGATCGGCCGGGTCAGCGGGAGCGCGGATCGAGCTCGCGGTGTCCCGGAGACCTCGCTCGGGACCACCGGTCAGCTTCGCGAGCCCGAAGTCGAGCAGACGCGCGGTGCCCTGATCGTCGAGCATCACGTTCGCCGGCTTGATGTCGCGGTGCAGGATGCCCCGGCGATGCGCCGCATCGAGCCCGCGCGCGATCCCGACGGCGAGCTCGCAGACGCGGCGCCACGGAACCGGGCGAGCCAGCTGATCGAGGCCCGTCCCGCGGATCAGCTCCTGAGCGAGAAACGGTCGTCCGTCGCCGGTCGTGCCGACGCGGAAGATCGTCACGACATTGGGGTGCGAGAGCCGCGCGATCGCGCGTGCCTCGGTCAAGAACCGTTCCCGGCTCGCGGCGTCGGGGTTGCGCGATCCGATCAGCTTGATCGCGACCGGTCGGTCGAGGACGGTGTCGTGACCGAGATACACCTCGCCCATACCACCGCGCCCGAGCGGGCGGATGAGCCGGAACTCCTCGAGCTCGTCGGCTCCGGCCATCTACTTCCAGTCCGAAGGAACGATCGCGTAGCGCTTCAGCTTCGTGACGAACGTGCGCAGCGGCATCTCGATCAGCTCTGCGGCCTTGTTCTGCACGCCGCCCGTGGCGGCAAGTGCTTCGATCATGCGGGTCCGTTCGAGCTCGCGGACCTCGTCGTCCAGAGGCCGGAAGTTGCGGGCCGCCGCGGCGGGCGCGGGCAGCTCGGAAGCCGCGCTCGCCGGGGCTCCACGCGAGGCACCGGTGACTGTCGCCGGCAGATGCCAGACGTCGAGCTCGACCGCACCGTCGGGGGCGGCCGCGGCCGCGTAGTCCATCGCGTTCTTGAGCTCGCGAACGTTGCCCGGCCACGAGTGGAGGAACAGCGCCTGCGTCGTGGCGACGGTCCAGGCGAGCCGCCGGCGACCGAGTCGCTCGCACGCCTCCGCGAACATCCGCTGCGCGAGCAGCGCGAGATCGCGAGGTCGGTCGCGGAGCGGCGGTAGCACCAGCTGCGCGGCCCCGAGCCGGAAGAACAGATCTCGGCGAAATCGACCCGCTTCGACCTCGGCCGCGAGATCGCGGTTGGTGGCCGCTACCACGCGCAGGTTCACGCTGCGCGGCTTGAGCTCCCCGATGCGCTGGAGCTCCTGCGCCTCGAGCACGCGGAGCAGCTTTGCCTGGATGGCGAGCGGAAGCTCGCCGATCTCGTCGAGGAAGATCGTGCCGCCGTCCGCGCGCTCGAGCTGCCCCGCCTTGCCCGCGACCGCGCCGGTGAACGCACCGCGTTCGTGACCGAACAGCTCGCTCTCGGCGAGCTCCGCGGGGATCGCGGCGCAGTTGATCGCGACGAACGGGCCGGCCGCTCGCGTCGAGGACGCATGGACGGCCGCGGCCGCGAGCTCCTTACCGACGCCGGTCTCGCCTTGGACCAGGATCGGCAGCGTGCTGCGCGCGAGCCGCCGGATCAGATCGTAGATGCCGATCATCGCCGGATCGGCGAGCACCACCTCGCGCGTCCCGAGGGTCAGCCGCTGCACGGCATCCCGCGCGTGCATGAGCACACCCGGCGCGGCGTTCGTCGCGGCGGCGCGTGCACACGACAGCACGGTATCGGCATCGACTCCGTCCGCCGGCGAGCGTGCGAGCCCCGCGGCGACCCCCGGCACGAGCCCCGAGAGCGCGGCGGCGAGCTCGTCCGCCTCGTCGGCCTCGAGCTCCGGCAACAGCACGGCGAGCTCGCGGTCTTCGAGGAACGCCGCGGCATCGATCAGCCGCAGCCGCGGGACCAGCGATGCCGCGATCCGCGCGCGATCGAAGGCACGCTCCGATCGCAGCACCAGCAGCGAGAGCTCGCGCCGGTAGCGCAGCGAGCGCTCGAGCTCCTCCTCGAAGCGGCGGATCAGGGAGGACCTGTCGAGCAGCGCACGACCGCCCGTCGCGCGCACCGGGCGGTGGACGATCAACCGTGCGTTGCCGACCGCGATCACGTCCCCCGAGGAGACCGCGCGGGCGCCGCCGAGCCGCTGTCCGTTCACGAGGGTCCCGTGCCGGCTGTCGAGATCCTCGACCTGGATCCCATCGGGGACGACGAGGAAGCGGGCGTGCGCGCGAGAGACCGACTCGTCACCGAGGCGCAGGCCTGCCTCCGAGCCGCGCCCGACGATCAGCTCGCCGCTCGTGGGCAGTGGCACCGTCCACGAGCGCTCGCCTTCGATGCACAGCAGGTAGTCGGCCCGTCCCGGGCTCGAAGCTTCGCCAGCGGTCTTCGCCACGTCCTTGGTGGGCGGCGACGAGATCATCGGCCGAGCCTATCCCACGGCACGCGCGAACAGCGCGCCGATTCGGCGCGAACGCCGTGTCGGCGCGGACGCGATCGGCCAAGCGTCTGAACTGCCGCACGTTTGGCGGCGGTTCGGCAGCGGAACGGCGGCTGCACGAGGCCTTCTCGAATCTCGAAAGGAACCCACCGATGACCAAGAATCTGAAGCGCCTGTCGGCCGCGGCCGGCACCATCCTGACAAGCCTCGCGCTCTCCGCGTGCGCGGGCGATGCCGCGGACAAGCCCGAGCCCGACGCGAGCTCTCGCGCTCGCGAGCTCATCGAACACAGTGCCAAGGCGAAGGCCGTGTTTGTCGGGGAGATCGTCTCGATCGACTACCGCACCAGTCAGCCCGCCGCAGACGGCCGCGTCGTTCCGTTTCACTTCGTCACCTGGCGCGTCGAGCAGGCCGTGCGCGGCGTCGACGCTGGCACGATGTGGACCGGGCGGTTCGCCGGCGGACCGTTCGGCGATGGCCGCACGTTGTCGGTCAGCGAGGTGCCCGAGCTCGAGATCGGCCAGCGCGCGCTGCTGCTCGCCACGGACGGCGATGCCGGCGCGTGTGCGCTCGCAGGCTGCCGCGACGGCATGCTGCTGGTGAGCGACAAGACCGGCACCAAGATCGATCGCGCCGACCTCGATCAGGTGATCGAGTCGCTCGACCGCGGTCCGGTCGCGGCGCGCGCACGCAGCGCTGATCCACGAGCTCCGTTCGCGTTCGAGATGCCGGTGGCCGCGCGCCTCCAGCGGCCCGCCGCAGCGGCACCGATCCGCCCACAGCCCCACCCCACCCTCGACGCCGACGCTCCCGAGCTCGACGCGTTCGAGGCCAACGGCAAGAACCCCGTCCTCCGCTGACTCACCGCACACCACACACAGGAGCTACACATGCGCACCACTCTGCTCGCCATCGCGGCCCTCGCCGCGTTTCCGATCTCGCGTGCCGACGCCTTCGAGATGAGGACCCAGACCTGGTCCACGAACACCGTCACGCTGCGGGTGAATCCCGACGTGCAAGCCACGCTGCCGGATCACTTCGACACCCTCCTCGACGCCGAGGCGAAGGTGAACGGCAACGCATCCGCGCTGCGCTTCGATCTCGTCATCGACAACGACGTGATCTCCCTCAACAACAACGGCGAGAGCGAGCTCAACTTCACGAATGACTCGACCTTGCTGTGCGGGTCCCTCGGCTGCACGTGGATCATCTCCGATGCCACCCACATTCTCGAGGCGGACGTCTTCCTCGATCTCGACTACGCCTGGACGCTCGACGACGTGAAGACCAACAGCATCGCTTATGGCGGGCCCGCCAGGCCGCTGATCAACACGGCGATGCACGAGATGCTCCACACGCTCGGGGCCAAGCACGAGAACGACGCGATCAACATCATGGGCAACGCGTGGAACGTGGTCAGCACGAACGGCAACAACACCGAGGTCGCGGTCAGCGAGGACACCACCGCCGGGCTGGTGACCGTGAATGGCCCCCGCGCGACGACCATCCGCGATGTCTCCGTGATGCACTGGAAGCTCGACGCGGCTGGCACGGGGACCAGCGCGTACAGCAAACACATGCGCTCGCAGCTGTTCGACCTCGCCGGCAACGAGCTACCGAAGATCCTCGACGCGAACGACGAGCCGATCTACTTCGCGAGCGCCGGCGATCGGATCCAGGTCGAGATGACGCTCGAGAACCGCGGTAGCAACACCGAGGTCACGGGGCTCGGCGTCTTCTGGTCGTCGAACTCGACCATCTCGACGCTCGACACGCTGCTGTTCTCGAGCAACGCGACGCTCGGTGTCAACACGCCGTTCGAGCACAAGGTCACCGTGACCGTCCCGGCCGGAACCGTGGGCACGACCTACTATGTCGGAGCGATCATCGACCGCCTGGGGGCCGTGAGCGAATCGAACGAGATCAACAACGCGGCGTACATCGCCGCGATCGAGCTGCAGTAGTCGGCCCGACGCTCAGAACGACGTGATACCGCCGATCAGCACGGTGTTTTGCGTCTTCGCGCTCGTCGGCATGCTCGCGTCGAAGAACTCGGCGTCCGAGCGGTCGTGCCGGTACTCGAGGCGGCCCACGACACTCGATGGGCCGAGCTTCCCGGAGACCTCGAGCGTCGCCGTTCCCTCCATGATCGACTGCTCCATGCCCGTCATGAAGCCATCCGAATCGGAGAAGTACTCCACGCGACCTGCCGCCGCGAGGTTCGGCAGGATCTGGTAGCGGCCGTAGCCGGCCACGCCCGCCCAGCTGACTCCGTCACCCGCGGCGTCGTAGCCGTAGTCGGCGTTCATCGCCACGGACAGCTTGTCGTTGACGGCATACGTCGCGTTGACGTCGACGGTGTGGCGAAGCGTCAGCTCCTCCACGCCGAGCGCGTGCTCGCGACCGCCGATGTAGTTCACGACGAGCGAGAGCGGCGCGACCGGCTTGTAGATCGCCTGCACGCACGCGCTCGTCATGCTGTTGCCCTCCTGGAGGTTCGTGTTCCATCCGTTGACCACGCAGCCCATCACCGACAGCTTGTCGTTGACCGCATAGGTCGCGCGCAGGCCGGTGTGAAAGAACGGGATCGCCCAGTTGAAGAGGATCGACCGGGAGTAGTTCCAGTTGTCCTTCGTCTCGATGACCTCGAGGCCGTGCGCCGTGACGAACTTGCCCGCGTCGATCGTCAGCTTCCCGAAGCGGCCCGTCACGTAGGCCTGCTGCACGTGCGCGAGCGCCTTCGCATACGCCTTGGTGTCCGGATCCATCGAGACCGACGCGTTGTCGACGGCGAACAACCCATCCGACGCGGAGCCAAAGCCCGCATCGACGCGGAAGCCGAACTTGCCGGTGTTCCGGGCGAGCACGATCTCGGCGTAGTTCAGCGCGAAGCCACCGTCCTGCGTGTCGAACGCGCGCAGCTTGTTGAGGTTCGAGCCCGGGCGCGCGAAGTTGACGCCGGAGTAGGCGTCGATCGATCCGTTGAGGTTGACCTCCGTGGACGCCTGCTCCTCGGGCGACTTCTCGACGGTCACCGGCTCGCTCGTGGTCTGCGCGACCACCGGCGGCGGCGGCGGCGCCTTGTCCGCCTCGGGCGCCGGCGGTGTCGCGGGCTCCGCGGGCGCCGAGGTCGTCGCCGTCGAGACGACCGGCGGCGCGGTCGCCTCTGGCTCGTCGGCGAGTGCCGGGCTGGCAAGTGCGATCGTCGCCAGTGCAGCACCGACGAGACTGCGTTGAGTGAAGATAGGGTGAAGTGATCGTCTGGAGGTCGGCATGGCGACCAAGACTGCCGACCTCATATTTCGTGAACGAGTCCCAGCCGTAAACTGTCCGCGCGATAACCATGCTCGGCGAAGCGAGCCAGATTCGCGCGTCCCATTTAGCCTGCGCGATACCTGCTGGAAACATTCGGCCGGTAGCGTCATCGGCATGCGACGCAAGATGATCGGTGGGACGGTCCTGTTCCTTCTCCTCTTGATGATGGGCACCGCGTTCGCGGAGGCCGCCGCGGCTGCCGAGCCGACGCTCGAGCAACGGGTCAAGAACATCGAGGCCTACATGACCAATGGCGCGCCGGACACCAGCGGCGGCGTGCTCGCGAACGCACCGGGCCCCGGTCACACGAGCTGGATGATGACGTCCACGGCGCTCGTGCTGTTCATGACGCTCCCCGGCCTGGCGCTGTTCTACGGCGGCCTCGTTCGCCGCAAGAACGTCCTGTCCGTGCTCGCGCAGTGCTTCGGCTGCGCCGGGCTCATCACGGTGTTGTGGTGGGCGGTCGGCTACTCGCTGGTGTTCGCCAAGGGCACGTCGATCCTCGGCGGCCTCGACTTCGCCCTGTTCAAGGGCGTGACCTCCGCACCGAACACCGACTACGCGGCATGGGTGCCGCAGAACATGTTCGCGATGTTCCAGATGATGTTCGCGATCATCACGCCAGCGCTGATCGTCGGCGCGATCGCCGAGCGCATGAAGTACGGCGCGGTGATGGCGTTCATC
>JAEUJX010000697.1 GCA_016794545.1 Myxococcales bacterium
GAGGCCCTCGCCGACAAGGTCGCCGCGCACGCTGGCGGACACGCGGGGCTGCGCATCCTGTCGAACCTCACCGATGGCCGCACCGTCACGGTGCGCTGCACGATCGACGACGCGCAGCTCGCGAGCGAGGACGCCGCCGGCCCGGACGTCCGCCGCGCGATCGCCGCGGCCTCGCGGTTCGCCGAGCTCGATCCGTACCGCGCGACCACGCACAACAAGGGCATCATGAACGGCGTCGACGCCGTGCTGCTCGCGACCGGGCAGGACTGGCGCGCGGTCGAGGCCGGCGCGCACGCGTTCGCCGCGCTCTCCGGCTCGTATCGCCCGCTCGCCGTGTGGCGCGAGCGCCCCGGGGTCGCGGGCGGCGGCGGAGGACTCGACGGCGAGCTGACGATGCCGCTCGCGGTCGGCACCGTCGGCGGTGCGCTCCACGTCCACCCCGGCGCGCGGCTCGCGCTCGAGCTGTGCGGCGCGCGCTCCGCGGAGCGGCTCGCCGCGCTGTGCGCCGCCGCCGGCCTCGCCACGAACCTCGCCGCGCTCCGCGCGCTCGCCACCGAGGGCATCCAGCGCGGCCACATGGCACTTCATGCACGCGGCCTCGCAAAAGCTGCGGGGGCCACCGGCGAGCTCGTCGAGCGCGTCGCGGCCGAGCTCGCCGCCTCCGGCGACGTCAAGGCCGACCGCGCCCGCGAGGTCCTCGCGCGCCTGTCCGCGTCCCACGTGGTAAAGGAGT
The DNA here is from genome assembly GCA_016794545.1 of Myxococcales bacterium. GTDB lineage: Bacteria > Myxococcota_A > Polyangia > Haliangiales > Haliangiaceae > JABFXX01. Next base: position 734 of record JAEUJX010000697.1, read on the forward strand.
CCCCGTGATCCACCGCCTCGGCGTCCTTCGCTCCCCCGCGCTCGCGGTCCCGCTGCCGCCCTCGCTCGAGCTCGAGGCGTGCTACCGGTACTGCGAGGCGCTCGTGCGCGCGCGCCACCACAACTACCCGGTGGCGTCGATGTTCGCGCGGTCGGCGCTGCGCAAGCACATCTTCGCGCTGTTCGCGTTCGCGCGCGTCGCGGACGACTTCGCCGACGAGGCCGCCTACGAGGGCCGCCGTGCGCGCGAGCTCGATCGCTGGGAGGAGATGCTCCACCTCGCGTATCGCGGCACCGCAGAGCACCCGGTGTTCGTCGCGCTCGCCGACACCGTCGACAAGTTCGACCTCCCGATCACCGAGTTCACCGAGCTGCTGTCCGGGTTCCGGACCGACCTCGAGCGCCGCCGCTACGCGACGTTCGACGAGCTGCGCAGCTACACGCGCCAGGCCGCCGAGCCGATGGGCCGCCTCTTGCTCTACATCGGCGGCTACCGCGCGCCGGAGCTGCACGCGTACGCCGAGGACCTCGCGACCGCGCTCGCCGTCGCGCGCCTGATCCAGGACATCCCGAGCGACTGGGAGCGCGGCCGCGTCTACATGCCCGCCGAGGACCTCCGCCACTTCGGCGTCCCCGAGGCCTACATCGCGCAGCGCCGCGCCACACCGGCCGTCGGCGCCCTCGTCCGTTACGTGGTCGCTCGCACCCGCGCGCTGTTCGAGCGCGCCCGCCCGCTGGTCGACATCGTCGGCGCCGACCTCGCGGTCGAGCTCGCGCTCACGTGGCACGGCGGCATGCGGATCCTCGACAAGATCGACGACGTCGGCGCGAAGCTGTTCTCGGAGCGCCCGTCGCTGACCGCCGCCGACAAGGCTCTGGTCGTCGCGCGCGCGATCGCGTGGCGCGGCGAGACGCTGCCGCCGCGCTCGATCCACCTGCTGACGCGCCTGCTCGATCGCTGAGCCGGTCAGGCCGCCGCTGCGATCTGATCGATGACGTCGGCGTCGTGCTTGGACACGGCGACCTTGTGCAGGCAGACCGGCATGCCGATCAGCGCGAGGCCGAGGCGGTAGTCCTCGCCGTCGTCCTTCATCCACACGCCCTGGGCACGGAACCGATACGAGTGGTCGCCGGCGTCGATCTGGATCTCGACCTGCTCGCCGCGCGCGACGAACGGGGCCCTCCGCACGACGAAGCCGCCGGGGCCGACCTCGACGAGGTCGACGCGGTCATTGATCCGATCGCCGCGCATCAGGACCGACAGCTCGACCTTCTCGCGGCGGAACTTGCGGCCCGAGCTCATGCGCAGATCATCCGCGGTCGGCGCGAACGCGCTCTCGATCGCGGCGAGCTGCTCGATCTCGTCCCAGTCGAGACCCACGCCCAGATCGCACTTCCCGAGCAGGGTGCGATATTGGAAGACGATCTCGATCAGCATCGTGCCGACAGGTAAAGCAGGGGGCGTGCCACACGATTCCGATCGGTAACGGGGCGAAACCTCGCTGGGGCGGGGAAGCCTGGTCGCCCCAGTTGCCGGGTGTGGCGTCACCATCGCGGTGACCCGTGGTCAGGTTTCACGCTCCGGCGCGGCCGCGGAGACACGCGCGTGTAACCTCGCGCGATCTCGGGCGATAGGGTATCCAGAGGTGGGATGGATCTGTTCGCCCAGAGCGCCCGGAAGCGCCACGTCGGCCAGCCGCTCGCCGAGCGAATGCGGCCACGTAGCCTCGACGAGCTCGTCGGACAGGCCCACCTGGTGGGGCCCGGACGCATCCTGTCAAACCTCGGTCCGGGGCGCGCCATCCCGTCGCTCGTCCTGTGGGGGCCGCCCGGGAGTGGAAAGACCACCCTCGCCCGCCTGCTCGGCGAGACGCTCCGGGCCGACCTGATCGCCCTGTCGGCGGTCGAGGCAGGGGTGAAGGACGTCCGCGAGGCGATCGCCAAGGCCTCCGACAGGCGCGACCAGTTCGGCGCGCGGACGCTCCTGTTCATCGACGAGATCCACCGGTTCTCGAAGACACAGCAGGACGCCCTCCTGCCCCATGTCGAGGCCGGGACCGTGACCTTGATCGGCGCGACCACCGAGAACCCGAGCTTCGGCGTGGTCGCCGCGCTCCTGTCGCGCTGCCGCGTCGTACGCCTCGAGCCGCTGTCGGAGACCGAGCTCGCGAACCTCGCGCGCCGCGCGATCGCGGACACCGAGCGCGGCCTCGCGACGCTCGCCGTGACGATCGACGACGAGGTGCTCGCGCAGCTCGTCGCCGCGGCCGCCGGCGATGCGCGCCGGATGTACTCGGTGCTCGAGGTCGCCGCGGATCTCGCGCGGCGCGCGGCGGGCGAGGGATCGGACGTGCACCGCCCGGCCGCGCCGATCACGGCGGAGCACCTCGCCGAGGCCGCGCAGGGCAAGACGCTGCTCTACGACAAGGCGGGCGACGAGCACTACGGCGTCGTCAGCGTGTTCATCAAGAGCATGCGCGGCTCGGACCCCGACGCCGCGGTCTACTGGATGACCCGCATGCTCGAGGCCGGCGAGGACCCGCGGTTCGTCCTGCGGCGGATGGTGATCTTCGCGAGCGAGGACATCGGCAACGCGGATCCGCAGGCGCTCGTCGTCGCGGTCAGCGCGCTCCAGGCCTTCGAGCTGATGGGCCTGCCCGAGGGCGTCCTGCCGCTCACGCAGGCGGTGACGTACCTCGCGCTCGCGCCGAAGTCGAACACCGCGCTGACCGCGTACGCGGCGGCGCGGAAGCTCGTGAAGGAGAAGGGCGCCCTGCCCGTCCCGGCACGCTATCGACCGGGCTCGACCGCGCTCGATCGCTCGATGGGCCACGGGTCCGGCTACAAGTATCCGCACGACTTCGAGGGCCACTACGTTCCGGAGGACTACCTGCCGGATGCGCTCGTCGGCGAGCGGATCTACGAGCCGACCGAGTCGGGGTTCGAGCGGGAGCTGAAGGAGCGGCTCGCGGCGATCGACGCGAAGAAGTCGGCGCCGAAGAAGCCGAAGCCGTGACCGCTACGCGAGGCGGATCCAGCGCGCCTTGGCGCTCTCGATCTTCCCGCTGAACGACTGCGGGAAGTGGCGCTGCACGTAGGCGAACGCCTGCTGGATGAGCTCGCGATCGACCTCCTCCGGCACCTCCATGTTCTGGTCGTGCGGGTCGGGGCGAATGCCGAGCCGGACGACCTCGGTCAGGCGGAGCACGTGGAGGCGGTTGACGAACAACGCGTGCGCGATGCCGAGGAAGAGCTCCTCGGAGGCGGGATCCAGCGGCATGGAGGGCGGTACTTACCACGTTGCCGCACAGCGTTGAAGCCCTTCTGAAAGGCGGTCAGGGGCGCTTGGTGACCTGGGTGAGGCCGCCCAGGCGGGCGATCGGGCTGATCGCGTAACCCTGCACGTCCACATTGGTCAGGACCACGTTGTCCTCGTGCCACAGGGGCACCACGGGGACGTCCCGGGCGACCTGGCGCTGGACCTCGGCGTAGAGGACCCGGCGCTTGTCCCGGTCGAGCTCCTTGCGGCCCTCCACCGTGAGGCGGTCGACCTCGGGGTTGACGTAGCGCCAACGGTTGCCCGCGTCGGGGTCCGTCTTGCTCGGGATGCGCGAGCTATTGAAGTACATGTAGTAGTAGTCCGGCTCGGTGATCTCCGACGTCTGCATCGACGCGATCTGGTAGGTGCCCTTCTTCACGTCGGAGAAGAACGTGGCGAACTCGAACGGGCGGACCTCGACCTCGAGCCCGATCTCCGCGAGCTGCGCGGCGATCACGCGCGCGACCGAGACGCGGAACGCATCCGAGCTGGTCTTGTAGACGAGCTTCATGCGCGGCCGCGGCCCCGCGCCATCGGGATCGGGATAGCCCGCCTCGTCGAGCAGCTGCCTCGCGCGCGGCAGGTCGCGATCCCAGCGCGCGACGTCGGCGGCGTACGCCCAGTGGCCGGGCGGCAGGAGGCCCGTCGCGAGCGTCGCCCGGCCCGCGAACTTGGCCGCCACGATCGCCGGCCGATCGATCGCGAGCGCGATCGCCTGGCGCACGCGCACGTCGCTCAGCAGAGGATCGGCGTTGTTCATCATCAGGTACGTGAGGAACACCGACGGGCCAGTCTCGAGGTGAACGCGCGGGCGGTCGCGCACGTCGTCGAGCAGGTCGAGGCGCACGCCGTTCTGGATCAGATCCGCCGAGCCACCGACCAGCATGAGCAGCCGCGCGGAGGCGTCGCGCACGAACTTGATCTCGACGCGCGGCACCTTCGGCGCCGCCCCGAAGTACGCGGGGTTCGCGTCGAGCACCACGTGCGTCGTGGTCAGCTCGCGCACCCGATACGGGCCGGCGCCCTGCCCGCTCTGCGAGATGATGCCGAAGTCGATGTCGGTCAGGAACGTCGCCAGCGGCTGCTTCAGGTGGAACCGCACGAGCCGCGGGCTCACCGCCTCGACGCGCGAGAACCGCTCCGTGAAGCCCTTCTTGTAGAGGCTGTCGGAGTCCGGCGCGATCGTCGACATGTACGTGTAGGCGACGTCGGCGGCGGTCAGCGTCGAGCCATCGGGGAACCGCGCATCGGGGCGCAGCTCGACCTCCCAGGTCAGCGGATCGATCGGCGTCACCTTCGACGCGAGCTCGAGCCGCGGCTCGGTGCTCGCGGTGTCGACCGACATGAGGCCCGGACACACGAGCTTCGACAGCTTGCCGTCCCAGTTCGAGATCGCGTAGCGCGGGTCGTACGAGGACATCGCGCTCTCGATCGCGACGACCAGCGTGTCGTCGGGCGTGCGGCGGGTCGCGGGCGTGCAGGCGCCGGCGGCGATCCCGAGGACGACGAGCGCCGTGCTAGCGTAGGAGCGTGAGGGTGACCGCGAGGCTGGCATGGCTCGCCGCGCTCGGCGCGGCCGTCGCGCTGAGTATGGGCTCGCGGCCGGCGAGGTCGCAAGGAACCGCCGGACCGACCGAGGACGACGACGGCAGCGCGGCGGGATCCGGTGGCGGCAGCGCGCTGATCGCTCCGCCCGTGCCGGGCGCGAAGAAGCCGTGGCTCGTCGAGCAGCTCACGCGCGTGCTCCAGGGGCGGCCCGTGCTGTCCCGCGCGCGGATCGCGGTCGCGGTCACCGATCTCTCGACCGGCGAGGAGCTGTTCGCGGCGAACGCCGATCAGAAGCTCAACCTCGCCTCGAACACGAAGCTCCTGACCTCGGCCGCCGCGCTCCAGACGCTCGGCAACAGCTTCCGCTGGCGCACGACCGTGCTCGCCGACACGCTGCCCGATGACGCCGGGACGATCGCGGGCGACCTCTACCTGCGCGGCAAGGGCGATCCCATGCTCACGGTCGCGCACCTCGAGGAGCTCGCGACCGAGGTCGCCGCGCGCGGCGTGCGCACCATCGAGGGCAAGCTGGTCCTCGACACCGGCTACTTCGACGAGGTCGTCGAGCCGCCGCACTTCAGCGCGCAGCCCACCGAGCGCGCCGGGTTCCGCGCGCCGGTCGCGTCCCTCGGCGTCGCGCGCAGCTCGTTCCAGATCCAGGTCATCGCGGAGCCCGGCGGCGGCGCCTCCGTGCGGCTCGACCCCGACACCGGCGGCTACTACACGCTGACCAAGCGCGAGGTCACGAGCGTCACCGAGGGGCGCACGCGCCTGCGGGTCGAGACCAAGCTCAAGCAGGGCAAGGTCGAGGTCGAGGTCACCGGCACCATCCGCGTGGGCGAAGGCAGCTGGGAGATCCGGCGGCGCGTCGACGATCCGGCGCGGTTCGCCGGCGAGATCTTCCGGCGCGCTCTCGCCGATCGCGGCGTGACGATCCGGCAGCGCGTGCTCGGCAGCGCTGCGGTCCCCGTGACCGCGAAGCCGATCGCCGTGCACGACAGCCCGCCGCTGCCCGACGTGCTGCGGTTCATGAACAAGTCGTCCGACAACTACGTCGCCGAGAGCGTGCTGAAGACCCTCGGCGCCGAAACGCGCGCGACGCCCGGCCCGGCGAGCTGGGCCGACGGGCTCGAGGCGATGGCGTCCTCGCTCGCGCAGCTCGGGCTGCAGCGCGGGAGCTATCGCGCCGAGAACGGCTCGGGCCTGTTCGCCGCGAGCGAGGTGACCGCGCACCAGCTGATCACGCTGCTCGCCGCCGCCCACAAGGACTACCGGATCGGGCCGGACCTCCTCGCGTCGCTCCCGATCGGCGGGGTGGATGGTACGCTCGCCCGGCGCTGGCACGGCCACGCCGCGAAGGGCCGCGTGCGGGCGAAGACCGGCACGCTCGATCGGGTGGTCACGCTCGCCGGCTACGTGGCCGCCGACAGCGGGCGCCCGCTCGCGTTCACGATCCTCCTGAACGACGTCCCGCCCAATCAGCGCGCCGCCGCGCGTGCGCTGAT
>JAEUJX010000702.1 GCA_016794545.1 Myxococcales bacterium
GAAGAACAGATCGCCGCCGTAGACGCGGTTCTTGCCCTTGCCGCGGAACAGCTCGAACGCGTACTCGAGGGTCGCGATGCCGCCGAGGTCGCCGTACGCCGGCTTGTCGGGGCGGGTGCCGAGGATGTCGAGCGGTGCGGCGGTCGACAGCACGAGCCCGAGCGCGCGCGGCGTCAGCATGCGATCGACATCGCCGATGTGGATGCGGTCGAACTGCGGCGCGTTGCCGATCACGACGCCGCCCGCGAGCTTGAGCCCGATGACGTGCTTGCCGGAGAGCAACGGCCAGTAGTGCTCGTAGCGGCCGAACAGCGTCGCGAACTCGTAGCTGCCGCCGAGCAGCGAGCTGCCGAGCTCGGCGCCGAACGCGATGTGGCCGCCGGAGTGCGGGAGGATCGGATCGGGCCGGGTGTCGCGATCGAAGCCGAAGCTCGCGGTCACGATGCGCGAGTCGCCGGGCTCGAGGTGGAGATCGATCGCGGTCGTGCGCCCGTCGGGGCGCTCGAGCGTCGGCGCCGTCGGGAGCTCGGCGTTGACGGCCTCGGCGCGCAGGCCGCCGGAGAGCCGGGTCAGCGCCGAGAGGTCGTACGTCACGCCCGCGCGCCCGCCGAACCGCCGGTACGGAAACGCGCGTTGATCGCGCGGCTGCACGTCCTGCGGATCGCCGCCGACGCGGTAGGCCTCGCTGCCGCGCACGAGCGTCGCCGAGGCGCTCGCGCCCCAGCGCGTGCCGTACAGCGAGGGATCGTTCGCGCGCAGCTCGGTCGCCCACTGCGAGCGCATGCCATCGACGTCGCCGTCCGCCGCGTAGATGAACGCGGCGCCGACGCCGATGCCGAGGCCGAGGAGGTTGCGCTCGCCGACGTCGGCGCCGAGCCAGTACGGCGAGATGTTCGACGTGCCGAACCACAGCTTGTTGAGCACGACGGTGCCGCGCTCGACGACGCGCACCTCGAGGATGACCTGGCCGCGCGCGCTGCCCTTGCGCATCGCGAGCGTGACGTCGCGGAAGAAGCCGAGCGCGAGGACCTTGAAGCGCGCGACGCGCAGGCGCTTGTCGCTCGCGTGGAGCACGTCGCCGACGGCGAGCGGGAGCGTGCGGCGGATCAGCTCGGTCTGCGTCGCGGTGTTGCCGACGACCTCGATCGCCTCGATCTGGATCAGCGGGCCGAACTCGCTGTCCTCGCGGAGCTCGGCCGGGGCCACCTCGGCCGGCGGGGTGATGACCTCCGGGGGCTCGCCGGGAGTCTCGGGCGCCTCGGGCGGCGGATCGTCGGCGCGGGCCGGGCGCGCCGACGCGACGACGGCGCACAGCGCCACGGTCATCGCGAGCGTTTCCCGCATCCTTCTGTGAACGTAGCGCATCGCTCCCGGCCGGTGCTACCGTGAGCCACGTGCGCTGGGCCACCCTGGTCGTCGTCGCGGCGGTGCTCGTCGGGTGTACCGACCTGCGGGACTTCCGCGGCACGTGGCGGGGGCCGCGCGTCGGCGAGGCGGCGGTGGTCCGGGTCGGCGTGCCGCCTTCTGCCACCGCGACGCTGACGATCGACGCGATCGACACGCACGGCCTGACCGGGTCGTTCGCGATCAGCGGCCTGCTTCCGGCGACGACGATCGCGTCGCTGCCGGGCGCGGAGGCCGACGTCCTGGCGGGGATGACGTTCACGGGAGCGCCGCTGCGCGTGTACCTGGCATTCCTGGCGATGCCCGACACCGGCGGGGAGGCGCTGGCGCTGATCGCGCTGTATGACGATCGCCGGATCGAAGCGCGCATTCTGCGCGGCGGAGCGACCCCTCTCTATGCCATCTTTGCCCTGAGCGAGACGTGAACTGCCCCAACTGCAAGGCCGGGAATGCCGAGGATGCGCGGTTCTGCGGGACGTGTGGTCACACGCTGTCCGCGACGGAGGCCTCGAACCCCAAGCTCGCGGCGCAGGGCATCGGCGAGGCGCCGTCGATGATCGGCAAGGAGATTGCGGGCCGGTACCGCATCAAGGAGAAGCTCGGCGAGGGCGGCATGGGCGCGGTCTACAAGGCCGAGCAGATCTCGCTGAAGCGCCAGTGCGCGGTGAAGGTGCTGCGCCCCGAGGTCGCGGGCAGCCAGATGCTGCTGCGGCGGTTCAACGCCGAGGCGGAGCTGGTCGCGAAGCTCAGCCACCCGAACATCGTCGGCATCTACGACTTCGGGCAGGACACCGATGGCTCGCTGTTCATCGCGATGGAGTTCATCGAGGGCAAGAGCCTGCGCACGGTGATCCATCACGAGGCGCCGCTGCCGCTGCGGCGCTCGCTCGCGATCGCGTCGCAGATCTGCGCGTCGCTCGTCGAGGCCCACGCGCAAGGCATCGTCCACCGCGATCTCAAGCCCGACAACGTGATGCTGCAGGAGCGCGGTCGCCAGAAGGACGTCGTGCGCGTGCTCGACTTCGGCATCGCGAAGCTGCGCGACGAGAACCGCCAGAGCCAGCTCGCGATGACGCAGGCGGGCGACATGCTCGGCACGCCGCAGTACATGTCGCCGGAGCAGATCCGCGGCGAGCACATCGACGGGCGCACCGACGTCTACGCGCTCGGCGGTCTGCTCTACGAGATGGTCACCGGCCGCCTGCCGTTCGAGGCGCCGACGGTGATGGCGCTGCTGTCGAAGCACCTGCTCGAGCCGATCGTGCCGCCGTCGCAGCGCCGGCCGGATCTCGCGATTCCGCCCGCCGTGGACGCGCTGATCCTCGGCGCGATGGCCAAGGACGTGAACCAGCGGCCCGCGACGATGGAGCAGTTCGGCGAGCAGATCCAGCAGGTGCTCGCGCAGCTGCCGTACGAGCCCGGCTACA
>JAEUJX010000715.1 GCA_016794545.1 Myxococcales bacterium
CCTCAACTGGCAGACGCCGATCGAGCGTCGCGCCGAGAGACTCGCAACGCCGCACGCGCTCGCCGCGTGAACGTCGAGGCCTCGCATGCACGCCACCGATTCCCGTGCACGCGTGTGTCTTGACTTCGAGGGGACACTACACAGCGCGACCTTCCGGCCGCTGAGCGCCTCGCAGGTATTGAGCCAGGGCAAGAACTGCCGCGCGACTTCGGAAACTTCCCCGCTGTTTGCCATCCCTCCGTCGACTGGACGTTCCTGAACGTCCCGTTGAAGCTTGCAAACGGCAACGTGCTGCACGTGATCGAGATTGCAAAGAGCGCGCGTCGACCACATGCCGTCGGCCGCGTCGACAACGGCTGGTTCTTTCCTAAGCGCACCAATAAGGGGAACGAGGGGATGTCGTTTGACGAGATTCGCGACGCATTCGCAGCGAACGCTGCGGTGGATCAGCATCTCGATGCGCTCGACGGCGAACTGCGGGTCAACATCCAGGTCTGGCAGGAGCAACGAAATCGCCTTCCGAATCCAACCCTCAACGCGACCATGAGTCGGGCACTTGAAGACTTTCTCCGAACGCCCTTTCTCAAGAACGTCATCTCCGTATCTGACGTCAGCATTCTCTGGCAGCAAACTAAGGCGATTTCTGCGTTGGCGTCGTGGTTGATGCAGCCACTACAAACCCAAGAAGTGGTTGAAGCCGGCCTCAAGGAGATCGCGAAGGAACTTGATGGGGCGATTGCTCGATGCGTGAAGGTGCGCGAACAGATCGCTTCCGCCCGGGACCTACTCGGTTAGCAGCTGCGGCCGACGATCACTCAATCCGCAACACCCCGGTTGCTCGCGGCCCCGGCGCTAACCAGAAGCGCAGCGCGGTGATCACGTCGGTACCGTGATGGATCTGCCCGCGCGTGGCGTCAGGGCGTTCCGGCGGGCGGGTTCCGCGGGAACTCGAACACAAGGTAGCAACACGCGTTCAGATTCTTCGCGCGCTCGGCCGTGGTCTCGGCGACCGAGAAGTCCTTGTAGTGGAAGTGCAGCGAGTTGCCGCCCGGCGGCTGCGTGTACGACTCGCTGCGCGTGTCGCAACGATCGAACGGCGCCGGGAAATGCGGGGACGGCGGCGTTGCGGCCGCCTCCACGCAGACGCGGTAGCGCTCGGGCTGATCGCGGTACCACGGCTCGGCGGGGAGCGCGATCTCGCCGGGCCCCGGCGCGCTGGCCACCGGCACGCTGGGCGGCGGCACCGCGGGCTCGGGCGCGGGCGGCTTCTTGTCGCGGACGATCGGCTCGATCGGCTCCTCGACGAGCACGGTGTGGCCGTCACCGCCGAAGTAGATCGCGAGCGCGACGATGCCGGCGAGCGCGAGGCCGGCGCCCGCCGCGATCGCGGCACACGTCCCCTGCGTCGGACCGTCGGTGACGTCAAAGCCCGTCCCGATCTCGCAGGTCAGGAGGCCGACGCTGCCGCCGACGATCCCGATCGTCGCGGCGGGGTGCTGGACCGCGAACTTGCAGCCCAGGAGGGAGAGACACAACGACAACGCTACGGCACGCATCAGCCGTGGTAGCCGGTCTCTTTGCCCTTCGCCGCCTGCGCCGCGGTCCAGTCGCCGAACACCTGGTCGCGCACGTCCCACAGCGCGGGGAAGAAGCGCGTCTTGCGGCCGCTCTCGAGCAGGTCGCTGTGCTTGCCCTTCAAGGACGGCGTGCCCGTGCCGATGATGCGGTACACGAGCATGAGGTGGCGGTAGCGCCAGGTCTGGAGCAGCTGGTCGTAGTCGACGAGGCCCTCGCAGAGCTGGAACAGCTGGTGGTTCGCGTGCGGGTCCTCGTAGATCTGGCGCAGGGAGACGCCCTGCTTCTCGAGGAAGCGCGAGAACGCCGGCCACACGAGCTCGCCGGGGATCTTGAGCATCGTGCGGAAACCGGGCGACTCCTGACCCGAGCCGCGGCCGAGCCCGGTGCGGATCGTCATGTAGTCGGTCGGCGCCATCGTGTCGAGCAGCTCGACCGAGTGGAGCAGCACGTGCTGGACGAGCGAGACGCGCCGCAGCTGCGTGATCGCGCGGGCGACCGCGCCCTCGTCGAGCAGGGCGCACGTGAAGCGCAGCTCGTGCTCGATCAGCTTCATGTACAGCTCGTGCGCCTGGTGCACGACCTGGAACTGGAGCTCGTCGTGGCACGTCAGGGCCCCCGGCGCCTTCTGCAGCGCGAGGAGCTCGTCGGTACGGATGTACGTTTCGTAGTCGGTGAGCGCCACGAGCGCTTGATATCACATCACTTGCAGGACAGGCGCAGCACACTCACCGAGTCCGAACCCCTGTTAGAGACTGCGAGATCCGGCTTTCCGTCACCATCGACGTCACCGATCGCGACCCCCGACGGGCGCAGGCCCGTGCCGTAGTCGACCTTGGGCGCCAGCGTGCCGTCGCCGTTGCCGCGCAGCACCGCGACCGTGTTGCCGTTCTCGACCGCCACCGCGACGTCGGCCTTGCCGTCCGCGTCCACATCACCGACCGCGAGGCCGGTCGGCACGTTGCCGGCGTCGTAGTCGACGCGCGTCATGAACGTGCCGTTGTTGAGACCGAGGAACACGCTCACCGTGTTGTTCTGCGTGGTGACCACGACGTCGAGCTTGCTGTCGCCGTTCAGGTCGCCGACCGCGACGGCCTTCATGACGTAGCCGATGTACGTGTCCTGCTTCGCCTGGAACGTCCCGTTGCCGTTGCCGCTGTGCACGTTGATGCCGTACGAGCTCTGGTTTCCGATCACGACATCGAGCTGCCCGTTGCCCGTGATGTCGGCGACGGCGATCGCGACGGGTCCGCTGCCGGTCGCGACGTCGCGCTTCGGCTGGAACGTGCCGTCGCCGTTGCCGACGAACAGCGACAGCGTGTTCGAGCTCTGGTTGACGACGACGAGGTCGAGCTTGGCGTCGGCGTCCAGGTCGCCGACCGCGATGCCCGTCGGCCGCGACCCGGTCGTGTAGTTGGTCTTGGTCTGCAGCGTGCCGTTGCCGTTGCCGAGCATGACGCTGATCGTGTTCTCGTCGGTGTTGACCACCGCGAGGTCGGGCCGCGTGTCCCCGTCGAAGTCGCCGGCGACGATCCCCGACGGATTGAGGCCGGTCCCGCCGTCCTTCTTCGCCTGGAACGTGCCGTCGCCGTTGCCGAGCAGCACGCTGGCGGTGTTCGCCGTGGCGTCGGCGGCCGCCAGGTCGCGCAGGCCGTCGCCGTTGAAGTCCGCCATCGTCACCGCCGAGGGTCCCGGGGCGGTCGCGAAGTCCCGGCGCTGGCGGAACTGCCCGCTGCCGTCGCCGAGCAGCACGGTGAGCGTGTCGCTGCCGTAATTCGGCACGACGAGATCGAACTTCGCGTCGCCGCTGACGTCGGCGACCACGAGCCCCTGCGGGTTCGCGCCGGTGGTGAACGAGACCTTCGGCATGAACGAGCCGTTGCCGTTGCCGCGCAGCACGTTGACCGTGTTCGTGCCGTAGCTCGCCGCGATCAGATCGAGCCGTCCATCACCGTCGATGTCCTTGAGCGCGACCGCGTACGCGCTGTTCGCCACCGGGACGTCGACCTTGGTCTGGAACGTGCCGTTGCCATTGCCGAGGAGCACCGCGACGTTCGCGCCGCTGTAGCCGCCGACCACGACGTCGGGCTTGCCGTCGCCGTCGAGGTCGCCGACCGCGAGGCCGCGCGCCGACGAGGCCGCCGGATAGTCGAGCTTGGACTGGAGCGTGCCGTCGCCGTTGCCGAGCAGCACGCTGATCGACGACGCGGAGTAGGCCGCCGCGATCACGTCGAGCTTGGCGTCGCCGTTGAGGTCCGCGATCGCGACGGCCCGCGCGTTCGAGGCGGTGGGGAAGTCGGTCTTCACGAACGTGCCGTCGCCGTTGCCGAGCAGCACGCTGACCGTCGAGCCCGAGTTCGCGGTGACCAGGTCCTTCTTGCCGTCGCCGTTCAGGTCGGCCGCCTCGACCCAGTACGGATACGTCCCCGACGGCGTGTCGCGCTTCGCCTGGAACGTGCCGTCGTCGTTGCCGAGCAGGATCGACACGTAGCCGCCACCCGAGTTCGCGACCGCCAGGTCCGGCTTCATGTCGCCGTTGAAGTCCGCGACCGCGACCGCGACCGGGCTCGCGTAGGTCGCGTAGTCGTTCTTCGCACGGAACACCCCGTCGCCGGACGCCAGCATCACGCTGACGGTGTTGCTCGTCGTGTTCACGCTGACCAGGTCCGGCCGCGCATCGCCGTTGAAGTCCGCGACCGCCACACCGGACGGGGCGTCGCCGGTGGTCGGCCACGGCACCGCGAACCCCGGGGTCGCACAACCCGTGCCGGTCAAGGCATCGGGGTTGACCCCGCCATCGCCGTCGCCCATCCCACCGTCGCCGCCCGTCCCCCCGTCCGTGGCGTCATCGTCACCCGCGCCCATCGGGGTGGCCTTGCCGCAGCCGGCGGCAGCGATCAGGAGGGTCAGGACGAAGCCGAGGCCCGGGGACAGTCGCATGTCGATCCGGACGTCCCCCCATCCGGGCAGTCGCAGCTACCCGGATGGCGGACGATTCCGGATTTCATAAACATTCGTAATTTAATTGCTTTTCGGAAAGTTGTTAGCACTCATCCATGGGGGTTGCCAACGCGGAGCCCCGTGTCTATAGGTACCTCCGCGAACACTCATCAGAGGAAGAGGGGAAACCGTCCATGAAGATCCGTCCACTGCACGACCGCATTCTCGTCAAGCGCCTCGAGGAAGAGACCAAGACCTCGGGCGGCCTGTTCATTCCGGACTCCGCCAAGGAGAAGCCGATCCAGGCCAAAGTCATCGCCGTCGGCGCTGGCAAGCGTGACAAGGAGGGCAAGCTGATCGCCCTCGACGTGAAGGCTGGCGACAAGGTCCTGTTCTCGAAGTACTCGGGCTCGGAGATCAAGATCGACGGCGAAGAGCACCTCATCCTGCGCGAGGACGACCTCCTCGCCGTTCTCGACTGAACCCCTTCACTCAATACGAACAAGGACACCGACCAATGGCTGCCAAGGAAATCATTTTTTCGTCCTCTGCCCGTAGCGAGATCGCGAAGGGCCTCAACCTCCTCGCCAACGCGGTGAAGGTCACCCTCGGCCCGCGCGGCCGCAACGTGGTGATCGAGAAGTCGTGGGGCGCTCCCACGGTGACCAAGGACGGCGTCACCGTCGCCAAGGAGATCGAGCTCGAGAACAAGTTCCAGAACATGGGCGCGCAGATGGTGAAGGAGGTCGCTTCGAAGACCTCCGACGTCGCCGGTGACGGCACCACCACCGCGACCGTGCTCGCGCAGGCGATCTACAACGAGGGCGCGAAGCTCGTCGCCGCGGGCCTGAACCCGATGGACCTCAAGCGCGGCATCGACGCGGCGACCGCGGCGGTCGTCGAGGCGATCAAGGCGATGGCCACCCCGACCAAGGGCAAGGACGACATCGCGCAGGTCGGCACGATCAGCGCGAACGGCGATGCCGAGATCGGCAACATGATCGCCGAGGCGATGAAGAAGGTAGGCAAGGAGGGCGTGATCACGGTCGAGGAGGCCAAGACCATGGTCTCCGAGCTCGACGTCGTCGAGGGCATGCAGTTCGACCGCGGCTACCTCTCGCCGTACTTCGTGACGGACAGCGAGCGCATGCAGGTCGTCCTGAACGACGCCTACATCCTCATCCACGAGAAGAAGATCTCGAACATGAAGGAGCTCCTCCCGGTGCTCGAGCAGGTTGCCAAGCAGGGCAAGCCGCTCGTGATCATCGCCGAGGACGTCGACGGCGAGGCGCTCGCCACGCTCGTCGTGAACAAGCTCCGTGGCACGCTGCAGGTCGCCGCCGTCAAGGCGCCGGGCTTCGGTGACCGCCGCAAGGCGATGCTCCAGGACATCGCGGCCCTCACGGGTGGCGAGGCGTTCACGGAGGACCTCGGCCAGAAGCTCGAGAACATGAGCCTCTCCGAGCTCGGCCGAGCGAAGCGCATCACGATCGACAAGGACAACACGACGATCATCGAGGGCGCCGGCAAGAAGGAGGCGATCGACGGCCGCGTGAAGACGATCCGCCGCGAGATCGAGGAGACCACCTCCGACTACGACCGCGAGAAGCTCCAGGAGCGCCTCGCCAAGCTCGTCGGCGGCGTCGCGGTGATCCGCGTCGGCGCGGCGACCGAGGTCGAGATGAAGGAGAAGAAGGCGCGCGTCGAGGACGCGATGTACGCGACTCGCGCGGCTGTCGAGGAGGGCATCGTCCCCGGCGGCGGCGTCGCGCTCATCCGCACGCTCTCGGCGCTCGACAAGCTGACGTTCGATGATGACCGCCGCTACGGCGTCAACATCATCCGCCGCGCGCTCGAGGAGCCGCTGCGCCAGATCTCGGGCAACGCGGGCCTCGACGGCTCGATCGTCGTCTCGAAGGTCCGCGAGGGCAAGGACGCGTTCGGCTTCAACGCCGCGACGCTCGAGTACGAGGACCTCGTCAAGGCGGGCGTCATCGACCCGGCGAAGGTCGTCCGCACGGCGATCCAGAACGCGGCGTCGGTGTCGGGCCTCATGCTCACCACCGAGACGCTGATCGCGGAGAAGCCGAAGAAGGACGAGAAGGCGGCCGGCGGTGGTCACGAGGGCCACGGCCACGACTTCGACTGATCGCTAGCGATTCGTCACACCAAGCGCGGGCCGGCCTGAACAGCCGGCCCGTCGCCGTTTCGGCATCGCCGGCGACGCCGGCGCTCACGACGCCGGGATGAGCGCGTCGATCGCGGCCAGGTAGCGCTGCGCCTTGATGCGCGCGAGCTCGTTCGCGAGCCGGCGCTCGGGCCATGCCGCCAGGTCGGCGGCGAGCACGCGCTGGAGCGTCGCCGTGAACAGCGCGCGATCCTGGCGCGCGACCGCGACCCCGCGCGCGAACATCACGTCCGCGATGAGCCCGCCCGCCCCGAGCTGCGCGCGGGCCGCCGCGAACATCGCCGTCCCGTCGTCACCGCCGAGGAACCGGCTGCGTCCCGCCTGCAGCGTGCCGAGCATCAGCTCGGCGTCGCTGTCGTGTGCACCGGGCGCGAGCTCGATGCTGCGCGCGAGCGTGGCCTCGATCACCGGCAGCGTGGCGATGCGCTGCATCGGAGCGAGCGCGAGCAGCACCGCCTCGCTCGTCGCGATCCACCGCAGCGCGTCGGCGTGCGCGCGCCGGGCCTTCGGCAGCAGCGCCAGCCACGCGGCGCCGCCCTGCGCGCGCGCGCTCCGCCAGGCCGCGGGGAGGAGCGCGAGGTTCGCTTCGATGCAGCGCGCGGTGAGGCGCTCGACCCGTGCCGCGAGGGCCTCCGCTCCCTCGCGCGCGGCGAGGCTCGCGTCCTCCCAGTCGTCGAACACGAAGCCCGTCGCGTACTGGCACAGCACCTCGGCGCGCATCGTCTGGAAGCCGCGGTGCCACGGATACGCGAGCGCGAACGCCTCGATCTGCATCAGGCCACCGGGGAGCGCGGCCCGCGCGATCTCCACGTCCGCCTCGCGCCGCGCGGCGACCTGCGACTTCTCGAGGATCGAGTACGTCGTGCTCGCCGCCCGCTTCTCGATGAAGCCGGAGCAGCCGGCGAGCACGACGAGCAGTGCAGCGAGCCTCACGGCGCTTGGAAGCCGCCGGCCGCCCGCTGGTTACGGGCGTAACGCCGGGGCCCTCCCCGCCGTCCAATGGACATGCTCGATCAACGTGCCCTCGATGATCTCGACGACCCGGCGCTCGACGGCCTGACCTGCGGAGTGGTCCGCGTGAGCCAGACCGGCCGCATCGAGCGCTACAACCGCGCCGAGGCGCAGCGCGCGGGGACCCAGCGCTGGCGCGTGCTCGGCCGCGACTTCTTCCGCGAGCTCGTCGGAGGCGAAGGCGCCCAGCTCGCCGCCGAGGTCCAGTCGGTCCCGCCGGGAGACCGGGCGCGGTTCGAGCACCGGCTGCGCGCGCACCGCCGGGAGCAGCCGGTGACGATCGAGGTCGTGCGCACCGAGGCGGGCGGTGCCTACCTGCTGATTCAGGAGTGCTCGAGCAGCGAGCGCAGGTAGCGGCCGTAGTCGTTCGCTCCGTACCGGTCGATCAGCCGCTCGAGCTGCGCGCGATCGATCCAGCCGCGGCGGTACGCGATCTCCTCGACGCACGACACCTTGAGACCCTGGCGGCGCTCGAGGACCTGGACGAACTGCGCCGCCTCGAGCAGCGCGTCCGGCGTGCCGGTGTCGAGCCACGCATTGCCGCGCGACAGGCGGTGCACGCGGAGCCGCCCCGCGGCCAGATACGCGTTGTTGACGTCGGTGATCTCGAGCTCGCCGCGCGCCGACGGGCGGAGCCGGCGGGCGATCTCGACGACGGTGCCGTCGTAGATGTAGAGGCCGACCACGGCGAGGTTCGACCGCGGCTGTGCCGGCTTCTCGACGATCCCGAGCACCCGCCCCGCGCCGTCGAGCTCGACCACGCCGTAGCGCTGCGGGTCGCGCACGGGATACGCGAAGATCGTCGCGCCGACGTTCTCGACGAGCCGGCGCGCGAACTGCTCGCCGAGCTCGCCGCCGTGAAAGATGTTGTCCCCGAGGACGAGCGCGACCGAGCTGTCACCGATGAACTTCTCGCCGACGAGGAACGCCTGCGCGATGCCCTCCGGCCGCGGTTGCGCGGCGTACTCGAGGCGGAGGCCCCACTGCCGTCCGTCGCCGAGCAGCTCGCGGAAGCGAGGCACGTCCGCGGGGGTCGAGATCACGAGGATGTCGCGGATCCCGCCGAGCATCAGCGTGGCCAGCGGGTAGTGCACCATCGGCTTGTCGTAGACCGGCAGGAGCTGCTTCGAGACCACCGCGGTCAGCGGATAGAGCCTCGTGCCGCTCCCGCCGGCGAGGATGATCCCTTTCGTGCCCATGGCGTCACCCGCTGTGACGTCGCGCAGCCGGGCGTGGTTACTCGAACTTGAACAGGGCGAGACCGAGCGCGGCGAACCCGACGCCGAACGCGAACAGCGCGAACACCGACGGCGCGACGTCGGCCAGGCCCGTGCCTTCGCGCACGAGCACCGCGTAGTACCCGTCGAGCGCCCAGCTGTGCGGGATGCCCAGCCCGAGCGACTTCATGAACGGCGGCATCGCGATCCGCGGGATCATGGCGCCGCCCAGCATCCCCATCACGAGCAGGACGACGGAGCCGATGCCGCCGAGCTGCTTCTCGGTGCTCGCCACCGACGCGAACAGGAGGCCGAGCGCCACCGCGCACCACACGACGGCGAGCGACAGCACGATCAGCGCGACGACCGAGCCCGCGACCTTCATGCCGAACGCGAGCACGCCGACGCCGAACAGGAACGCGAGCTGACAGCAGCCGACGAGGAAGTACGGTACGAGCGTCGCCAGCAGCGCGGTCGAGCGCCGCACCGGGGCGGCGAGCAGGCGCCGCCACGTCCCGGTCTTGCGCTCGCCGAGGAACGCCATCGCGGTCGTGAGCGCGATGAAGAACCCGAACAGCACGGCGTTGCCGGGCACCGTGAGCTGGAAGCTCGATGGGGTCTCGACCGGCGCGGCGAGACCCGGCGGGCTCTTCGACTGGACCACCGAGGTCATCTCCGCGGCGAGCGGGAACAGCGCCCGGATCACGTGCGCCGTGAGGCTCTGCTCGACGGGGGCGCGGACCTGGAGCGGCGCGCTCAGGTCGATCACCAGCTCGATCGGTCCGGCCGGCGGAACGACGAGCCCTGCCCGCGCGCCCTCGGAGGCGACCCGGGCGCGGACCTCGTCTGCCGCGGACACGCGCACGGGCGTGAACCCGGGCGCCTCGTCGAGGGTGCGCACGATCTGCTCGCCGCGGCGGTCGCCGTCCGCGAACTGGATCGGCACGTCGATGTCGCGGCCACTGCCGCCGCCGCCGACCTTGAAGATCGAGCCGAACACGATCATGAAGATGATCGGCAGCGCGAACAGCGAGATCAGCGCGCCGCGATCGCGCAGGAGCAGCCGGACGTCCTTCTTGATCGCGGCGCCGATCATCGCTCGTCCCTCAGCTCGTGGCCGGTGAGCGCCAGGAACACCGCCTCGAGGTTCGCCTCGTGCGACTCGATGCGCGTGATCGACGCGCCGCCCTCCTCGATCGCCGCGATCACGGGCGCCAGCGCGCCGTGCGGCACGACGCGGATCGCCGAGCCGGTGCGCGTCACCTCGCCGAGCGGCGTCACGCGCGCGACCGCCGCCTCGACATCGCCCGCGAGCTCGAGCTCGACGCCGCGGCCGGTGTGCTTCGCCACGAGGTCCGCGATCGCGCCATCGGCGATGATCGCGCCGCCGTCGATGATCGCGACCCGGTCGCACAGCTCCTCGACCTCCTCCATGTAGTGCGACGTGTAGATGATGGTCGTGCCCGAGCCGTGCAGGCGCTTGACGGTCTCGAAGATCCGGTTGCGCGACTGCGGATCGACGCCCACCGTCGGCTCGTCGAGGATCAGCAGCTCCGGCTCGTGGAGCAGCCCCGCGGCCAGGTTGAGGCGGCGCTTCATGCCGCCCGAGAACCGCCTGGCCGGCTCTCCGGCGCGATCGGAGAGCCCGACGACGTCGAGCACGGCCGCGATCCGCGCCTGCAGCCGCGCTCGATCCAGGCCGTACAGCGCGCCGAAGAACTCCAGATTTTCGACGGGCGTCAGCTCCTCGTAGATCGCGAGGTCCTGCGGGACGAGCCCGAGCCGGGCCTTGGCGGCGAACGGCGCGGTCGCGAGATCGTGACCGGCGATCGCGACGCTCCCGCGCGTGCGCGTGACCACGCCGCAGATCATCGAGATCGCCGTGGTCTTGCCAGCCCCGTTCGGCCCGAGGAGCCCGACGCACTCGCCGCGCGCGACCTCGAGGTCGAGGGCCTTGACCGCGGTGCGCGCGCCGTAGTCCTTGCCGAGCCCGCGGACCGAGAGCATGACGTGACCCTACCGTAACCGACGCGGCGGAGCGGCCTCCAAGAGGACGAGATGGCCCCCAAGCGGCTCGCGTCACCGTTCGAGGACGTCGGGCTCTACGAGCTCGCCGCGCACCGCGACGATCGCGGCGAGCTCGTCGAGCTGTACCGGCGGGGCCCCGCCGATCCGCCGTTCGTGCAGGGCAACTTCACCCGCTCGCGCGCCGGTGTGCTCCGCGGCCTGCACTTCCAGCTGACGCGGCCCCAGGGCAAGCTCGTCACGGTGGTGCGCGGCGAGGTGTTCGACGTCGTCGTCGACGTGCGCCGCGGCTCGCCGACGTTCCGGCGCTGGTTCGGCGCGTACCTCTCGGCCGCCAACCGGCAGCAGCTGTGGTGCCCGCCGGGGTTCGCGCACGGCTTCGTCGCGCTGACCGATGCCGACGTCATCTACCAGATGACCGCCGAGTACGCGCCCGAAGATCAGCGGGCCATCCGCTGGGACGATCCGGAGCTCGCGATTCGCTGGCCGATCGAAAAGCCGATCGTCTCGCCGCGCGACGCCGAGGCGCCGCTGCTGTCGGCCGCGGACCTGCCCCGCTAGAACGCGGCGGCGAGCGTCTCGCGCACGCCCGGATAGCCGAGCTGGTAGCAGCGCCACCACGCCGCCATCATGATGCCGTGCCCGACGAAGATGCCGACGTGGCTCCACATCTCGACGGGATCCGAGCGATGGCTCGTGTAGCGCCGCCAGTGGAACGCCTCGTCGATCAGGCTGTAGATGAACGACAGCACGGTGAGCACCCCCGCGGGGATCGCGAGCACCGGGTGCTCGTACGCGAGCACGAGCAGCACGACGCTCGACACGCCGCACGCGATCGTGACGTGGTGCACGAGCTGCTCGCCGCCGCGCAGCACCTCCTTGTAGACCGTGCGGTGGCCGATGGTGTCGATCGCGATCGCGATCGTGAACACCAGGGCCCCGGCCGGCACCAGCCACGCCTCGGTGGGCCACGTCACCCCGTGCATGTGGCCGGCGAGCAAGAAGCCGCCCGTCGACAGGACGAGGCCCAGCATCATGCCGACCCAGGCCAGGTAGACGAGCCAGTCGGTGCGCGTGAACTCGCGGATGCGGCCGACGTAGATCGCCAGCGCCGAGCGCTGGGGGCTAGAGCCGGGCAACATCCGCCAGCTCCAGGGTCCGCGCCGGGATGTGGTAGCGCTGGCGGGCGAACAGCCGGCGCGGGGCGCCCGACGCGATGCGCAGCGCGGCGGCGGCGACCCTCGCGAGCTTCGCCGCGCGCGGGACGACCGCACGGCCCGCGTGGACGTCGTGGCCGGTGCGTGCGATCCGGCCGCCGATCGCCGCGTAGATGTCACGCGCGCTGCGCACGCCGAGCGCCGCACGCCACGGCAGCGCGCGGAGGCCGCGATCGGCCGAGCGGTAGTAGCGATCGGCGAGCGCGAGCAGCTCGCGCACCGCGCTCGCCAGCGCGGGCGACGCCGAGGCCGGCAACGGACGGCCGAGCTCACCGGCGAGCCCGCGCGCCTCGCCGAGCAGCTCGTCCGGGACATAGAGCCGGCCGCGCTCCCAGTCCTCGGCGACGTCGCGGCACACGTTCGTCAGCTGCATCGCGATGCCGAGGTGCGCCGCGGGCCCGAGGGCCTCGTCGTCCGCGAGGCCGAGCACGTGCGTCATCATCAGCCCCACCACGCCGGCGACGCGGTAGGCGTAGGTGAACAGGTCCTCGAGCGTCGCGTAGTGCGTGCCGCGCGCATCCATGTCCATCCCCGCGAGCAGCTCGCGCGGGTACACGTCCGGGATCCGGCGCCGCTGCTTCAGCTCCTCGAACGCGGTGGAGATCTCGGCCGGGACGGCCCCCGCCCCGTCGTCGACGATGTCGTCGACGTGCCGGCACCACGCGTACAGAACGACAGTGTCGCCGCGCGACGCGGGCGGCAACAGCTTGCTCGCGAGCGCGAAGCTCTTCGAGTGCTGCGCGATGATCTGCCGCGCGAGCTGCGCCGGCGCCGGCGACGCGACGACCAGCGCGCTCATCCCGCGCCTCCGCCGAGCCCGTAGTCCCGCTCGATCAGCGTGCACGTCGCCTTCGCGCCGTTGATCACGCCGGGCACGCCCGCGCCCGGGTGCGTCCCCGCGCCGACGATGTAGAGCCCGCGGATCCGCGGATCGCGGTTGTGCGGGCGGAAGTACGCGCTCTGGCCGAGCGTCGGCGCGACCGAGAACGCCGAGCCGTGGAACGCGCCGAGCTGGGTCGCGAAGTCCTGCGGCGTGAAGTGGTGCTTCACCGTCACGTGGCGGCGCAGGTCGGGCAGCAGCGCCTCGAGCGCGGTGAGGATGCGGTCGCCGTAGTTCTCGCCGAGCGCGGCCCAGTCGAGCGGCGCGTTCCCGAGGTGAGGCACGGGCGCGAGCACGTAGAACGCCCCGTGGCCCGCCGGCGCCAGCGATGGATCGGTGACGTGTGGTGCGTGCAGGTAGAGCGAGAAGTCCTCGGCGAGCGAGTCGCCGTGGAAGATGTCGTCGAGCAGCTCGCGATAGCGCGGCCCGAACACGACGGTGTGATGCGCGATCTGATCCGCGTACGTGCGGTCGGTGCCGAAGTAGAGGACGTAGAGCGACATCGACCAGTCCATCCGCGCGAGCCGGCCGGCCTTCTTCTCCGCCGCGGGCTCGCCCCGATAGAGCCGGTCGTAGGTGTGGTGGAGGTCGGCATTGGAGACGACCAGGTCGAACGGCTCGTCGGCGGCCGCCGCGGTGGTGACCAGGTGACGTCCGTCGGCGACGCGGACGCCGAGCACCGGTGACTCCAGGCGCAGCTCGCCCCCGAGCTCGCCGAGCAGCCGCACCAGCGCCTGCACGAGCGCCCCGGTGCCTCCGCGCGGGAACCACACGCCCCACTCGCGCTCGAGGTGGTGGATCAGCGTGTAGATCGACGAGGTCTCGAACGGATTACCGCCGACCAGGAGCGAGTGGAACGACAGCGCCTCGCGCACGTGCGGATCCTTCACGTACTTCGACACCGTCCCGTAGACGGAGCGGTCGGCGCGCAGCCACGCGAGCTTCGGGGCGACGCGGATCATGTCCGAGAACCGCGGGAACGGCGTGTGCGCGAGCTCGGTGTAGCCCGCGTCGAACACGCGCCGCGCGTAGTCCGCGAACCGGCGATAGCCCTCGACGTCGTCGGGCCGCAGCGCGCGGATCTGCTCGATCATGCGCTCGGTGTCTCCGTCGTAGTCGAAGCTCGTCCCGTCCGCGGTCCAGTGCAGCCGGTAGAACGGCGTCACGGGCAGCATGTCCACGTAGTCGGCCATCCGGCGGCCGGCGAGCTCGAACAGCTCGTCGATGCAGTGCGGCGCCGTGATCACGGTCGGCCCGGCATCGAACGTGTAGCCGTCGCGCTTGTAGACGTACGCGCGACCGCCCGGCAGGTCACGCGCCTCGAACACGGTGACCTTCGCACCGCTCGCGGCGAGGCGAATCGCGGCGGCGAGCCCGCCGAAGCCGGAACCGATCACTGCTGCGCGAAGCTCACCCATAGCTGTTCTCCATGCGCGATAGCAGCGCACCGACGGTTGCGAAGGCGGGGCCGTCGCCGGCGCGGCCGGCGAGATCGGCGAGCGCGTCGTCGATCAGCGAGCGGATCCGCGTGCGCCCGAGCGCGGTGACCTCGGCCGCGAGCGCGTCCGCGACGCGATCGAGCTCGGCATCCGTCTGCGCGGACCGGGCCTGCGCCACGAGGCGCGACCACGCGTAGGGTTGCTGCTCGACGAGCCACGCCCACGGCCACGTGACGCGCCCGTGCCGCAGGTCCTCGCGGCCCTTCTCGCGGCGCGCGTCGGTCAGCGAGCCCAGGTCGTCGAGCATCTGCAGTGCGGTACCGATCGCGACGCCGAGGCGCTGCGTCGCGAGGCTGACCTCGCGCGGCACGCCGGCCGCGAGCACCGCGAGGCTCGTCGCGAACGCGCACAGCGCCCCGGTCTTGAGCCGGGTCGTGGCCTCCGCGACGGCCGCCACGTCGCCGAGCGCGAGGTCCCACACGCGACTCGCGAGGTCGAGCGCCTGCCCCTGATGACAGCGGACGAGCATGGCGTTCGCCGCGCGATGGATCGCGAGCTCGTCGGCCGGAGGGATCCCGAGGTTCGCGATCTCCGCGAGCGCCCAGAAGTACATCCACGATCCGGTGTTGATCGCGAGCGGGACGCCGACCAGCTGGTGGAGGGCCGGTGCGCCGCGGCGCTCGAGCGCGCCGTCCTCGACGTCGTCGATCACCAGGGAACCAGCGTGCAGCAGCTCGACGACGAGGCCGAGCCGCTCGATGACCTGCGGGTCGCCGCGGCCGGCGAGGATCCAGCCGATCCGGACCATCGCCGAGCGCAGCTGCTTGCCGGGGCGCGACAGGAACTCGTGCGCGGGCCCGACGAGCGCCGCGCGCCAGACCGCGTCGGGGACGCGCGGATCGAGCGAGCACGTCCCGCCGTCGGCGAGCGCCTGCTCGAGCGCGGCGAGCGTCTTCGAGACGGTCCCGACCGTCTTCGTCGTGATCATCGCGCCTCCATGCCGAGCACGGCTCGGACCGAGAGCCCGCGCGGCGGGCGGCCGGCGAGGATGCGCACGCGATCGAGTCGCGTCAGCTCGAGCGCGTAGAACCGGCGGATCGTCGCCTCCGGCAGGCGGTAGAACCGGGACAGCACGTGGTGGCGCCGCTCCGGCGGGAACCAGCGAAACATCATGCGCGTCAACCTCCGGGCGAACGCCAGCTGCCCGGCGTGGGCGCGCGCGAGCTCCGTCAGCTCCGCGCCGAACAGCGCGGCCGCGGGGCGCGACGCGACGAACGCGGCGAGCCGGGCCGCGATCGGAAACGAGTACCCTGTGACCGGGTGAAACCAGCGGCCCGCGTAGCCGGCGACGAGCGGCGGCGCGACGTCGGGTGCCGCCACCTCCCACGGCATCGGCAGGATGCCGGTCTCCTCGCGCACCATCGTGCCGCGCCAGCCGCGCGACGCCGCGTAGGCCGCGATCTCCGAGCGCAGCAGATCGACGTCGAGGTGCGAGCCGTCGCTGAAGTAGGTGTCCTCGACGAGCACGCGGTCGGGCGCGAGCGGCAGCACGTAGAAGAAGCGGAAGCCGTCGCGCTGCGGCACCGTCGCGTCCATCAGCACCGGACGCGCGAGGCCGTGCGGCGCATCGAGCACGAGCTCCTGGCCGACGAACTTCTGCCAGCCGCAGGCTCCGATCGCCGCGCGGTCGGGCCCGCGCGCGTCGATCACGGCGGCGCCGCGGATCTCGCGGGTCCCGCCGCCGTCGCGAACGACCACGCGATCGGCGCCGACCTCCTCCGCGTGCGCGCCCGAGAGGAGCTCCGAGCCGGGGGCCGCGAGCGCGGCACGGACGTGCTCCGCGAGCCGTGCCGAGGACACGCACGCGTACTCGGCCTCCACCGTGCGGTGGTGCGACGGAAACGCGACGTCGTAGGCGGGCCAGCGCGCGACGATCAGCGGGTCGAGCCACGTCGAGCCCGCGGGCGCATCGCCCGCGTGGAAGCACCAGGTGTGATTGCCTCCAGGCGCGGCGCCGCGCTCGATCATCACGATCCGCGCCCGCGGCTGCGCGGCGCGCAGGGCGAGCGCGATCAGGCCGTTCTGCAGGCCGCCGCCGACGAGCACGTAATCGACCGGGTTCACGCAGCGTTGGATGGACGCCGCCGGGAGAGGTTACGCGCGGCTGCGCAGCAGGCGCTCGATCTCCTCGACGCCGCGCGTGCGCGCGTCACAGGCGCTCATCTCCGACGCGATCACGCCCGCCCGCTCCCGAAACCCGGGCTCGGCGAGCACGCGCCGCACCGCCGCGGCGACCTGCGCCGGCGACGGCGTCCCGGTCTTCAGATCGAGTCCGACGCCGCTCCACGCGATGCGCGCCGCGATCTCGGGCTTCTCCTCGCTCCCGCCGGCCGCGACGAGCGGCACGCCGTGCCGCAGCGCCATCTGCACGCCGCCGTAGCCGCCGTTCGTCACCATGACGCTGACGTGCGGCAGGAGGAGGTCGTACGGCACGAACGCCGCGACGCGCACGTTCGCGGGGAGGTCGCCCTCGTGCCGCCCGGTGACGACGACGAGCACCGGCTCGCCGGCGAGGCCCGCGATCGCGGGAGCGATCAGCTCGCGCGGATCGGTCGCCAGCGTGCCCTGCGTGACCAGCACGATCGGCACGCCGCTCTCGCGCGCGGCGACCACGTCGGCCCACCAGTCGGGGAGCGCCGCGGCCGGCGCGCGGGGGACGAGCGGGCCGATGAACCGCACCTGCGGCGGCAGGTCGCGCCGCGGATACTCGAAGCTCGCGACGGTCGGCTGGAGGAACAGGTCCGGCGACATCACGTCGAAGTACGTGCCGTCGCCGGCGGGCAGGCCCGCCGCGGTGCGTGCGCGCCGCCACGCGCGGTTGACGCCGGAGAACATCACGCGAAACACGACGTGGTTCATGATGCGGTTCCGGCGCTCGCCCGCGGCGCCGGGCAGCGGCGGGTAGGCGGAGCCGAAGGGCGCGGTGTCGAGGCTCGGCGCCATCAGCGCACTGATCCCGAGGCCGATCCAGGGCAACCCGCGGGTCTCCGACAGGAGCGCGGCCCCGAGGTGTGCGGAGTCCGCGAGGATCGCGTCGACCGACTGCCGCGACGTGATGGCCTCGAGATCGCGGAGCTGATCCGCCGCCGGGCCGATGAACAGCTCGCGCAGCTGCGTCTTCACGCGGGACAGGCCGCGCTTGTCGCGGAGCGCCGGGAACGCCGCGTCGACGTCGGCATCGTCCCAGTCCCGCGCGTGCTGCACCGGCACGAACGCCGCGCCGGTCGCGCGCACCGCGGGGGCGAACTTCGCGCCGGTGTACCAGTGGATCTCGTGCCCGCGCTCGACCAGGGCGCGCACGAGCACGGTCATCGGCTGGACGTGCCCGGTGAGCGGAACCGTGGCGACCAGGAGCCGAGCCATCGGCGACTGAGATGTCGGTCCGCGCGCCGCGTTACGCACCCGCCGTACGATCGTCTAACGCGCGAGAACGGCGGCCGGAGGCAGCCGACACCCTCGCCTTTTCGGTATCATGGCCGTATGGGCGAAGCCGCACCCAGGACGGAGCGCCTGCTCGCGATCATCGAGCTCCAGAACGCGATCGCCGGGGCCGGGATGAACGGCGACGAGGTGATGCGGTTCGTCACCGAGCGGGCCGCCGGCCTGATCGGGGCGGGCGGTGCGGTGTGCGAGCTGGTCGAGGGCGACGACGACATCGTCGGCCGCGCCGCGTTCGGCTCCGCCAAGCCGCAGCTCGGGACGCGGCGGTCGCAGAAGTCGAGCCCGGCCGGAAAGTGCGTCGCGTCGCGCAAGCCGTACCGCGACGAGGCGGGCGGCGGGATCTACGTCCCGATCCTGCACGGCGAGTACGCGGTCGGCGCGCTCGGCGTCTCGGCCGCGGAGAAGGCGCCGTTCACCGACGAGGACATCGAGACGCTGCGGCTGCTCGCGCCGATCGTGTCGATCGCCCTGCACCGCACGCGCAGCTATCCGCAGCCGCGCCGCGACAACACGCACGACGCGTTGACCGGACTGCTGAACCGGCGCGCCTTCGAGGAGCGCGTCGAGGTCGAGCTCGCGCGGCGCACGCGCTACGGCCAGTCGTTCTCGCTCGCGGTGCTGGACCTCGACGGGTTCAACACGGCGAACGATCGGTTCGGCGAGGCCGCCGGCGACGAGCTGCTGCGGTCGATCGCGACGATCATGAACAAGCACACCCGCGTGATGGACGCGGCGTTCCGGCTCGGCGGCGACGAGTTCGCGATCCTGATGCCCGGCACGGCGCTCGACGGGGCGAAGACCTTCACGGAGCGCTGCCGCCAGTACGTCAACGAGGCCCGGCTGTGCGAGGGCACCGTCACCGCGAGCTTCGGGGTGGTCGAGGCGGCCGAGAAGGAGACCTTCGCCGAGCTGACCGAGCGCGCGGAAGCAGCCCTCAAGGACGACAAGAAGTCGCGCCGGGCCTGAGCGGCGTTTCTCCGCGCAGCGCTGTCGCATCCGACAGGGCTCGATCGTCCTGTCGTGGTGGACAACAACTGTCGGCTTGCCAGACAGACAAATTCGCAGCAACTGGGTGGCCAGCGGCTACATCCCAGGGCACGACCGTTGCTAGCGTGGGACGAACCTCCATGAAGCTCGTGCGTAGTGCCCTGGTGGCGGCGCTGGTCCTCGGACCCGGTGTCGCATGGTCGCAGCCACCTGCGCCCGAGCAGCCCACCCCCACTCCCACTCCCGATCCCGGCCCCACGATCCGGACCACCGGCCGCGTGATCGACGCGCTCGGCCGGCCGGTGCGCAACGCGACCGTGACGATCGAGGGCCAGCCCGACGGCGCGACCGCGAAGACGGGGCGCGACGGCACGTTCACGATCGACGCCCCCCAGGGCGCGACGCTCGTGGTGGAGCAGAAGGCGTACGGTGTCGGCCTCGCGACGGTCACCGGCGTGCTGCTCGACGACATCGTGCTGCTCACCGAGGCCCAGCTCGGCGAGACGATCGTGATCGACAGCGAGGCGCCCGCGGTAGCGCCCGGCGCGGCGCAGCTCGATCGCAAGGAGCTCCAGCGCATGCCGGGCACCGGCGGCGACATCGTCAAGGCGCTGACCGCGATGCCCGGCGTCGTGAACCTCCAGATCCCGCTCGGCTACTCCGGCGTCGTGATCCGTGGCAGCTCGCCGCAGGACTCGAAGGTCCTGATCGACGACTTCGAGGTGCCGGTCCTGTTCCACAACATCGGCTTTCGTGCGGTGACGCCGGCCGAGACCATCCAGTCGCTCGACTACATCCCGGGCGGCTTCGATGTCGGCTACGGCCGCGCCTCGAGCGGCATCGTCGCGCTCTCCACCCGGCCGGGCGACGAGAAGCGGTCGACGCAGGCGGAGATCAGCGTGATCGACGGCGGTCTGCTCGCGCAGGGGCCGATCGGCCAGAAGAGCCGCTACATGCTCGCGCTGCGGCGCTCGACGATCGACTTCGTCCTGCCGAAGATCATCCCCGAGTCCGTCGACCTGTCGCTCACGACGGTCCCGCGCTACTGGGACGAGCAGCTGCGGTTCGACACCGAGCTGAACAAGAAGTGGAAGCTGACGGTCTCCAACGTCGGCACCGACGACATCTTCGAGCTGTTCGCGACGAAGGACGAGAACGCGCAGACCAAGCGGTTCTTCAACCGCACGCGCTTCCTGCGGCTCACGACGGCCGCGCGCTACAAGGACGGGCCGTGGCAGGCCAACCTCGCGGTGTCGGGGCTCGCCCAGCAGTTCGTGTTCGAGGCCGGCCTCTATCAGGGGATCGACGTCCGCCAGATCGCGGTCACGCCGCGCGCGGACTTCACGCACACCGCCGAGAAGGCGGCCGGCCTCACGAACGTGGTCACGCGCTTCGGCGGCGAGATGCAGGTCGGGCGCTGGGGTGCGGACCTCGCACTGCCCCTCGAGCAGCGCGAGGGCGAGACGATGAACGCCTACGATCCGAAGGACGTCAGCGAGAAGTTCAACGGTCACGTGTGGACCGGTGACTTCGCCGCGTGGGGCTCGGTCACGGCGAACCTCGACTCGCGGATCCGCGCGAGCATCGGCCTGCGGCCCGAGTACTACGCCCGCCCGAACGAGCTGGTGATCCAGCCGCGCGGCGAGCTGAAGATCCAGGTCGCGAAGCCGTGGCAGCTGCGGCTCAGCGCGGGCGCGTACAGCCGTCCCCCGGAGTTCCAGTCGGAGATCCTCGAGACGACCATCGACAGCGAGAAGTCGAAGCAGGTGATCATCGGCGCGCAGTACGAGCCGCGCGATGGCGCGCGCCTGCAGGCCTCGCTCTACTACACGGATCGGACCGACCTCATCACGCACGAGATGGACAACTCGCTCGCGAACAACGGCCGCGGCACCACCAAGGGCGGCGAGCTGCTGGGCACGTACCGCGGCGGGCCGTGGTTCGCGTGGCTGTC
>JAEUJX010000727.1 GCA_016794545.1 Myxococcales bacterium
CTGTCAAGCAGAGTCCCGCCGAGCTCTGGTCAGATCCGGGAGGGGGGCCGAAGGCCACGCCCGCACAGCTCTGGGTCACCAAGTCGATCCGCGTCGAGGACACCTTCAACGCGCCCGGATCCCAGACGGTCACGAGCTACAAGTACGCGAACCCGAGGCACGGCAAGGATGATCAGGGCCAGTACGGCTTCCGGGGCTTCGAGACGGTCACGACCACGTCGCACAGCGGAGCTCGAACGGAGGAGACCTTCGCCTACGACGTCGACTGGTCGGGCAGGCTGAAGAAGTCCGTCGTCTTCTCCGCGGAGACGCCGTCATCGCCGACCACTGTCGACGTGACGACCCACACGCCCTACACGAGCTTGTTCGCCGGGCTCACGACGTTTCACGCGACGCGCCTCGAGCACTACGTGTGCGCCGACGCGCAGACCGAGTCGGCGTGCACGACGGCGCCCGTCTACTACACGCGCAGCGACTCGACGTTCACGCCGAAGGGCAGCACGGGCACGTACGCGGCTCCGCTGCTCTACGTGCAATCCGCGACGCGTGTGCAGCACCAGACGTCGCCCGCGGACAAGGATCGCGCGTCCTCGACCTCCTACGTCCTGGCCGCCGACGGCTCCACGTATTGCCTGCGGCCCACCGTCACGGAGTCACAAGTCCAGACGGCTGGCGTGATGGTCACGTTCGCGAAGACGGAGGCGGCCTGGGACGCCGGCACGGCATACGCCCGCAAGCTGTCCGAGACCGTGTGGTTCGACGCCGCCACGTCGTCGACGACGACCTACAACTTCGAAGCGGCGACGGGGAACCTGCTCTCGGTGACGACGCCGCGCGGGCACACGACGAGCTACGAGTACGACGCGCGGAAGCTGTTCGTCGCGTTCGACAACACTCCATTCTACACGCACGACATCGAGTACTCCTACGAGTACGGCACGGGCGTGAAGCTCGAGACGCGCGGGCCGAACTGGGCGCCGTGCTCGCAGACGAACCCGCCCAGCTGCGGCACCACCATCCTCCGTCAGACGTCGCGCGTCGTCGTCGACGGGCTCGGTCGCCCGCTCGAAACATGGGCGACCGTGAACATCGATGCGAACACCTATGATGTGCGGAAGGTCGGGATCGCGAGCTACGTCGACACCGCCACGTCGACGGTGCCGACATCGGTAACGACGCAGAGCGCTCTGAAGCAGAACCCGGTCACCGGAGAGATCAGTTACGCGGCCGGGCGAACGGATTACGATGGGCACGGCCGACCGCAGAGGATCACGCAGTACGCCCAGGGCTCGGCGGGGCCCTCGGCCAACGACAACGTGACGGTCTACGCGTACCGCCTCGACGGCACGCTCCAGACCGTCTGGCTTCAGGACCCGACGGCTACCTCGGCGCTTCTCGTCCCGTACACGTACACGTTCGACAGCCTCGGGCGGCCGACGGGCATCACCCGTCCAGGCAGTCCCTCGACGGGAGCCGCGACGAGCTACAAGGCCATCGCCGGCACCGGTGTCTACACGGATGTCGTCGAGGTGACGACGACTGGCAAGAAGGCGCAGCTGCGGCGCACGCTCGACGCCGACGGACGACTCGTCAAGGTCGAGGAGAAGACGCAAGAGAGCGGCGGCCTTCCTTCAGCCTGGGCCGCGACGCTCTACGAGCACGATGCGGCAGGGAATGTCTCGAAGATCACGGACGCCGAGGGAAAGATCACCCTGCTCGGGCACGACTGGGCGGGGCACCGGCTCTTCATCGACCGCGGCAACGGCCGCAAGTGGGAGTACACCTACGACCTCGGCGGCAACGTCTCGACGGAGAAGTCTCCACACGCGACGGCGTGTTCACCGCAACCCACCTGCCAGGCGTTCTACACGACGGGGCTGGTCTACGACGCTGGCGAGCGCCTCGTCACGCGCAACATCGCGCCGCGAGATCTTTCGGGACCGGACATCGATCTGTTCGGCGCGGCGCAGGAGACGTACCGTTATGACTGGGGCTCGCTCATGGACCGAAACGAGCGCGGTCGCATGACGCAGTGGGCGGCGATCGGTCTCGACTCGCAGACGCGCCAGAACCAGATCTTCGCCGACGACGCGCAGGGCAACCGCCTCTACAACTGGGCGTGGCTGAACAGCGCCGGCTACAACCTCACCCGCTCGCTGGCGCACACGTACACGCTCGGCGGAGCCGTACAGCGGACGAGCTACAACGAGAGCGTCGCCGGCGACTGGGTGCAGACCGTCGCCGACGTCGGCTACGACGCGCGCGGCCTGCCATCGACGGTCTCGGTGTCGGTCGACGGAGGGCTCACCTTCCTGCCCACCATCATCGACACGCGCAACATCGCCGGCCTGGTCACGAAGCGCCGCGCCGACTACCCGTCGAGCCCGACTCCGCCGATGGCGTTCATCGAGTCGGTGTGGACGTACGACGTGCTCGGCCGCGTGCTCACGCAGACGGTGAACAAGGGCACGCCGGGCACGACGCGGGTCGCGAGGCAGACGCTGACGTACTTCGGCAACGACGACGTGAACACGCTGCGCACCGACCTCGGAACGGGGACCGGGCAGACGCAGACGTTCACGTACGACTATCGGCACCAGCTGACGAACGTCGCGGCGAGCACGCACTTCGGAGGCACGTACACGTTCGGCAACGCGGGCCGGTTCACGCGAGCGCAGATCACGCGCGGAGGCAGCGGCCGGCCGAACAACGACATCGTGCCGCGCGATGTCTTCTACAAGTACGCCTCGACGGATCCGGAGCTCGTCACCTCCCTGAACACCGGCTCGGCGAGCGGCCCCGCGTTCATGACGTACACCTATGACCTCGCGGGCAACATGCTCACGAAGGTGGAGGCGTCCACCGGCAACAGGTGGGAGTACCTCTACGACGGCAGCGACCAGCTCCGTCGCGCGACGAAGAAGAGCAGCACCAACGCCGTCCTCGGCAGCGAGGAGTACTGGTACGACTACTCGGGCAACCGTTCGCACCTGGTGACGCGCAACGGCAGCGGCACGATCACCGAGCTGGTCTGGTTCCACGAGGGCGTCGAGGCGCACTACGGCCCGCCCAGCGCTCCGAGCGTGACGTTCGCCTACGCGCACACGCCGATGATGCGCGTGAAGCGCGCGAGCGATCTCTCGACGACCCGCGAGTACCAGTTCCACGGCCTCGCGAGCAGCCTGCTCGCGGCGGTCGACTCGAGCGGCACGAACAACGTCATCTTCAACTACGCGCCTTTCGGCGAGGTCATCGAGGCGCAGCAGGCGAGCGGCATGCTCGCCCAGCACAAGCGTCGGCTCAACGACAAGCAGCAGGACGACCTGACCGGGCTGTTCTACTACGGTGCGCGCTACTACGACCGCACGCTGATGGGATGGACGCAGGTCGATCCGCTCTACCTGCGTGTACCGGATCTCGGGAAGCAGTCGACGCCGCGTCGCTCCAACCTCGGCGTGTTCAGCCTCAACAACCCTGTTCGGTACATGGATCCTGATGGACGCGACGCGAACGTCAACGCCCTCGCTGGCTATCGCAGCGAGGGCGAGAACATGGACCGCGATCGCGCGAAGAACGTCATGTCCGAAGGTGGCTACGTCGGAGGCTGCGCCAACTTTACGAGTCAGTGTCCCCTTATCCCATACGCTGCCGGCGGTTCGGGCTCGATGGGGCCTTTGACTTCGCGCAACGCGTGCGATGGCATCCATGGCGTCTGTGAAAAGCCGACCCAAGTCGAGGATCTGGAGGCCGTATTTGACCCGGGCGTTCAGCTCGACAACGCCTCGCGGACCCTCGTTCCCTCAGAGGAGGCGATTCAAGGAGCGATTGACACGATAAAGGACGTGAGCCCTGGCCTTGGTACTTATCGTTCTTTCAGCCGCGGCGAGTACTTGATGGGCGCGATTGGCGCCGTAGGAGACGCAACACTCGTGGGCGGCTGGTTATCAAGGGCCTTTAGTTTGGGGGCGCGTGCTGCGAAGTCGACCGGAACCACCTTCGAGATCCTCAACGGCGTTCGTCGAGCGAAAGCAGCGGAACTCGCGGGGCTCAAGGCGATTGAGGCAGAGATTCAGATCGCAGGCAGGCAAGCAGTGAAAGCCAGCATCGCAATCGAGGCACTTCGGTCTCCAAAAGCTGTGATTGACACAGCCGGACCTGGACTCAATCGCTGGATGGACACGCTTCGAAGGACCTTTCAGGGCTCCAAGCCACCCCCGATCACAGTTCAACCTGGTTCACGGGGAACGCCCATTCGGGACGTGGTAGTCGAGTAAAAGAATGGTTCCAGCCCAGCAAGCTCAACAGGCACTACGTGCGCTCAACCACGTCCTTGTCCTCGCTCGAAAAATGGCGTACGAGCGTGTAGATCACGCAGAGATTGCCGACGTGCTCGATGTCGCGGAGTATCTGCCGCAACTCTTGGCGGCGGACGACGACAGGTCCGCAGCATTTCGCGAGAACCTTGAAGGCCTTGCCACCCGGTGGCCAGCATTTCAGTCGGCCCTCGAATACTTTGATGCGAAGACACTAGAGTGGCCGTGGTGACACCCAGATCGTCGCGCGTTGGCAACGGCAGACGCAACGACATCCTATTCGCGATCGATGAGTCGTCATCGGCGGCCCGGGGGACTCGAAAGTTAGAGGACTGCTGGCGTTGACGCACGCGGACCGTCGCGTTGTGGCCTCCTCGAGGCATCTCAATTTGAGGAACTGCAGTTTGGAGGTCGCGTGAGGAGTGTAGCTGTTTGCGTGATGCTGTCTATTGGCTGCGGTGGCCCAGAGACGCCGCCACCGAAGTCTCACGATGTGAAAGTCCGTCTCTTCCCACCGATCGGTGGAATCACGCGCTCGACGCGTATCGTGATCGTCGGACCGAGCGGCGACTTGCAGGAAACGGCAGCCACTCCGGGAACCACCATCACGGCGACGATCGAAGACGGGTCGAGCGTCACCGCTGTGATGCAGCTGTCAGACTCCGCCTACGCGATCGATACGACCCTCGACGTGAACGGCGGCGACGAGATCGCGCTCGGCGTGGAAACCATGGACAACACCGTGCTTGGCACGTTCACGGTCGAGTGGCCGCCAGGACAAACGGGGAGCGTAACGGTCGTCCATCCGTGCGGAGCCAAGAGTCTGCCTGCCATGACCACGCGTCTCACGTTCGACGTGAAGCAGGGGTGCAAGACGGATCCTCTCGACCTCATCATTTACACATCTAACGCCGAGGCCCCGCTTCGATACATTCACGCGACTGCGCCGTTCACTCCGGGAGGTTCGATCGTCCTGACCGAACCCTTCCGCGACGGGACACTGTTCGACGCGACGCTTCGAAACCTGGATCGCTGGTCACCCGAGCAGGGAACGCCCCTTCGATACATGCCCAGCTATCTCGGAATCGGGTTTAGCGACGGACAGCCGGAGCCGATGGCGACGACGGCAACGATGATCACCAGCCTTCAAGGCGGGGATACGAACCGTCTGTATCAGCGTGTCATCGATGTCGTGGACGGGACGTCCGCGAGCTATGACCTCGACGTCGCTGCGGCGGTTCTCGGCATTCCCGACCGGATCTCGATCGACGTCAACACGAAGACGGTCTCGGTGCTCTCGGACAATGCGCTCGAGGGAGACGCATTGGACATGCTGCTCCAGTATGGATACTGGCCGGATCCGCATGTCGAATGGACGATTCGCGGGGCGATCAAGGCCGACGCCACCTTCACTCTGCCTCCCGTCGGAGAGGTGCTACTTCCGAAGAAGGCCAGGCAGGGATACCCCTGCGACTACCTGCTGACGGGATCGTGCTACCTGCTCGTCGGGCTCCAGGACTCCTCGGAGATGGATGGCTACGACGACTTCAAGGCGCACCCCACGTACGTGGACCTGCCGTTTCCCATCATCTATCCACCCGGCACCCGCCTACGCCGGAGCACGCGAGAGATCCAGTTCGAGTAGCTGACGGCCGATAGGAATCGCGTGCGATCCTAGAAGCCCGTGACGGTCCAGCCGAGGCGCGTCAGCAGGGCCTTCGCGCTCGCGTCGGTGAACTGCGCGCCGTTGCCCTTCCACATCGCGGCGTAGAGGTAGCGCGCGTTGGCCGAGCCGACGCTCGCGCTGCCGATCACGACGAGGTTGCCGAGGCCCTGCGGGGCCATGTACGGCGCCGTGATCTTCTCCTTGTCGGTGTAGATCGCGTACTGCGGCGTGGCCGACATGTTCACCTCGATGAGCAGCGGGTGAACCTCGGCGCCGGGCGGCGCGACGCCGACGGCCGGGCTGCCGACCGCGCCGCGCGCCGAGAACATCGCGTTGCCGACGGCGGCGTAGCGGTGATCGAGCGAGAGGCCGACGCCGGCGAGCGAGCGCGGCTGCGCGGGGATGGTCGGCACGCTCGCGTAGACGAGGAGCGCGTACGACGTTCCGTTGAGGTTGCCGGTGCCATTGCTCGAGAAGCCGTGGTCGCCGGCCAGGTCCGTCGTGCCGGTGGCGTTGCGCGACCAGCCGGGCACGGTGTTGGCGTAACTGACGAGGTTCACCGGGATCAGCGGGATGGTGCCGATGGTGTCGGCGAGCGCGCCCGAGGTCTCCTGCATGAGCCACAGGTTCGCCGGTGCGTCGGGTGTGAGGCCGGCGGCGCTCATGAGGTCGCGCCACTGCTGCGCGGTGGCGGGCACGCCGATCTTGCTGGTGGCGTCGACGTCCCAGGTGATGGTCACCGGCACGTCGGGCTTGGGACCGTCGGTCGCGTCAGACGGCACGCCACCGGGCACGGAGAACCCGCAGGCTCCGAGCAGGAGGCACGCCGCGATCCGCA
The DNA here is from genome assembly GCA_016794545.1 of Myxococcales bacterium. Taxonomy (GTDB): domain Bacteria; phylum Myxococcota_A; class Polyangia; order Haliangiales; family Haliangiaceae; genus JABFXX01. Next base: position 6,818 of record JAEUJX010000727.1, read on the forward strand.
CGGCCGCGAGCATAACTCAACTACCGGGGACGCGCGCCTTTGGCGAGCCCATGTACTCGTCGTACCAGCGGTCGAGGTGGAACAGCGCCCACAGGAGCTGCGTGTGGTCGGCGCGGCCGGCCTCGTGCTCGGCGAGGAGCGCCTGTACGCCATCGGGAGATACGCCCCCCAGACGTGACATGCGTTCCGTCGTGAGGCGGTCGTGAAGTTCCTCACGGAGCTCCTTCGCGAACCAGGCCTTCATCGGGGCGGTGAAGCCCTGCTTGGGCCGGTCGATGAGGTCGCGCGGCAGGTAGCGGGACAGCACGCGGCGCAGCAGGATCTTCTTCTGGTTGCCGCGCACGCGGTGGTCGAGGGGCTGGCGGAACGCGAGCTCGAGCACGCTGCGGGCGAGGAACGGCGCGCGCGCCTCGAGCCCGACGGCCATCGTCGAGCGATCGACCTTGGTCAGCCACGCGCCGGGCAGGGTCTGGCTCGCGTCCCACAGCATCCCGGCCTCGGTGGGCCGCAGCTCGGGAAGCGAGCGTACGAACGCGGCGACGGCCGCCGCCGGGGACGCCGCCGCGCCGGGCACCACGTGGTGGAAGCCCTGGGCCGCGGTGGCGCCGCGGTAGAAGCCGCTGTGACCGAAGTAGTCCGCCGGGTCCTCGGCCCGGGCGCGGGCGATGGCGCGGCGCAGGCGGGCGTAGGGCACGAGCGGGGCGGCGCGGACGAGCCGCTCGCGGATCCCGCGCGGCACGAGGCGCGCGAACGTCTCGAACGCGCGCGTCGCGCCGTAGTAGCGGTAGCCGCCGAAGGCCTCGTCGGCGCCGTCGCCGGTGAGGGCGACCGTGACGTGACGGCGGGCGAGGCGGGCGACGGCGAGGCTCGGCAGCGCCGAGAAGTCGGCCATCGGCTCGTCGAAGGCCTTCGTGATCGCGTCGAGCTCGCGGAGGACCTCGTCGGCGGACAGCACCATCGTCGTGTTCTCGACGCCGAGGTGCTTCGCGACGCGGTGGGCGTACTCGCTCTCGTCGTACTCCGGCTCGCGGAAGCCGATCGTGAACGTGCGGACCGCGCGGGCGGAGGTCTCTGCCATCAGCGCGACGACGAGGCTCGAGTCGACGCCGCCCGAGAGGAACGCGCCGAGCGGCACGTCGGAGACCAGGCGCGAGCGCACCGAGGCGCGCAGCACGTCGTGCAGCTCGTCGGTCGCGTCGTCGAGGGAGGTCGCGGGCGTCGTCGTGCGCGCGAGCGCGGCGTCGCGCAAGGACCAGTACGCGGTGGCGACCGGAGGTTTGCCCTGGTCGAAGACCACGAACGTCGCGGGCTCGACCTTGCGGATGCCGGCGACGATCGCGCGGTCGCCGGCGACGAAGCCGAGCTCGAGGTAGCTGCGCAGGCTCTCGGGATCGATCGCGCGGGCGACCTCGCCGCCGACGAGCAGCGGCGCGATCGTGGAGGCGAACTTCACGAACCGGCCCGGCGCGTGCGCGTAGTACAGCGGCTTCTCGCCGGTGATGTCGCGCGCGAGGACGAGGCGGCGGGTGCGCGCGTCCCAGATCGCGATCGCGAACATGCCGTCGAACTTCGCGAAGCAGTCGGTGCCCCACTGCTCGTACGCGTGGATCGCGACCTCGCTGTCGGTGTGGCTCTTGAACACGTGGCCGGCGCGTTCGAGCTCCTCGCGCAGCGCGACGAAGTTGTAGATCTCGCCGTTGAACACCGACCACACGTCGTCGGTCTCGTTCGACATCGGCATCCGGCCGGCCGGCGACAGGTCGATGATCGACAGCCGCCGGTGTCCGAGGCCGATCGGTCCCACGACGCGGAGCCCCGCATCGTCGGGCCCCCGGTTCGTCAGGAGGTCGCGCGCGGCCGTGAGGCGCGCGGGATCGACGGCGGCGTCATCGAGCCGGAGCTCGCCGACGATCCCGCACATCGCTACGCTCCGGCCCCGACGACGTCGTCGAGCACACCGGCGAGCCGCTCCACGAGCACGCGCCGGTTGAACGAGCGCAGCGGCTCGGCCTCGGGATCGACCTTCCGCGGCGCCGCGCCCTTCTGCGCGATCGCGCGCTCGAGCTGCGCGGCGATCGCCGCGGCGTCCGTGGCCTCGGCGCTGTAGTTGACGCCCGCGGCCTCGAGCAGCCGGTACGTGTTGCCGCCGCGCTCGACGAGCGCGACCACCGGCTTGCCGGTCAGGAGGTAGTCGAAGACCTTCGCCGCGTACGAGAACTCGGCGTAGTAGCCCGGCGTCTCGACGACGAGCAGCGCATCCGCGCGCCCCAGCGCCTCGAACACCTTCTCGTGCGGCACGAACGGCCCGGTCTCGACGTAGTCGGAGAGGCCGCGCTTCTCGACCTGGTCGAGCGACAGGTTGCCGACGAACTCGATGCGCAGCGTCTGCGGCGTGATCGCGCCCCGGTCGTGGAGCGCCTTGACCGCGTCCCAGAACGGACCGAGGTCGTAGTGCGCGTGGACCGAGCCCGTGTAGACGAGGCGGAACGGGCGCTCGCCGGCGGGTCGCAGATCGACCGCGCGCGTGGCATCGGCCGGATCGAAGCCGTTCGTGATCGAGACCGCGCGTGACACGTCCACGCCGTGGGTCTCGGCGATCGACGTGGCCATCTTCGGCGCCACCGCGACGATGCGCGACGCGGCGCGGACCAGCGACCGCTCGAGGCGCAGCGCGGCCGCGCGGTGGGCGCGGGACACGAACGCATTCTCGACGGGCAAGGTCGCCCACAGGTCGCGGAAGTCGACGACGAGCGGGAGCCCCGACGCGCGCGCCAGGATCCGCCCGACGATCAGGTTCGTGCCCGGGCTGTACGTCGCGAGGATCGCGTCGTGCGGCTGCTCCGCGAGCGCCTTCTTGCCGGCGGCGACCGCGGCGGGGATCCACACGACCTCGCGGTCGGGGAACATCACCGACATCACCGCCGTGCGGAGCGCGGTGCGGAGCTTCGCCTTGAGGCCGTGGCGCGGCACCGCGCGGCCGCGCGTCGCGACGGCGGAGGTCGGCGACCACGCGCGCACGATGGTCGTCTTGCCCTCGAGGGCGTCGATGGCGAGCGAGTCGATCGACACGCCCTTGTTGTGCTGCCCGGTCAGCACGGTGACGTCCCAGCCGAACCGCGGCAGGAGCTTCGCGAACTGGCCCATGCGCGCGGCGCCGCCGGCGACGAGCGGAGGGAACACATGGGAGACGACGAGGAGTCTCCGGCGCGGGCGGGCGGCGGTCATGTCGCGGTCAGGACTTCGAGGGCTCGGACTTCTCGGTGTAGCCGTAATACGAGTAGTAGTAGCCGCTGCGCGAGTCCGGCTCGATCGCGTTGACGATCACGCCGAAGATGTTCCCGCCGACGTCGCGGATCTGCTTCGCCGAGCGCTTGATGTCGTCGCGCTCGGTCTTGTCCGCGTGCACGACGAGGATGACGCCGTCGGTGCCCGTCAGCTTCGAGAGCACCACCGCGTCGGTGACCACCTGCAGCGGCGGCGAGTCGAGGATGATGCGGTCGAAGCGCTTGGCCAGCTCCTCGAGCACGGCCTCGAACCGCTTGGTCATCAGCAGCTCGGCCGGGTTCGGCGGCAGCGGGCCGCACGGCAGCACGAACAGGTTCGGGATGTCGGTCGTCCGGATGACGTCGTCGTAGTCCTTGTCGCCGACGATCAGGTTCGACAGGCCGGTCTGGCGCGGCACGCCCATCGACACGTGCAGGCGCGGGCGGCGCATGTCGGTGTCGATGAGCAGCACGCGCTGGCCGCTCTGCGCCATCGTGGTGCCGAGGTAGATGACGCTGGTCGTCTTGCCCTCGCGCGGGTTCGCGCTGGAGACGACGATCGTCTTGATCTGGTGATCCGCCGCCGAGAACATGATGTTCGTCCGCAGCGACCGGCAGCACTCGGCGACGCGCGAGGTCGGCTGCTGGTGGACGTAGAGGTCGCGGGCGCTCTCGCCGTTGTTCGCGAGCTCGCGCTCGTCGAGCATCGGGATGATGCCGAGCACCGGCGCGCCGGTCGCGGTCTGCGCGTCGGCGGTGGTCTTGATCGTGCGGTCCATGAACACGAGCAGCATCACGAGGCCGAGGCCGAGCAGCATCGAGAGCACGGCGGCGGCGGCCACGTTGAAGCGCAGATTCGGCGACACCGGCACGCTCGGGATGAGCGCCGGGTCGAGCGGCCGCACGTTCGACGAGTCGAAGTTGCGGTTCATCCGGTCGTTGAGCTCGCTGGTCGAGAGCCGGGTGCGCAGGATCCCGTAGCGGTCCTCGACGCTCTTCTTGCGGCGCAGCAGCTCGTTGTACGCGACGATCTTCGGGCCGAGGTCGAGCGCTTCCCGGGTCGCGCGATCGACCTCCGCCTTGAGCGCGGACTCGGTGGCGCTGACCGCCTTCACCTGCTCCTCGAGGCCGGTGAGCATGCGGCGCGCCTCGGTCTGGAGCGCCGAGTAGAGGTCGTCGATCTTCGCCTTCTGCATCCGGTACTCGGCCGTCTTCGGGCCGAACACTCGCTCGAGCTCGATGAACTTGTTGCGCTCGGTGTAGTACTGCGCGCGCAGCGCGTCGAAGCTGACGTTGTCGCCGATCACGAGGATCGGCGACGCGAGCACGTCCTCCATCGACGCCTTCCGCATGCGGTCGAGCCGCGCGGACAGCTCGAGCCGGCGCGCGCGCGTCTCGTTCATCTTGTTCGTGTACGAGGTGATGCTCGTCGACACCATGGTCTGCCGCTCCTCGAGGCTGACGGCGAGCAGGTCGTTGTCCTTCTGGAACTGGTAGAGCGCCGACTCGGCCTCGCGCAGCTTCGTCTCGGCGTCGTCGAACTCGGTCGACAGCGCGCCGGAGGCGTTCTTGGTGTCGGAGGTGAGCAGGCCCTTCGCGTAGTCGACGTACGTCGACACGTGCGCGTTCGCGATCTCCGAGGCGAGCTTCGGATCGCGGTTGCGAACCACCACGTACATGATGCGGTTCTCGTCCGGGTAGCGGACGGAGAGCATCGAACGCATGCGGCCGGTCGCGGACTCGATCATGTCCTCGACGCGGAGGTCCTTGCGCTCCTGATCGGAGAGCAGCTTGTTGTAGAGCCGGTGCTGGTCGACGGTCTGCCGCACCAGGCGGTAGCTGCCGAGCACCTGCTTTTGCTGCGCGTAGTAGTCGGCGCCGCCGACGGTGGTGCGGGAGAGCACGTCCTGGCGCTGGCCGAGCAGGTCGGGCAGGCGGGGCTCGATCTGCACGGAGGCGTACGCCTCGTAGATCTTCGGCTGCCGGTTCGTGTAGACGACGGCGCCCGTGATGGCGATCGCCATCACCGCGATCACGACCCAGGCGTACCGGCGCAGCCCGTCGAGGTAGCGGCCGATCTCGAGGTTGAACACCTCGCTGTCGTCCGTCTTGGTCTGCGTCTGCGGCTTGTCGTCGGGCACAGGAAGCCTTCGTTAGTGACCGCGCCGGCACGGGAAGTTCACGGCGAGGAACCGTCTCATAGCCGAGATCCCAGGCGATACCAAGCGGGCTTTACGCGCCGGGAAGTCGTGCAAACTCGGGCAGTTGCTCGACCGGAAACGGCACGCCATCGCTCGCCAGGGAGCGCTGCGCAGCGTCGAGGACGGCCGTCACGCGGACCGCCCGGGCGAGGTCGGCGAGGCCGGGCTGCGAGATCGACGAGAGGAAGGCCTGCCACTGAAGCCGCAGCGGCTCCTGCATCGGCAGCTGCGGGATGAACACGTCTCCGTCTCGCAGGGTCAGGTACTCGGCGTACTCGGTGAACTCGGGCGGGCGGTCATAGCCCTTGTCGTAGATGCGGAGCTTGTCGGTCGCGACGTCGTCGAACTCCGCCATCTTCTGCGAGCACACGAGCGTCAGCCGGCGCTCCTTGCGCGGGTTCAGCCACGACAGGTGGACATGCGCCATCTCACCGCTCGCGTAGCGCAGCGACAGGAACACGACGTCCTCGACGCCGGGATGGAGCACGCTCTGCCCGCGCGCGGCGACCGTCTCGGGCACGCGGTCGAGGAGGAAGTCGATCATCGACAGGTCGTGCGGGCCGAAGCTCCACAGCG
>JAEUJX010000748.1 GCA_016794545.1 Myxococcales bacterium
GTCAGCGAGCCCGGTAGCGGGTTCGCCGTCGACACCAACCGGGTCACGCTCGTCGACCGGAGCGGCGCGATCGAGGTGCCGCGCGGCACCAAGCAGGAGGTCGCGCACCGCATCCTCGATCACGTCGTCGCGATGCGCGCGGCTGCGGCTCGTCGGCCCGAGCGGGCGCCGAGAGCGAAGAAGCGTCAGAAGCGCTAGCTCCGGACGTCCACTCCCGCATACGTTCCCCGCTCCAGGAGGGAACGATGGGCTTCTTCAGCAATCTCAAGAACAAGATCACGGGCGGTGGAGCGACCGTCAACCTGCAAGTACCGTCGGTGGTGCGCGGCCAGCCCGCACCGGTACGGATCGAGGTGACCGCGAAGGCGGACGGCAAGGTCAACGCGGTGTACCTGCTGATCAACGCGGTCGAGAGCTGTGAGGTCAAGGACAGCGACTGGAACGGCACGAAGCACACCACCGAGACGGTGCGTGGCCGCAAGACCAGCTACGAGAACAAGCTCACCGTCGCGGGCCCGTTCGAGCTCAAGGCCGGCCAGAGCTACAGCTTCGATGCGCGCATCGAGCTGCCGACCAGCGCGAACCCGTCGTTCGACGGCAAGATGATCGAGCACGAGTGGGCGATCCAGGCCGGCCTCGACATGGCCGGCAACGATCCGGACTCGGGCTGGATCAAGTTCCAGGTCAGCTGATCGCGGTTTCGGGCGCACGCGCCGGGAACCTGCGATGATGGGCCGTGCGGCTGTCTGTACTGGGCGTGATGGGGCTGCTGACCGCCTGCGGTCGGTTCGGCTTCGACCCCGTTGCTGACGCCGGCGCGCCCGGCGATGGGAGCGGAGTCCCCGGCGATGGCGCGGTGCTCGGCGGGGATGGTGCCGGCCTCGATGCACCGCCCGCGCAGATGCTCGCCTGCGCCGACATGAACCTCGGCTCCGCGCTCGGTCCCAACGTCGCGTCGGGATCGATCGACAACGCGGGGAACCAGTACATGGGCTGCAGCGGCGACGGCAACGACGTGACGTTCGGCTGGTTCGCCCCGGCGGCGGGGACCTACCGGATCGATCTGTGCGGCAGCGAGCAGATGTGGGACAGCGTGCTCTCCGTGCGCGACGCATCGTGCACCGGCGCCTCGCTCGCCTGCGACGACGACTCGTGTGGCGGACCGGCCGGGCTGCAGGGCCGTGTGACCGTCACCCTGACCGCCGGGCAAGGCATCGTGATCATCGTCGATTCCTTGTTTCCGCAGAACGGGAACTACCAGCTCGCGATCACGCAGCTGTGACGGGTACGATGGACGTGTGTGGGGCGCGGTTCTGCTCGCAGGGGCGCTGAGCGCCTGCTCGTTCGAGGTCGCGGGCTCGCGGACCGTCGATGCGGCCGGCGATCGCGACGCCGCGGGCGGACCCGATGGCTCCCCGGTCACGCCGGATGCGCCCGATCCGGCGCCGCAGAGCTTCCACCTCCGGATCGAGGCGCTGATCGACGGCGAGAGCCACCTCCACATCAAGGGCACGACGGTGTGGTGGCAGCACTACATCTATGCGGCGCCCGGGCGCTGGGACGCCGATGGCGCGGCGCCGTGGGACATCGCGCCGGTCAAGCTGAACGGCGTCGACTGGCTGCCGACGTGGCCCGATCAGCCGACGCCGGAGAACCGCAGCTGCAACGGCTGCCTGTCGAACGCGACGCAGCTCGCCGTCGGCGTGCCGCGCGTGCCGAGCACGGTGACATGGACCGAGGTCCAGACGCGGCGCGCGCAGGGGATCACACAGTACCCGTCCGCGGCGAACGACTGGGAGCTGATCGTGCTGATCTCCGACTACGGCGTCGGTGGCGCCGCGCCGTACATCGTGGACGTCGACGCGACCGTGCCGTGATCAGATCAGGATGCCCGGCGCGGGGAACTTCGCGCACAGCTCGCGGATCTCGCCGGCGACCTTCTCGTGGAGCGCGGCATCGGCCGGGGCCGTGACCACCTGATCCATCCACGAGGCGAGCTGCTTCATCTCCGGTTCGCGCATGCCGCGGCTCGTGACACTCGCGGTGCCGAGGCGAACGCCCGACGGATCGAACGGCTTGCGCGGGTCGAACGGGATCGAGTTGTAGTTGAGCTCCATGCCCGCGACGTCGAGCGCTTTCGCCGCGATCTTGCCGGTCACACCCTTCGGCGTCATGTCGGCGAGGATCAGGTGGTTGTCGCTGCCGCCGGTGATCAGCGACCAGCCCTTCTCGACGAGCGCTGCCGCGAGCGCGCGCGAGTTCGCGACGATCTGGTGCGCGTACTTCGTGAACTCCTCGGTCTGCGCTTCCTTGAGCGCGATCGCGATGCCGGCGGTGGTGTGATTGTGCGGGCCGCCCTGCAGCCCCGGGAATACCGCGCGATCGATCGCCTTCGCGTGGGTGCTCTTGCACATCAGCATGCCGCCGCGCGGGCCGCGCAACGTCTTGTGCGTGGTCGTCGACACCACGTCGGCGAACGGGATCGGCGACGGGTGTGCGCCCGCGGCGACCAGGCCCGCGATGTGGGCGATGTCGGCGGCGAACACGGCGCCGACCTCGCGCGCGATCTCGCCGTAGGCGGCGAAGTCGATCGTGCGCGGGATCGCGGTGCCACCGGCGAACAGCAGCTTCGGCTTCTCCTTGCGCGCGAGGTCGCGGACCTCGTCGAGGTCGATGCGGTGCGTGTCCTTGCGCACGCCGTACTGCACGGCGCGAAAGTACGTGCCCGTGATCGAGACGTTCCAGCCGTGGGTCAGATGACCGCCGGCCGGCAGGCCCAGGCCCATCACGGTGTCCCCGGGCTTGAGGAACGCGAAGTAGATCGCGAGGTTCGCCGGCGAGCCGGAGTACGGCTGCACGTTCGCATGGTCGGCGCCGAACAGTGACTTCGCGCGGTCGATGCAGAGCTGCTCGACCTGGTCGATGTACTGCTGGCCCTCGTAGTAGCGCTTGCCGGGATAGCCCTCGCTGTACTTGTTCGTCAGCACGCTGCCGGTCGCGGCGAGCACCGCACCCGACACGTAGTTCTCCGATGCGATCAGCCGGATCTTGTCGCGCTGCCGCCGCTCCTCGGCGGCGATCAGCTCGGCGATTTCGGGGTCGACAGCGGCGAGCGTGGCGTGCAGCGCGGGATGCATGGCCGGTTTTATAGTACGACTCGCACGTGGCCGCCGCGCTCGCGTACATCGATCACCGTCGGGACCCGGCCGCGTGGGCCACACAGCTCGGCATCTCGCGGGAAGCCGTCGAGCTCTACCTCGCGAGCGACGTGATCGACCTTCACCTCGACACGTTCATCTGGAGCCGGATCGTCGGCTACGACCTGCGCAAGCGCCACGGCGGCGGCATCTTCCGCCATCGGTTCTACAGCCAGGTCGATCTGCCGCGGATCCGCGAGGCGCGCATCACCGGCGCGATCTGGGTGATCACCACGAACCCGCTGCGCACGGCCGCCGGCCGGGCGCGCGCGTTCGGGAAGAACCTCGAGAAGCTCACGCAGATCCTGTCCTCCGTGCCCGACGACGTGCAGCTCGTCACGACCGCCGCCGGCTACGAGGCCGCGGCCGCCGCAGGCAAGCACGCCGCGTTCATCGGCATCCAGGGCGGCAATGCGCTCGACGCCCCCGGGGCGGTCGAGACGCTCGACGAGCGCATCGTGCGCGTCACGCTCGTCCACCTCTCGAAGTCCTCGCTCGGCCAGACCAGCTCGCCGCTCGGCGGCAAGGCGGACAGCGGCCTCACCGACGCCGGCCGCCACTACATCGAGGTGCTCGACGCGAAGCGGATCTTCGTCGATCTCGCGCACATCTCGAAGCAGGGCTTCTGGGGCGCCGTCGAGGCCCACGACAAGAGCCTGCCGCTGATCGTCACGCACACCGGCGTCTCCGGCGTGCACGAGCACTGGCGCAACCTCGACGACGATCAGCTGCGCGCGATCGCCGACACCGGCGGCACGATCGGCGTGATGTACGAGTCGGGGTTCCTCGGCCCGGGGTCGCGCAAGAAGGCGAAGATCGAGTGGGTCGCCGATCACGTGATGCACATCGTGAAGACCGTCGGCGAGGACCACGCGTCGCTCGGCAGCGACTGGGACGGCGCGATCGTCCCGCCGCGCGCGCTGACCACGCCGCTCGAGCTGCCGCGCGTCGTCGACCTGCTGCTCCAGCGCGGGCTGTCGCCCGAGGGGATCCAGAAGGTGCTCGCGAAGAACTTCCTGCGCTCGCTGCGCGATCTGCGCGGCTAGATCCCGGCCTTCGCGAGCGCGGCGGTGACCTTGTCCGCGATCGCCTTGCCCATCGGCGTGCCGAGCAGCGGGAGCATCGGGACGATCATGTCGAGCGCGTCGTCGACCAGGCCGTGCGTGCGCTTCTGGTCGTCGCTGTCGTCGTTCACGAACACCAGCATCATCGCCATCTGGAGCAGCCACAGCGCGCGCGCCGCGAGCGGCACGACGTCGGATGGCACCGCCGCGCCCGCGAGCACGCGCTCGAGCACGCCGAGCGCGCGATCGCGGACGGCGCGGGTCTGGGCGGAGAACGCGGAGAGCGGATCGCCCGGATCGACGAGGCGCTGGACGATCGCGGCGAGCATCTTGCGCTGCGCGCGGATCGTGTCGAGCTTGCCGTGGAACAGGGCGCCGAGCTGCTCGCGCGTGGTGCCGGTGAGCTCCGCGGCGAGCGCCTCGTACGCCTCCTGGTTGTCCTCGTAGTAGGCGAAGACCAGGGCCTCCTTCGACGGGAAGTAGTAGTAGGCGGCGCCGAGCGAGAGCTTCGCGGCCTTCGCGATGTCGCGCATCGTCGTGCCCTCGACGCCCTTCCTCTGGAACAGCGCGAGCGCCCGCGACAGCAGGCGCTCCCGGGTGGCGTCGCGCTTCTTCGGCGCGCGACTACTTGGCTTGGATTTCGGCGCCACGGCGGACTCGATGGAACACGTACAGGTTCGCCAGGTGCGCGACGCCGAGCAAGAGCAGCAGGGTCCCGAGTCGCGTGGTGAGCAGGGCGATCGCGTCGGTGGGCGTGGAGATGGAGTCGCGGACCTCGTTCGCGCGCAGCAGCAGCAGGGCCCAGCCGATGTTGACCAGGTAGAAGCCGATCACGAGCAGCTGGTTGATCGCATGCGCGAGCTGGGGCTTGTCGGGAAACACGGTGTCGAGGAACACCCCGCCGTGGCGGGACAGCGTGCGGGCGAGCCAGATCGTCAGCGTGATCGCGATGACGGCGTACGGCAGGTAGACGAGCAGGACGGGTGCGGGCATGGCGGGTCTCCTCTCAGCAGCGGACGATGGCGTGGGGCAGGG
>JAEUJX010000079.1 GCA_016794545.1 Myxococcales bacterium
CGACGAGACGGGTCGGCTCGGTCGCGGTGGCCGTGAGGGAGCGCGTGCTGCGGTCGATCAGCGACATCTCGCCGAAGTGCTGGCCCTTGCCGAGCTCGGCGACCACCTTGTCCTTCTTCGCGAGCCGGACGGCGCCCGACACGACGACGTACATCGAGTCGCCAGGCTGGCCCTCGGTGAACACGACCTGGTCCGTGGTCAGCTCGATCATCTCGGCGATGCCGCCGATCCGCACCAGCTCCTTGTAGGAGAGGTAGCGGAACATCTGCATGCCCTTCAGCACCTCGAGCTTGAGCGTCACCTCCGTGGTGCGCGGCGCGAGCTCGGCGGAGGCGGTCTGGCCGACGCGGATGACGACGGCGGTGATGTTGTCGTGACCGCCGCCGGCGTTCGCGCGGTCGACGAGCTTCTTCGGGACTTCCTTGACGTCGCCCTCGGCGAGCTGCTTCGGTAGCTCGTCTTCGTCGACGTAGGCGTACATGCCGTCGGAGCACAGGAGGAAGCGGTCGCCGGGCAGGATGTCGAAGTCGAACGTGTCGACCTCGACCGAGCTGTAGACGCCGACGGCGCGGGTCACCGCGTTCTTGTACTGCTTGTACGGCGAGCTCTCGATCTGCTCGCGGTTGAGCTTGCCGCGGCGGACCAGCTCGTTCATCAGCGAGTGGTCCTCGGTCAGCACGTGGCACTGGTTCTGGCGCGCGAGGTAGCAGCGGGAATCGCCGACGTGCGCGATGAAGCCGCGCAGCTGGTCGCCGGCGCCGGCGATCAGCAGCACGGTCGCGGTCGTGCCCATGCCGCGCTTGTCGGGCTCGGCCTGGGCACGGGCGTGGACCACACTGCACGCGGTCTGGATCGCGCTCTCCAGGATCTGGAGGATCTCGTAGGTCTGGACGCCGGGGTGGTCGACCCGGTAGCGATCGATCCGCTCGCGGTTGTTGAAGATGGTGTCGCGCACCTCGTGGACGGCGATCGAGCTCGCGATCTCCCCGGCCGCGTGCCCACCCATCCCATCCGCGACGAGGAACAGCCGCAGCTTCTTGTCGATGAGGAAGTTGTCCTCGTTGTGGTTGCGTTGCCGACCGACATCGGTCGCTGCGGCGAACGTCAGTTCCACCCTAATCGGGTATCACGATCAGCAACCCGTCGTCGAGCAGCGGCCGAGAACACCCGGGGCCAGCTCCGCCTCGACGAGCTGCTCGATGATCCGGTGATCTGTTAGCCCGTGATAGATGCGGCCTCCGATGACGATCGCGGGGGCGCCGGAGACGCCCGACTGCCGGGCCGCCGTGATCCAGTCGAGGGTGGCGCCGGCCGTGCGGGCGCGGCACGCGGCGAGCGCTTTGCCGTCGACGCGCAGCTTGCGCGCGACGTCGTCGATCAGCTTCTCCGGCGCGATGCGCCGGCCGTGGGCCTTGTAGATCTGGGCGTACGTCTCGGCGACCCAGGTCCACCCCGGCGAGGTGTCGAGGTCGTCGGGCGAGCTGCCGACGTGCTCCGCGCACAGGGCCGCATCGCCGAGCATCGCCAGCTCGGCGGCGTCGTCGACGGTGACGTCGAACCACGGCGCCCACAGGATCTTGATCTCGCCGCGGTAGGTGTCGTGCGCCTTGTGGATCGAGCGCAGCTGGTCCTTGCACTCCTGCGCGTTCGGCCGGCACACGATGAGGACCGGCACCGGCGCGCTGCTCTCCGCCGGGGGCTGCGGCGCTCCGAGCGAAGGCAGCCCGGTGAGCTTCAGCGGTGGGTCCGCGAGCGGGTGGGCGGCGCCCTCGGTCTCGTCGTCGTCGTCGAGGGGGCCGCTCGTGATGACCAGCGGCTGCACGCCGCGCAGCACCTCCGCGTCGAACGCGGCCATCAGATTCCTCGGCGGCACGCCGCGGTCGAGCAGATCGCGCGCCCGGTCGTAGGCATCGAGGTACGCCGTCTCGTACTCGCCCTCGGGCGCGTTGTTGAGCGACGTGCGCATCGGCTTGTCGTTCATGAACACCATCGGTGCGGTCGTCCCGCGCAGCCGCTCGAGTCGCCGCTCGTTCGCCGCGATCACGTCGCGATAACGGTCCTCGCTGATCGCCTTCTCCATCCGCGACGCGTCGAGCCCGAGGCGCCGCCCGATGTCGAGCATCTTGTCGCGGGTCATGCTCCCGCGCTCGGCGTGGATCGCGGAGACGAACTCGAAGAACTTGCCCTGTGCGTAGGCCTCGAGCGCCAGCGTCGGAAGCTGCGGGCCGGGCGGCTGCGAGTTGCGCTGGACGATCCGGTAGACCACGCGGATCCGCGCCGGGTGCCGCGCCTGCAGCTTCTCGAGCTGGGCGTACGCCTGGAGCCGGCTGCCGGCGTTGTACGACGGCGCGAAGAACAGCTCGACCGTCACGAGCGCGTTCGCCGGCCCCTTCGACGGCACGGTCTCCGGGTCGTAGTGCTCGACCCGCACCACCTCGCCCTTGGCCGTGCCGGCACCTGGCCCGGCGCTCGCCGGCGTGAGGGCGCCGACGCAGTAGGCGAGACAGGAGACGGTGGCGACCAGACGCGCGATCACCGGCTCAGCTTGCCTCGTCCGTCTTCGGGCTGCCGGTGGTTTCGCTCGCGGCCTCGCCGTCGCGCTTCGCGGCGGGCTGGCCGTCGCTGGCCACGGACGCGCCGGCCTTGGCGTCGACCTTCGCGGCGGCCGTGTCGTCGCTGGCCGCGGAGGCACCGGCCTTCGCGGCGGGCTGGTCGTCGCTGGCTGCGGACGCGCCGGCCTTGGTGTCGGCCTTGGTGTCGGCCTTGGTGTCGGCCTTGGTGTCGGCCTTGGTGTCGGCCTTGGTGTCGGCCTTGGTGTCGGCCTTGGTGTCGGCCTTGGTGTCGGCCTTGGTGTCGGCTTT
>JAEUJX010000777.1 GCA_016794545.1 Myxococcales bacterium
GCGCGAAGCAGCTCGCGGATCAGGAGCGCGAGCTGCTGGCGTTCCCGATGCAGGCCGACACGTACACGCGCATCGTCGTGTCGCGCGTGTCGCTGAACCTGACGATCGGGCTCAACGGCGCCGCGCGCTCGCGCGCCGACGGCGCGAACCCGCTCGCCTACGTCGCCTCGCGGCAGCACTTCCTGATGTACGAGAGCGAGTCGGGCAGCACCACGGTGCGCGCGGGTCGGTTCTTCCCCGTGTTCGGCGTGCGCTCGCAGGACCACACCGCGTATCCGCGCCGCTACCTCGATCAGGCGACGCTCGAGGAGCCCTACGCGGTCGAGGTCGGCCTCCAGCGAGACAGCGGCGACGGCTACCTCGCCGCCTTCCTCGGCAATCCGATCCCGCAGACCGGCGCGGGGGCGCGCGCGACCGGTGCGACCGCGTACTACGAACGCCAGGACGGCGCGCTGATCGTCGCGGGTCAGGGGCGCTACGCGCAGACGCCCGACGATCGGCGCGTGCTGCTCGGCGGCGTCGGCAAGTACTGGCTCGAGGGGCCCAAGCTCCTCGCGATCGCCGAGCTCGACGTCCAGCGCCAGAGCTTCCAGGGCGGCGGACCGACGCGCCTGCAGCTGCTCGCGTTCGCGCAGCTGACGCGGATGTTCCTGCCCGGCTACATGATCGGCGCGACGATCCAGCGCTGGGATCCCGACCTCTCGCTGAAGGGCGCGAGCCGCAACGCGCTCCAGCTCGACCTGCAGGCCTTCCCGTGGGCCCACGTCGAGCTCCACCTCCTCACCCGGATCGAGTCGATAGGCGGGGACACCACGCACCCCGATCTGCTCGCACTCCTCCAGCTACACTACTACCTGTGATGCGCGCCCTCGCTCTCATCACCACGCTCGGCACCACGCTCGGCCTCGCGGCCTGCGGCCTCGACGATCCGCCGGTCCAGCCGAGCTGGCAGGTCGACGTGATGCCGGTGCTCGCGGCGAACTGCGTGCGCTGCCACACCTACCCGACGCTCGGGTTCGCCGCGCCGGGGCTGCGCCTCGATTCGTACGACCCCGTCGAGGTCGTCGAGTTCGACGCGCCGATCGACGGCGCCGCGCACAACGCGACGCTGATCGCGCAGCGGATCCAGTACAGCAAGTACCGGCCCGGTCTCACGGTGATGCCGCCGGGCCGCGAGATGGGCGACTACGAGATCGGCGTGTTGCGCAACTGGGGGGGCCTGGTCGACGGATCGATGATGGCACCACGCGGCCCGGGCCGCGCCGACAACCGCGCGCCGGAGCTGACGCTGACCGAGCTCGGGCGCGACGCGTCGTACGTCGTGTTCGGGTACGAGGTCCGCGACGCCGATCGGGATCTCGTCGTCGGCAGCCTCTACGGTCCGCGTCTCGACGCCGGCAACCGCCTCGTCACGGACGTGATCGGTGATCTCACGTCGGGCCGCGGCACGTTCGCGGTGAGCCTCGTGGGCATCGCCGCCGGAAGCTACGAGCTCACCGCACGCCTCGACGACGGCGCGGATGTCGATGGCCCGGAGGGCACGAACGACTTCGTCGAGCTCTCCCTCGGCATGCTGGTGCTGCCGTGAGGCGAGCGCTGCTCCTGGCGGCGCTCGCCGCGTGTGGCACCGACGTCTCGCCGCCCGAGCTCGGCGACTACACCACGTGGCACCGGATCGAGACGATGGGCGAGGTCCCCGGTCACGGCGACTCGTACCGGATCATCTTCGTCAACGACATCGCACGCGCGCGGGGCACCACCGAAAAGGACGCGGTGCTCGTGAAGGAGGTCCGCGACAACGACGGCGGGAAGCCGGGCGCGCTGCGCGTCATCGAGATCATGCGCAAGATCCGCGCGGGCACCGACCCCGGCGACGACGGCGGCTGGCTGTTCAGCGCCACGGCCTCGCCGGGCGGCGACGAGGTCAGCCAGGACTTCTGCTGGGGCCGCTGCCACGTGGCCGCGCCGTTCGCCGGCGCGTGGTTCGACTACACGAAGTAGTCAGATCCGGATCCCGGCGAGCGGCTTGGTGCCGTCGTCGCCGAACCGCGCGAGCGACACGCCCAGCCCGCCCGCGATCGCGATGAACAGATCGGCCATCGGCGGACCGCCGGTGTAGCGGCGGTGCGTGCCCGTGGCGATCGTGCCACCGCCGCCCCCGGCCACGACGACCGGCAGGTTGGTGTGGCGGTGCGCGTCGCCGTCCTCGATCTCGCTCGAGCAGAACACGATCGAGTTGTCGAGCGCGGTCTGGGTGTCGCTGTCCTTGATCGCCTCGAGCTTGGTCAGGAGGTACGCGAGCTCGCCGATCTCCCACGTGTTGATCTGCGTCAGCTTCGCGTTGTTCGTCGCGCTGCCCATGTGGTGCGACAGCTCGTGGTGGCCCTCGGTGATCCCGAGCTGCGAGTGCACCGTGCCGGCGCCCGCATTCCCGAGCATGAACGTCACGACGCGCGTCAGGTCGCACTCGAACGCGATCGCGATCAGATCGATCATCGCCCGCGAGCGCTGCGCGAACGTCTGCATGGTGGGCGGCCGCGCCCCGGGCCGGCACACCTTGGCGGGCTGCGCGACGCGCTGCTCGAGCTCGCGCACCGAGGTCAGGTACTCGTCGAGCTTCGCCTGATCGGTCCTGCCGAGCTTGCCGCGGAGCGCCGAGGCGTCGTCGAGCGCACCATCGAGCACGCTCGTCCGGTACACCTTGCGGCGCATCACCTCGGCGGCCGACGCATCCGGGTCGTACCCGGCGAACAGCCGGTCGAACACCGCGGCCGGGTTGGTCTGCTTCGGCAGCGGGCTCGTCGGTCCGGCCCACGCGATGCTGCGCGCGTACGCGCAGCTGTAGCCCGTGTCGCAGTCGCCGACCGCCGCACCACCATCGGTGCCGAGCTCGAGCGAGGGCAGCGGCAGCCCCTTGCTGAGGACCGGCGCGAGCACCTGGTCGAGCGAGATGCCGTTGCTGATGTCGGCGCCGGCGGTCTTCTTGACGTGGACCGCGGTGAGGAACGAGCCCGTGCCCGCGGCGTGATCGCCGCCGCCGTCGGAGCGCCCCGGCTTGTTGTCGACGCCCGTCAGCACGAGGACCTTCTGCCGGTGCGCGTCGAGCGGCGTCAGGATCGGCGACGTCCACGCGGGCCCCTCGGCGGCGGGCGTCCAGTTCGACATCACGATGCCGCACGGCAGATAGAAGCCGACGAAGCGCCGCGGCACGACGGGATCGGCGCCGCGCGCGACCCGAGGCCGGAGGGAGGCGAGGAGCGGCAGCGCGATCATCGCGCCGGCGCCGCCGAGGAACGCACGACGGTTCATGGCTCACCTCGCCGCGAGACGAAGAAGGGATCGGTCACGACGTCCAGGAGCAGTCCGCGCAGGCGGTACCCGCCCGCGATGAACCGCTCGGTCAGCGAGTCGATGTGCTCGGTCGCCTCGATCCGGAACGGCGACCGGCCGGTGTACGTGTAGAGCTTCTCGACCATGCAGCGGTACACGCCGGGGTTCGCGGCGAGCTGCTGCGTCATCTCGATCGGACCGTCGAACGCGGTGCCCTCGCCGAGCTCGCCGGTCGCGTCGATCGGGAAGCCGGAGTCCTGCGTGCGGTGGTGGCCGATCGCGTCGAAGTTGTCGAGGCCGAAGCCCAGCGGGTCCATGGTGCGGTGGCAGCTCGCGCAGATCGGGTTCGTGCGGTGCGCCTCGAGCCGCTCGCGGATCGTGCCCGCCGCCATCGTGCCGTCGGGCAGGTTCTCGACGCCGGGCGGAGGCGGCCGGGGCGGCGTGCACAGCAGGTTGTCGAGCACCCACTTCCCGCGCTTGACGGGCGACGTGCGCTTGGGATTCGAGGTGACGCGGAGGAAGGATCCCTGCATGAGGAAGCCGCGGCGCGGCGAGTCGGCGAGCGACACCTTGACGAGGTCCGTCGGCGAGCCCGGCAGCGGGAGGCCGTAGAACTCGGCGAGCCGGTCGTTGACGTACGTGAAGTCCGCGACGAGGAACTGATCCATCGGCACGTCCTCCTCGAGGAACGCGCGGAAGAACCTGCGTGTCTCGGCGCGCATCGCGGCCTCGAGCTCCTCGTCGTAGTCGGGGAACAGCTGGTAGTCGGGGTCCTGATCGCCCAGCGCGCGCGTGAACAGCCACTGCCCGGCGAAGTTGTCGGTCAGCGCGATCGCCTTCGGATCGTCGAGCATGCGCTCGGCCTGCCGGAGGAGCTCCTTCGGATCCTCGACGAGCTTGCCCGACTCGGCGGCCGCGAACAGCTCGTCGTCGGGCATCGAGCTCCACAGGAAGTACGACAGGCGCGTGGCGAGCTCCCAGGCGGTCAGCGGCCGCGGCGTCAGCGACGTCGGGTCCGGATCGACCTCGACGCGGAACACGAAGTGCGGCGACACCAGCACGCGCTGGAGCGCGAGCCGGAGGCCGGCCTCGGAGGTGTCGCCCTGGGACTTCGCCAGGTCGACCAGCTCCAGCAGCTTGTCGACCTCCTCGCCGGTCGGCGGCCGCCGCCACGCGCGCTTCGCGAAGCTCGCGAGGATCGTCTGCTGGCAGTCGCGATCGTCGAGCGCGTCGCACACGAGCAGGCGCTTGCGGCGCTCCCCGTCGAGCTGGGGCGCATCCGTCGGCCCGGTGACCGAGACGTAGTCGACCCACAGGTTGCGGTCGGCCATCGTCGGCTCGTCGTAGAAGTCGTTGACGAACGAGACCTGGACGGACGTCGCTCCGGCGGGCAGCGGGATGGTCCGCTCGTAGATCGCCGGACTCGCCATCGTCGCCGTCACGTCGATCACGACCGCGGGCTGGTTGGGCACCTCGATCGAGAGCCGCGCGGGATCGGGCCCGGCCTGCTGCCCGTAGGCGCGGACGGCGAACTTGTACATGCCCGCGATCGGTGCGGCGACCGTGATCGTCGCGGTGCCGTTCGAGTAGTAGAGCCAGCCACCGTTCGACGCATTGCCGGTGTTCGCCTGGCTCATCACCTCGAACATCGACGTCGTCGACTGCGTGGTGACCGCGAGCGTGTCGGCGATCAGCCGCTCGGCCGCGGCCTCGTAGAGCTCGACCGCGAGCGGCGACAACCGGAGCACGTCGGCGACGTTATCGAAGCCATAGCCGCGATCGTCCGCCGGGAAGTCGTTGGCCGGCTGGAGTGTCGTGCCGAGCAGATCGCGGACCGTGTTGTTGTACTCGGCGTTGTTGAGCCGGTGCAGCGTGACGCGGCCCGGGTCGGCTCCCGAGTCGCTGCCGCCACAGCCTGCGATGGTGGCGACTCCGAGAGCCGCGAGGGAGAGCACCCGCATGTCCCCGAGCCTACACCGGGGTCCAACGTCCGATCACCACAAACGGCCGAGCTCGAGCTGTGCGGCTCCCGCACGGGCCTCGAGGGCGTCGAGCCGCGCGACGGTCGACGCAAGCGATTCGCACACCACCGGCGCAGGCGCGAGCGATGCGGGATTCGCGCGGGCAGGCGCACAGCGCGTGCGGCATGGGGCTTGCTGCGGCTCGCGTGCATGTCGCTCGATGGTCGGAGTCCTCGGTTGGTGCTGAAGAACGCGGTGGCGGCGGCGGTCATGGCACCGAGCTCCCACAACACGCAACCATGGCGGTTCCGCCTGCACGACGAGTCGCTCGAGCTCGACGCCGATCGCTCGCGCAGCCTGAAGGTCATCGACGCCGAACGCCGGCAACAGATCCAGAGCTGTGGGTGCGCCCTGTACAACGCGCGCGTCGCCGTGCGCGCGATGGGCTTCACCGACGAGGTGACGACGATGCTCGTCGACGGGGACAGCCCAGAGCACCTCGCGACCCTGCGGCTCGGCGCCCCGCGGATCACGACGCCGGAGGATCACACGCTGATGCAGGCGGTGGCCCTCCGGCGAACCAACCGCCGGGCGTTCCTGCCGCGCCCCGTTCCGCCGGCGGACATCGAGGCGCTCGTGGCCGCGGCGGCCGCCGAGGGCGCGGCTCTCGTCCGCCTCGATCCCGAGCACAAGCGAGCGCTCGCCGAGCTCGTCGAGCAGGCCGACGAGCTCCAGTTCGGCGATCCGGCGTTCCGGCAGGAGCTCGCGCGATGGCTGATCCCGTTCGGGAGCCGCCGCAAGGACGGGATCCCGTTCGCGGAGAAGGAGTATGGCTCGAACCTGCCGTTCACGCTGATGCGCGCGATGCGGTCACCGAGCCTGGGCGAGAAGTTCGGCACGATCGAGGAGTCGCTGATCGAGGGCTCGCCCCTGGTCGTGGTCCTCGGAACGGGGAGCGACGATCCGGCGTCCTGGCTGGCGTGTGGCCAGGCGCTGGAGGCCGTGCTGTTGCAGGCGACCGCACGCGGGCTGTCGGCGGCGTTCCTGAACCAGGTCCTCGAGATCCCGGGGTTCCGTGCCCGCATCCGCGCGCTCGTGCCCGACATCGCGTATCCGCACATGGTGCTCAGGCTCGGGACCCCCGCGGAGCCGATCCATCACCCAGCTCCGCGCCGCGACCTGAGCGAGGTGCTGATCGAGTCGCCCGAGGGATCCTGACCGCGGACGAGCGCGGCGCGCTCCAGAACGCGAGCGGGCTGGCGATGCGGACCAGACAGTGCCACTGTCCAGCCGATGACTCGCGGACGCTCGACCGGGGCCCTGCTCGTCCTCGCGAGCTGCGGCGACCCCACCCAGCTCCCGGCGGGAGATGCGCCACCGGTGCCCGTCGCCGACGCAGCGAGCCTCGACACGACGTCGCCGCCCGAACCTCCTCCCGGCCTCGTGCGCTGGCTGATCGGAAACCCGGCCGACGTCCACACCACCTCACGCGCGGGCGTGATCTTGATGGGGGGCGGGCCGGACGTCGACGCGGCGTTCGCCTGGCAGCGCGACCGGATCGGCGGGGGCGATGTGGTGGTGATCCGGACCTCCGGTGCCGACGGCTACAACCCGTACCTCTACACGGACGTCGGCGGCGTCGATTCCGTGGAGACGCTGCGGGTCGATTCCCGCGCGCTCGCGGACGACGCCTACGTGCGCTGGGCGCTGGACCACGCCGAGGCGATCTTCATCGCGGGCGGCGATCAGAGCACCTACGTCACCGCCTGGGCGAACACGGCGGTGTCCTCGGCCCTGTCGGCGGCGTGGCAGCGCGGCGTCGTCGTCGGCGGCACGAGCGCGGGCTGCGCCTTCCTCGGGGGCGTCGTCTACACCGCCGCGAACGGCTCGGTGCTCTCGAGCGAGGCGCTCGACGATCCCTTCGATCCGCACGTGACGCTGGCGCCCGCGCTCGCTTCGCCAGCGGTCATCCGCCGCGTGGTCACCGACACGCACTTCGCGCAGCGCGATCGGATGGGCCGGCTGCTCGCGTTCACCGCGCGTGCGTGGGTCGATGGGCTCGCGGTCGGCCCGCTCGGGCTCGGTGTCGACGAGGGCACGGCCCTCGTCATCGACGAGACGGGCCTCGGCAGGGTCGTCGGGCAAGGGAGCGTCTACGTGCTCTCACCCGCTGCGGCGCCCACCACCTGTGCGGCGGGGCAGCCGCTCCGCTGGTCGAACGTCCCGATGTACGAGCTGCAGGCCGGCGATCAGATGTCGTTCCCGAGCGGCACCACCACCGCGTCGCCGAGCACGCTCTCGGCCGGCGGCGGCACGCTCTCGCCGGCGAACCCGTACTGACGCGAGACGCGCACGGCGTCGGAGACGGTACGCGCCGGACTGCTGTA
>JAEUJX010000780.1 GCA_016794545.1 Myxococcales bacterium
GCGGTCAACGTGCAGGTCAACGCCGCGCTCGCGATGGGTGTCCTCGGCAAGGAGCGCGTCGGTGCCGGGCTCGCGGCGTTGCACGGTGCCCGCACCGGCGGCGACGCGCGCACGCGCGACGCGGTCCGCCGCGCCCTCGACAAGATCGAGCCGCGCGGCGCGACGGGCCCCAAGCCGGTCGCGGTCGAAGACTTCGAGGAGCGTCATCTGTCGGCCGCCGAGCTCGAGAAGGCGAAGGCGGCGGTGACCGCGGCGGGCGTCGCGGACCTCGTCGCGTACCTCACCGACGGCCGTGACGTCGTGCGCGCGAACGCGGCGACCGCCCTCGGCGTGCTCGGCGCGGCCTCGGTCGGCGCGGCGCGGAACCTCGGCGTGCTGCTCCGCGACGACGCGCCGCGCACGCGCCTGGCCGCCGCACACGCGCTCGACAAGGTCGGCGACGCGGCGGTGATCGAGGTCGCGGACTCGCTGGTCGGCGCGCTCGGCGACTCCGATGACAAGGTGGCCGACGCGTGTGCGGGGGTGATCAAGGCGCGCAAGGCGCGGATGATCAGCGCGCTCGTGCGCGGGCTCGAGACCGACAAGCCGAGCGCGGCGCGCCGGATCTGCGAGCTGATCAACGTGTTCGACGACGCCTCGGAGATCCTGACGGAGGCGTTCGCGAGCCCCGCGGTCAACGTGCAGGTCAACGCGGCGCTGGGCCTCGGCATGCTCGGCAAGGCGCGCGTCGGCAAGGGCCGGGCGGCGCTCGAGGGCGCGCGCACCGGCGGGTGGGAGCAGACGCGCGCCGCGGTGCGCGCCGCGCTCGAGGTGCTCGACGGGCCGAAGCAGACGGGCCCGCAGGTCCCCGAGGTCGAGGGGTTCGAGACGCGCCTGCTCGACGCGGGCGCCTTCAAGGACCCGACGAAGCTCGTCGGCGACGACCTCGTCGCGTACCTCCAGGACGGTCGGGCGATCGTCCGCGCGAACGCGGTGACGGCGCTCGGCGTGATCGGCAAGCCGGCCGCCGGCGCGGCGACCGCGATCGCGGTGCTGCTACGCGACGACGACCTGACGGTGCGCATCAAGGCGGCCGCCGCGCTCGACAAGATCGGCGACGACGCGGTGCGCGAGGTCGCGGCCTCGCTCGTCGGCGCCCTGCGCGGTGACGCCGACGTCGCGAAGGCGGTCGCGCCCGTGCTGGCAGCGCGCAAGGCGCGCGTGCTGACCGCGCTGCTGAAGGGCCTCGAGACCGACGACGAGACGCACGCGCGGCGGATCAACGAGCTGATCAACCTGTTGCCCGACGCGAGCGAGATCCTGGTCGATGCGTTCGCGAGCCCCGCGGAGAACGTGCAGGTCAATGCCGCGATGGGCATCGGCATGCTCGGCGAGGCGAAGGCGGGTTCCGCCGGACGGAAGGCGCTCGAGGGCGCGCGCACCGGCGGGTTCGCCCGCACGCGCGAGGCCGTGTTCAAGGCGCTCGCCGCGCTCAAGAACGGCTGATTCGTCAGCGCAGGTAGCCGCCGAGCCCGCCGAGGCCCGCCGGCCCCTCGTCGTCGAGCCGGCCCGCGTGCTGGATGTCGACGTCGAGCTGGCCGATCTGCGTCGAGAAGTGGAGGCGGGCGGTGATCTGGTAGTCGCGCGCGCCCGCGGCGAGCGAGCCGGCGACCGCGACCGCGTCGCGCGCGTCGATCGTCAGCGAGGTCATCACCGGGGCCATGCCCTTCGCCGGGATGGTCTGCTGGAGCTCGACCTTGCCGGTGACCGCGCGCGCGCCGCCGATCGAGAGCTGCCAGTCGATGCCGGACAGCGGGACCCCGAAGCCGTTCGGGTTCATCACGTCGAGGTGGAGCTGGCCGGTGACACCGGAGAACCCGGCGGAGGACACCGTGACGTCGCGGACCTCGGCCTTCGGCTTCTCGATCGACCTCATGAACAGGGAGCAGGCGGAGAGGGCGAGGGCAGCCGAGGTCGCGACGAGGAAGCGCATGGGAGGGTCTTGCAGCACGTGCCGTGCCGCGGCCTAACTCCGCGACCGCGCTGCACGGGCGTGAACGCGGGGCCACGACGCGGGTGTGATCCGGGAAAAACGACACCACGCCCAGATCGTTCCTTGGCGTGGGGCGTTTTGGCCCGAGGAGGAGAGACCATGCCGACCCGAATCGGAGTCGCATGGGCCGCCGTGGGCGCCGCCGTGATCGCGGTCGCCCTCCCCGTGGCTCGTGCTCAAAGTCTCGCGGCCGATCGGCTCGAGGCGACCATGCTCGTCGCGAACAGCCGGCCCGAACAGAGCCGCATCCCGCTCGCGGAGGAGCGCCTGCACGTCGCGATCGACGGCCAGCACGCGACGACGACGATGCTCCAGGTCTACGAGAACCAGAGCGAGTCGCAGATCGAGGGTCGCTACACGCTGCGGCCCGGATCGGGCAGCCACGTCGAGGGGTTCGCGTACTGGAACGGCGAGCAGAAGATCGTCGGCGAGGTGTTCGAGCGGCAGGCCGCGCGGCGCGTCTACGAGAACGTCACCGTGCGTCGCCGGGATCCGGGGCTCCTCGAGGAGGCCGGCGAGGGCGCGTTCAAGTTCAAGATCTTCCCGATCAACGCGCGCGAGAAGAAGCGGGTCGAGATCCGCTGGTCGAAGTGGCTCGATCGCCGCGATCACACGGTGCGCTACCGCGCGCCGTCGACGCGCCGCGACGCCGAGATCGTGATCGAGCTCGCGCAGACCGTGAAGAACCTCCGCTCGCCCACGCACAAGCTCCGCGTCGACAAGGTCGGCGGCGGCCTGCGCGTGCGCAGCGACGGGGCGATCGACCCTCGCGCCGCCTCCAGCGGCGCTGCGCGGCCCGGCGAGCCGGGCCTTGCCACGACCGGCGAGCTGATGCTCGAGTGGGACGTCGAGGAGCCGCCCTGGACGCCGTCGGCGTACGTGCACGTCGGCGGTGGAAGCGGCGAGGAGAGCTGGTTCGCGCTGTCGCTCGCCGCGCCCGCGATGGCGGCGAAGTCCGTGGCGGCGAAGGACGTCACGATCGTCATCGACCGCTCGGGCAGCATGGCCGCCGACAGCGCGATCGAGCACGCGAAGCGCTCCGCGGTCGACATGATCCGACTCCTGTCGGACAAGGACCGTGTCAACGTGATCGCGTTCTCCGACGAGGTCGATCCGCTGTTCGCGTCGCCCAGGCCCGTCACCGCCGACACCCGGCAGCGCGCGATCGATTTTGTCGAGCGGCTGCGCGACGGCGGAGGCACCGACATCGCGCTCGCGCTGTCGACCGCGATCAAGCTGCAGGCGCAGGCCGAGGCCGGCCCGCGCGTCGTGGTGTTCATGACCGACGGGCAGTCCGATGCGCGGCACGCGATCGAGGCGGCGAAGCTCGACACGCGCGACGTGCGGCTGTTCACGCTCGGTCTCGGCAAGGAGGTGAATCGACCGCTGCTCCAGCGGCTCGCCGCGGTCAAGCGCGGCACGTTCTCGTACATCGACAGCGCTCGCGCCATCGAGCCCGAGGTCGCGCGGCTCGCCGCGCACATCGCGAAGCCCCTCCTCGTCGACGTGTCGATCGACGTCGAGGGCCCCGTCGCGTCGCGGATCTATCCGCGCTCGCTGCCCGACGTGTTCGCCGAGGACGAGCTGCTCGTCACCGGCCGCCTGCGCGGGAAGGGAGTCGCGAAGCTCACGATCAAGGGCACGCTCGAGGGCAAGCCGGTGGCGTTCACGCGCACCGTCGATCTCGACCGGGCGCCGGACCGCCCGTGGGTCGGCTCGCTGTGGGCGCAGCAGCGCGTCGCGCACCTGCTCGAGGAGATCTCGCTCGGCTCGAGCGCGCCGGAGATGGTCGACGAGGTGACGAACCTCGCGCTCGTCTA